>JALHOV010000076.1 GCA_022842865.1 Vulcanimicrobiota bacterium | reverse complement strand
CCGCCCCTCTCGACGGCCTGGTTCGAGACGCAGAAAAAGAAGATGAAAGAGTCGACCGGTCAGGATCAGACAGCTCCTACCGGAAAAGCTTCCGACGTCTACACCCCTAGCAGTGCCGCCCAGGGTTTGCCCTCTACCAAGCAAGAGAAATTTCTCGAGAACGTCAAAACAGGGCTCCTCGAGTTAGACCCTGAGGATGAAGAGTATCTTCCTAAGGCCACCAAGAAATTGGTAGACGGCGTCATCGGCCAGGAATACGGCGAGCACTTCACTCAGAACCCCGCTTATCCGCAGATGCAGAACAAGATTGCCAAGACGATTCTTTCAGATCCGACTCACCGCGAAGCGGTTGAGGATTTTCTGAGTGTCTTTCAGATGACGCAGCGCGGCCCGGATTCCGCCGCGGTTTAGGTCTTAAGGCCAGGAGGACCCCTCCCCGCCCTAACGTAGCTCCGGGTATGACAAACCTAACCGCTTCTTCTCTGATCGACCGCGCTGCCGACCTTGCCCCCGAGGGTCTGGAGTTTGTAATGGCTCACGGCCTTGTGCGCTACCGAAAAGACGGGAGCATAGGACACCTTCCCTTCACCCTCTATCCTTGGGAGGCCCCGGCCGGGTTTTATGCTCAGGGGCGACGCGTCAGTCCTCTCTACAACAAGCTCTATCATCGGGTCTCGCAGCAGCGCGATTTCTTGGACGAGCATCTGGCCGCCAGTCGCGAAGTCGATGATTTTGTGAAGGGGCTTTACAGTTGCCTGCCCGACACGCCCATTGCCCGTCCCTGGCTGTACTTGAGCCGTCACGACTTTATGCCGGCTACGACACCCACTGGCGTCGTGCCCAAACAGGTGGAGACCAATCTTATGGCGGCCAGTCTGGGCTACGCTTCGCAGCGCGTCAACGCCGCCATCCGTTACCTTTATGCTGGAACCGATCTGGGTCGGAAAGTGGTGGCCCACCGCGGGGGAAGCACCATTTGCCAGGGCCTTGCCCTGGGCTACAAGCACTATGCCCGTCCGGGTCAGGTGGTCCTGTTCATAGTGCCTCCCGGCGAGGTGAACGCTTTCGACCAGCGCAGCATGCAGGCGGAATTGGTGCTGGAGTACGATATTCCGGTAGTGCGTACTACTCTGGACGAACTGGGCGAGTCAGGTGAGTTGCGCGACGGTTTTACCTGTCTCCACGGCAAATCGGCGGCTATCGCCTACTTCCGTGCTGGATACAGTCCCGATCATTACCACAATGAACTGGCCTGGAAGGGACGGCGTTTGCTGGAGCATAGCCAGACGATGTCCATACCCAGCGTAACCATTCAGCTGGCCAACACGAAGAAAATCCAGCAAGTATTGGGCCAACAGTCGATGTTGGAAAAGTTCGTGACGCCCCAAGAAGCGCAAGAGCTTCTGGAAACTATGGTCGCCATGGCGCCGGTCGACGGCTCCCTTCACGGCGCCACCGGACGCGAGTTGGCGCTACAGCAGCCCGAGAACTGGGTCCTCAAGCCGAGCCGAGAGGGTGGCGGCAACAATTACTTCGGTGATCAGATGGTTGAGCATCTCAACAAGCTGTCTAAAAGAGATGCCGAAGCTTTCATTATTATGGAGGCGATCAAACAAGAGCCCTTCCGTGCCGTGCGCCTGGTCGAGGAGAAGGTGGTCGATGACCCTTGCGTAACGGAAATGGGCCACTTTTCCTACGCGCTTTGGGATGAGGGCAAGTCGGAGCCAGAATTCGAAGACACCGAGGGTTATCTGTTGCGCACCAAGCACGTGCACAATCGAGAAGGTCTGGTTTTGGGCGGCTATTCGTTCTTGGATACGGCCGCCGTCCTCTAAGGGAGGAGGCCAGCCTGGCTTGGGGAAAAGGCCGGCGTGGGAACGATCTTTCTCGAACTGGGGCGAGCTTTCGCCTGGACACTCGTATCCGCCCTGGCAATGGGCGTCTCGCTGGGCATCGTGATCAAGATTTTCGATGCTTTCACCCCCGGTCTCAATGAGATCGAAGAGTTGCGCAAAGGCAACGTCGCCGTTGGAATCGTGCTAGCAGCCGTGATTATCGCTACCGGCTTTGTCATAGGCCTTACCCTGCACGCCCCCGTTCCCGTCTAACTGCGCTCCAATAAGAGGTAGAGACGCCTGAGCGGGGAATTTTTAAGCGGTGATACGTCAACTGGAGGAATTCCTCTACCCTCAAAGCCTGGCCGAGGCGGTGCAGAAAAAGCACGAGTACGGCGAAGCCGCGGCACCTATCGCGGGTGGAACCGAGATTGTTCCCAACCTCCCGCCTGAGATTCGATGCCTGATCGATGTGACCCGGCTGGGCCTCGACTACATCGAAGAAGACGGGGAGCGACTGCGCATCGGTGCTACTACGACGATGCATCAGCTGGCGATATCGCCCGCCATTGCCAAACTGGCCAGCGGCGTCCTCTGCTCCAGTTGTTGTCAGGGTTGGCCGACCGAGGTGCGCAATACGGCCACCCTGGGGGGTAATGTGGTGGGCGGCGGGCCCTTTGCGGACAGTCCTCCCGCCCTTCTAGCTCTGGATGCCGAGGTTGTCATCGCGCGGGTGGATGGGGAGGAAAGGCTTCCCATTCAGGAGTTTTTCCTCGACTATCGGCGTACTGCAGTCGGCCAGGGCATCCTCAAAGAGATTCAGATTCCACGTCCCTCCAGCCAGGTGCGGGGTATCTTTTTGAAGTTTGGCCGGACACAGGTGGACCAGGCGCTGGTCAACCTGGCTGTCACTCTAGAAATGGAGAACGGCATCTGCAGCAAGGTTCGGATCGCTTTGGGGGCCATCGGACGCACCCCACAGCGCCTCCTGGAAGCCGAAAGGGTCTTGCTGGAAAGGCCCCTTCAGCCCGATATTATCGAAGATGTTGTGTGTGTCGTCACGGAGTTGGTGGACCCGGTCATTGACCTGCGTGCCAGCGCCGACTATCGCCGTGAGCTGGCAGGGGTTTTGACGCGCCGCGCGCTGCTGCAACTGGCTAGCTAGTGAAAAGAGGAGGTTCAGTGAAGATTGAATGGATGTTAGAAGACCAGGCTTGCGCCCACCAGGTGGAGCCGGGGACTTTGCTGAGTGAAGTACTGAAAACCGATCTGGCTGTTTGGCTAGACGGGCGAGTGGTGGATGCGCGCCTGATGTTGGCCGCCCAGGCGCACGGGCGCAAGATCGAACTCAAGCCGGTCGACCAGTCGTTGCCGCTTCAGGAGAACTCCCTGATTCCCGAACCCACTCGGTGCTAAAAAAGCTTCTGTTCGGCCTCCTGCTGTGCGGAGCGGCCTGGGCGGAACCCGAGCTCGGTCAGATCCAGGTGCCCGCGGGGTTTAAGCTGGAGGTATATGCTCGTGTGCCGGGAGCGCGCCATCTAGGAATGGCGCCGGACGGCACGCTGTTCGTGGGGACCACCGGCAGCAAAGTCTTCGCGGTGACTCCTCAGCGCAAAGTTCACGAGGTTGCCTCCGGGCTCAATTCGCCGAATGGCGTGGCTTTTGCTGACGGCTCCCTGTACATTTGTGAAGTACAGCGCCTTTCGCGCATCCAAAACATTCTGACTCGGCTTGACAAGAAGCCGCCGTTGGAAGCATTGAACTCACAGCTGCCTGATAAAAAGCACCACGGGTATCGGGTCTTGCGCTGGGGACCGGATCAGCGACTCTACGTCGGCATCGGGGCCCCCCTGAATGTGGGGGAGGTCGCGGACCCATTCGGATCCCTGTGCCGCTTCAGCAAGGACTTCAAGAAGCTCGAAGTTTTGCAGCGTGGCATTCGCAACACCATGGGTTTTGACTGGAGTTCTCAGGATGGCTGTCTCTGGTTCAGCGATAATGGGCGAGATATGCTCGGGGATGATATCCCTCCCGAGGAGTTGAACCGTGCCCCCAAGCTCAATCAGCATTTTGGATTTCCTTACCGCTACGGTGACAATGTTCCTGATCCTGACTGGGGCTCGAAAATGCCTGCCGAACTGAGACCTGTCGCGCCTGCCTCGAAGCTGCAGGCCCACATGGCTCCGTTGGGGTTGCGGTTCTACCGAGGCAATATGTTCCCGTCGTCCTATCGGAACTGTGTTTTTTTGGCCGCTCACGGGTCCTGGAACCGCTCTAGCCCTGTGGGTTACTGTCTTTTGTTGGCACGACCCGCCGGCCAGGGGAAGGCCAAAGCGGAAGTTTTTGCCCAGGGCTGGTTGCGAGCTCGCCAGGTGAGTGGTCGGCCGGTGGATGTCCAGGAAATGCCCGATGGGGCTCTGGTGATTTCGGATGATTACGCGGGTTGCCTGTACCGCTTGAGTTACGGCAGATAGGATAGCCTGATATGATGTTAAAATGGTTTCGACCCCGACAGACGGTGGGGTTTCTGACCGAGATCGATATCGATGATTTGCGGCAGCAGGGTATCCGGGGCTTGTTGCTTGACCTGGACAACACGATTCTGGCCTGGGATCGTCACGACGTAGAGCACCAGGTGCAGGACTGGATCCATCGCGCGAAAGCGTCCGCGCTCTCGCTCTGTCTGGTGACCAATGCCAGGCAGGATCGCGTTGAGCGTGCCATTGAGCCGTTGGGCATTCCTTATGTGGCGCTGGCTCGTAAGCCCATGTTGCGAGGTTTTCGGAAAGCCATGCAGATGCTGGGCACAGCTCCGTCCGAGACCGCTATGGTGGGAGATCAGATCTTCACGGACGTCCTGGGTGCGAATTTACTTGGCGTGTACTCGATTCTTATCGAATTGCCCGACCCCAAGGAGCAATGGTGGATGAAGGGAACAAGGCGCCTAGAAAAATGGGTCATGAAGAAGCACAAACCATCACAGGTGTAGTTCTGCTCAATCCGGCTTCGGGCGCTTCGCGTGGTTCGAACAATCTGGAACAACTGACGGCACTGGCCGAAGAACACGGATTGCGTTTGCGTCCTTCGGAAAGGGCCGGCGACTTAACTCGCCTGGCATGCGAGGAAGCCCAAGCTGGTTGCCCCCTGATTATTGCCGCCGGAGGCGACGACAGCGTGCGCGAGGTGCTCTGGGGCATGGATCAAGCCTGTGTCTTCGCGCGCCCGTTCGAGCAGCGTCCGCACTTTGGCATTCTTCCTCTGGGCACGTTCAACAACTTCGCGCGCTACCTGAGTCTGCCGCTGGAGCCGAAACTCGCCTTGGAGACGGCAATGAACGGCAACCTTCACGGCGTCGATCTTGGGCGGGCCGGCGACCGTCTCTTTACCGAGTCCGTTGGGGTGGGCGTCGACGTAGCCGCCTGGAAGGCTTTCCCTAAAGAGAGTCCTTCGATGTTTCGGCGACTTTGGGACGGGGCGCTGGCTGTCGTCAAAGCCATTACCGTCTTCAGGCCGCGCCGCTATT
Organism: Vulcanimicrobiota bacterium; assembly: GCA_022842865.1. GTDB lineage: Bacteria > Vulcanimicrobiota > Xenobia > Xenobiales > JADMJV01 > JADMJV01. The sequence goes on along the minus strand of JALHOV010000076.1, from coordinate 15,746 downwards.
TCCTGGAGGTGGACGGCAGACTACAATCTTTCCGAGCCTACCACATCACTGTGGCCAATAGCAGCCACTTCTCGGCGGGCTTTGCCATAGCGCCTCATGCCGTCATTGACGACGGCAACCTTGATCTCTGCGTGATCCCATCCTTATCGAAATTCGCTTTCATTTTGGCCATCCCGATTATCTTTTTGGGCAAGCACACCGCCTATTTGCGTGGGGTGCGTTACTCGCAGGTGAAACGGGTGCGTCTCTGGTCTGAGCGCACCGGCGGTCTCTTACGTATCGATGGACGCCTGGGCCCACCGCTGCCAGCTGAAATTCAGGTTATTCCGCAAGCCTTGCCTATGAGGCTTCCCGGTTAAAGGCGGTTGAGCCGTTGGCGTTTTATAGGGAGGACATGACGGAAGGATTGCTGCGGGCTACCAGATGAGTGGCGCACTGGCGGTCGTCGCGAATGACTTCCTCGATGAAGTCACAGATGTGGTCTACCAGCCAGTTAAAGTAGAGCCACGAAATCACCTCGGGACGAGCGTCAGGCACCGGATTCATGAAGTCGATGGCATAAGGGATGCCATCGCGGATGGCAAACTCCACGGTGTTGATGTCGTAGCCAAGGGCCTGATTTAGCTTGATGCAGTCGCTCACGATGCGCTCGCCCAGTCCAGGGGTGAGGTGATCGTGGTCAACGATGTAGCGGCGCTGCGCCGGGTCGTACGAGGTGGGCAAGACGTGTTTTCCACCCACCACGAAACAGCGCACATAGTGCTCGAAATCGATGAACTCTTGAAGCATCATGACGTCCATCATGGACTCATTGTAAATCTCGATCAGTTGTTCGCGGCTGTCTACGCGGTGCACCTCGCGCCATCCGTAGCCGTCGTAAGGCTTAAGGATGGCCGGGAAGCCGACCTGCCGTTCAACCTCGTCCCACTGGATCTCCAGGTGTTCGAGATTGTGCAGATCCTCTGGGGCCAGCACCCGCTCATCGTATTCCCGGGAGGGCAGCAATACGGTTTTGGGAATGGCCACCCCCATCCCCTGGGCAAGTGAATAATTGAAAAACTTGTCGTCGGCCAGGAACCAGAAAGGGTTGTTCATGACATAGCAACCCTGCAAGGCGGCCGACTTTAGATAAGGTCGATAGAACTCGTATACGTGGCTGATGCGGTCGATGATGACCCGGTAGGGGCAGGTCTTTTGCAGAGACCATGGCGAGATCCTACACCACTCGGCCGCCACGCCGCGCTTGGCCAGGGCGACCAGCAGCGCTTCCGGCAAGGCATTTTTCGGGGCCAGGATGCCGACCAGCGGTTTGGACAAGGTCTCAGGCCGTGCTGACCGCCAGCAACTGCTCGCGGTTTTCTGACACCGTCAGACGGTGACCGTACTCACCACTGGCTGAGGGAATGCCCCGATCCATCACGGTGGTGTGCATGTTCTGGCAGCCGAATTGTTCAGCCAGGTAGCGACAGGCCCGCCAGGGTTCGGCGGTATCGCCGCAAGTGTAAACATCAATGGCCGCATAGCCAACGTCCGGCCAGGTGTGGATGGCCAGGTGCGATTCGGCAAGCACCACCACTCCACTGACTCCGGTAGGGTAGAAACGATGAAAAGCGAGTTCCCGGATCTCTGCCCGGGCGACCAATGCCGCCTGCACCATTGCCGCCTGGACTCGGTCCAGGTCGGTGAGAATTTCCGAATCGCAGTGCGAGAGTTCAGCAACGATGTGACGTCCCAAAGCCTTCAACGCAGCCTGCTCCTTTCGAGATCGAAAAATGGGGGAGAACCCACCTCCTGATGCCGTCTGACAGAACTTACCTTGACTGCCTTCGGGTCGGGGGGCAACCGACGAAAGCGGATAATAGCTTACCCCCCCTGATTTGTAAAGGTCTGTGGAGGGGTTGCTCACGGGGAACGGGAAAACTCGCCAACGAGTGCCAGCCAGCTTTCAATTTCTGCATCAAATCGAGCCCAGCGACCTGCTGGACATCTTCCTTGTTTTCTTGACCCTGAGGTATTTGCTGAGCGCATTGCAGGGAACGCGGGCGCTGCAAATTTTGCAGGGCGTGGCGGTGGTTCTGATGATGCTGTTGCTGGCCCATCAGGCCAAGCTGCAAACTCTCAACTGGCTTTTAAACTGGTTCCTGGTCTCGGTGGCCTTTTTGCTGCCCGTAATTTTCCAGCCTGAGCTCCGACGCGCCCTGATGCGACTCGGTCAGCAGGGGGTGCTCACCAGTTCGCCGCTGGCTCGGATGGACAAGGAAGAACTGGTGCCGCTGATCGATGAACTGGCCTATGCCGCCTACCAGTTAGGTCAGGCGCGAATGGGCGCTCTGATCGTGCTGGAGCGCGAGACCGGCCTCAAGGAATACACCGAACGTGGCCAGGCTCTGGATAGTTTGATCAGTTCCAAGCTGTTGATCAGCATCTTCAACCCCAAGACCCCCCTCCACGATGGTGCCGTCATCATTCGCGGTAGCCGGATCCTGGCGGCGGCCTGCATTCTGGATTCCTTCCACGATCAGGAGGCCGATGATCGTTTTGGGACGCGCCATCGGGCTGCGCTTAGTGTATCCTCTCAAACCGATTGCCTGGTGCTGGTCGTCTCCGAGGAAACCGGGCAAATTCGCTTCGCCCAGGACGGCAAGTTTACCAAGCCTTTAGAAGAGGAGGGCGACGTGAAGAAGATGCTGGCCCAGTATCTGGTCAGCAACCCGGCCCTGGCCAGTCGCGGCACTATCTCCAATCCAATTCAAGCCATTCGCAACCTGAGGGCCAAGAAGCCTTGAAGAATCCTGGGTTGCGCGAGGTCATTGCCCTGACGTTGGCAGTCATATTGTGGTTCTACGTGCGCGTCACCAAGACGGGTGGGACAAGCCTGGAGACGCAGGTGCAAGTTACCGTTCCTATACAGCTTCGCGGTCAGAGTTCCAAGCTGACCATTTATGAAATGTCTCACTCCAAGGTGATCGTGACCGTCCAGGGAGACAGTCAGGAGATGACGGGATTGCGTGAGCAGCATATTCAGGCCACGGTTGATTTGACGGGTGAAGAAGCCAACAGCATTTACCCGCGGGTCAAGGTGTTGGTCCCGCCGCAGTTCCGGATTGTCTCCTCCGAGCCGGAAACGATCAACATCAGGCAGGCCGCTCAAGTCACCAAACAGGTGCCCTTTCGAGTGACGGTTACCGGTTCCGCTGCTAAAGGACGAAGCACCGGTAAAGTCGTCTTTAATCCGAAAAACGCTACCGTTTCCGGCCCGGAGCCGTTGGTGAATGAAGTGACTGAGGTGCGTGGCAAGGTCTTGATGACGGGCGAAAGTCAATCCACCAGTTACGAACTGCGCGACCTGGATCCGGTTAATTGGGATGGGCAAAAGGTTGAGGGTACTCGAGCCACCCTGAAAATCAATCCTGCTCGATTGACCGTGACCGTACCGGTGGAAGCTGAGAATCGTTCGGTAGCAGTGGCGATCTCACTGGCGCGGATCCGGGTCGAGCATGCGGCCGGGTGGCGTCCAATGATTGAGGTGGACCCGGCATTCGTAACTTTGAGTCTGACCAAAGATCAGCAAGCCCCCGAATACGTGGAAACCCGACCCGAGGTATTTGCCGCTTCCACCCGGGTGGAGTCACGTGAAGTTCCTTTGGAAATTCCGGACGGTTTCGAAGTGATCGGGGGGCGCTCGGTGCGCGTTAAAGTCGTGCCCACTCGCACTGCCCCACCTCCGACGCCGGTGCCCGCTCATAGTCCCACCCCCGCCAACGTAAGTGTCTCAAGTTCCACACCGGATTAATCCAACGGGATACCTGGCGGGGGCTGGCGAAAGGCCGGCGATGCCTGGATACTTTGGAACTGACGGCGTCCGCGGAGTCGCCAATCAACTGCTTACCCCCGAACTGGCTGTGCGGCTGGCGCGAGCTCATGGAAGCTGGCTGTTTCGCCAGTACGGACGCTGCCGAGTTTTGATCGGTGCTGACACCCGTGTTTCTTCCAGTATGTTGGAATGCGCCTACGCATCAGGGCTGGCCTCGAGCGGTGTGGACAGCGTGCTCATTGGCGTTATCCCCACTCCCGGCGTGGCCTGGCTGACCCAGCAGGGGGATTACCGCGGTGGAGTGATGATCTCGGCCAGCCACAATCCCGTACCGGATAACGGCATCAAGTTGTTCGGCGAGGACGGCTTCAAGCTCAATGATGAAGTGAGCCGCTTGCTCGAAGAGTGGATGGATGGCGCCGAGTTGCCGCGCCCTACCGGGACGGCCGTGGGCGGCATCGAGTGGCAGACCGAGGGCCGAGAGGCCTATCTGCAGCATCTCAAGGGGCTTTGCCCGGAGGGGTTGGCTGGCCTCAAGGTCGTCTTGGACTGCGCTCATGGGGCCGCTTGCGAGCTGGCCCCGCGTCTCTTTCGCGAGTTGGGCGCCGAAGTGGTGGAGCAGCACAGTCATCCGGACGGTTCCCGTATCAATGTGAAGTGTGGCTCGACCCATCTGCAAGGACTGGCTGAGGCCGTGCTCGCGCATGGCGCGGCGGTAGGCATTGCTTTTGACGGAGACGCGGATCGCTGCCTCGGGGTTGACGAGAAGGGTCAGACGGTCGACGGCGATCGAATGTTGTTGATGTTTGGCCGCATGCTACAGGGACGTCAGGAGCTGCCCGGCCAGGAAATTGTGGCTACGGTGATGAGCAACTTCGGCCTGGAAGTGGCCTTGCGCGAATTGGGGATCGGGCTGGTGCGTGCCAATGTGGGCGACCGCTACGTGCTGGAGGAAATGAAGAAGCGCGGCTGTCCGCTGGGCGGCGAGCAATCGGGTCACCTGATTTTCCTGCAGCACTGTACAACCGGCGACGGGCTGCTTTGCGGTTTACGTCTGGCTCAGTATCTGCGCTTGCGGGGAGTAGCCCTGTCCACCCTGGTGGGCGAGTTTCCGGCCCTGCCGCAAAAGCTGGTCAACGTGCCGGCGACTCGCAAAGAGCGCCTCGATCAGGACGCCACCATTACTCAGGCCATCGAAAAAGTGACGAACCAGCTAGGTCAGCGCGGCCGGCTGTTGGTCCGTCCATCGGGCACCGAGCCTCTGGTTCGCCTCATGGCTGAGGGCCCCAGCGAATCCGAACTCGACCAGTTGCTCGAAGACCTCCGCGTTGTCGTAGCCGAGCGTCTCAATTAGAGGAGAGGTGGGGAGGTCGTCGGGAGGGGGCGAGACGTCTTACGCCAGTCCCTCTCCACCTCCCCAAAATTTACTTGGGGCTGAGTTTGTTCTTCAGGACCGAGACGATCAGGTAGAAGACTCCTGCGCCAACGGCCGCTCCGGCCGCGGCGCCGACCATGCCCATTTGCACCTTGCCGACCAGGCCGCCGACGATCAGGCCGACCAGTAGCATCGGGACCAGGACCTGGCCGAGTCGGTCAATCTGCTTTTGGCGTTCCCGCAGGCAGTGAGGGTGATAATTTTTGGCGGCGGGATAGTTGCTGACCTGCTTGGCCTGATGGCGTTGCAGATTCAGGTTGCACAAACCGCATTTGACCACTTCTTCGCGCTCACCGCATTCCAGGCAGAAGATTGGCTTCTTGGTTTTGAGCTTCTCGCGTTCGAAGACTTCCTCGGTGGGGATCTGTTTGTTGCAGCGCGAGCAGTTAAGTGGCTTGCCTTCGCGGCAATTGGGGCAGGCGCGGTGTGCCGCCGGGTCTACCATTTGATTGCATTTCACACAAGGATATACGGGCATCGGTCCTCCGCTCGCCTACTGGCCACAAGCGGGTTCGATGAGTGCACTCATCGAACCCTTGCAACGATCAATTAAGGGGTCGGCTCCGAAGGCGTGAATCCGATCACGCTCCAGTTCCGCCCGTTCTCGATGAGTGGAGAACACAATGACCCGTCCTGTGCTGTCGACTTCTTTGGCCATCAAATAGGCCGTTTCAATGGGATGGCCGAAAAGTCGCTGCAGCATAAAGATCACGTATTCGTAGCTGTGGTCGTTGTCGTCAAGCAGAACCACGTTCCAAGGAGGCAACGGCTTGCTCTTCTGGGAAGTGGATTCCTCGAGGGTGGGGGTTAAACTCGGTGAACACACAACTGTAGGTATACACCCTGGGTCCTCACTACTCCTGGATTGACGCGCTAGTAGAATTGTCCGGAAGCTGACATTTCGATCGGCACCGAACTGGACTCCCAGATTTCTTCTGCATATTGTCGGATGGTGCGGTCCGAGGAAAAGTGCCCGGAGCGTGCCGTGTTGCGAATGGCCATCCGGGTCCAGTTGTCCCGGTCCAGGAAGGCCTCCGAGACCTTGCGCTGAGCTTCGGCGTAGGCGCTGAAGTCGGCCATCACCATAAAGCGGTCGGAGCTCAAAAGTTCGTTAAGAATGGGATGGAAGATCCCTTTCTCCTTTGGCGTAAAGCCGTTCTGGGCAACCCGGTCGATGACCTCGCGCAAGCCCACGTTGTGCTCGTAGTAAAGGAAAGGGTTGTAGCCGCGAGCGCGCCGTTCCACCACTTCTTCGGCCGTCAATCCGAATAAGAAGAAGTTTTCCGCGCCCACCAGTTGGCGGATCTCTACGTTGGCTCCGTCCAGTGTGCCGAGGGTGATGGCGCCGTTGAGGGCGAACTTCATGTTACCGGTTCCGGACGCCTCGTAGCCCGCCGTAGAGATCTGCTCCGACACGTCGGCGGCCGGAATCAGCAGTTCGGCCAGCGACACGCTGTAGTTTTCCAGGAAGACGACTTTAATGCGGCCGGCCACGTCGGCGTCGTGGTTCACCACATCGGCGATCGAGTTGATTAACTTGATGATGCGCTTGGCCAGGAAATAGCCTGGCGCGGCCTTGCCGGCAAAGATGAAAGTACGCGGCACGATGCGTGACTTTGGGTTACGCTTCAACTGGTTGTAAAGATGTACAATGTGGAGCGCGTTGAGGTGTTGGCGCTTGTACTCGTGGAAGCGCTTGACCTGGATGTCGAAAACCGAGTCCAGCTCCACTTCTACTCCACTGGTGTGGAAGATGTGCTCAGCCAGGCGAGCTTTGTTCTGCCGTTTGATTTCACGGAAGCGGCTGCGGAAGACGGAGTCCTCCACATATTTTTCCAGTCCCTTTAGTTGTTCCAGGTCGTACTGCCAACCATCGCCGATGGTTTCGTTGAGTAGCGCCGTCAGACCAGGATTGCACTGCTGCAGCCAGCGGCGCGGGGTCACGCCATTGGTTTTGTTGTTGAAGCGCTGCGGCCAGAAGTTGGCGAAATCGGTGAGCACCCGCGTTCGTAGAAGTTCGGTGTGCAGCGCGGCCACGCCGTTGACCGAGTAAGAGCCGACTACCGCCAGATGAGCCATGCGCACCATCCGGGGGTTCTCTTCGATCAAAGACATGTTACGCAGCCGTTCCAGGTCGTTGGGGTAGCGGGCGCGCACTTCGTCCAGGAAGCGGGCGTTGATTTCGTAGACCAGCTCCAGATGTCGCGGAAGCAGGCGCTCCAGGAAGCTGATGGGCCATTTTTCCAGAGCCTCGGGCAGCAAGGTGTGATTGGTGTAGGCAAAAGTGCCTACTACCTGTGCCCAGGCGTCCTTCCATTCCAGTTGGTGCTCGTCCAGCAAGATACGCAGCAGTTCCGGAATGGCCAGAGTAGGGTGGGTGTCGTTGAGCTGAATCGAGACATACTGAGCGAAGTTGGTGAGGGTGCCGTGATCTTGCAGATGGCGGCGCACGATGTCCTGAATCGAGCAGCTGACAAAGAAGTATTGCTGCTTAAGTCGCAACTCTTTGCCTTGCATCGAGTTGTCGTTGGGGTAAAGACATTTGGAGATGTTTTCCGACTCGGTCTTCTTCTGCACCGACTTCTCGTAGTCGCCCTGGTCGAATTCTTGGAAGTCAAATTCTTTGGTGGCGCGACAGTGCCACAGGCGCAGGTTGTTGACGGTGTTGTTGGCAAAACCGGCGATGGGCGTGTCATGGGGAACGCCGAGCACGTCCTGGGTGTCGACCCAGCGGATGCGGTAACGCTGGTCCTTGTCCATATAGGCTTCGCAGCGACCGCCCATACGAACCGTAAGAGTATACTCGGGGCGCACGATTTCCCAGGGATTTCCGTTGCGCAGCCAGGGGTCCGGTTGCTCGACCTGGTAGCCTTTTTCAATGCGCTGTTCAAAGATGCCGTATTCGTAGCGAATTCCGTAACCCTGTCCAGGAATGGAGAGAGTGGCCATGCTGTCCAGGAAGCAGGCCGCCAGACGGCCCAGGCCTCCGTTGCCCAGACCCGCGTCGGCCTCGCGCTCCAGCAACTGGCTCATATCAACCCCCAGTTCAGCCAGCGCTTCTTGAGCGACTTCGTAGACGCCCAGGTTCATCAAGTTGTTGCTGAGCAGGCGGCCCATCAAAAACTCGGCCGACAGGTAGTAGACGCGCTTCACTTTCTTGTTGTGGTAGGTCTGCTGAGTCGCCGCCCAACGCTGGACCAGACGGTCTCGAATGGTGAAGGCTAGCGCGCGGAACATATCGAGCGGCGTGGCGCGGTTGAGCGGGCGTCCCTGTAGGCAAAGCAAATTGTCTAGAAAGGCGCGCTCCCAGGCTTCTTTGCTCATTCCCGAGCGGTCGTCCTCGACCACGATCCGCGGACTGGACGCGTCAGCCGGCTTGGCCTCCTTCGCCGTCGGTTTGGCGGTGGCTTTCTTCTCCGGCTTGGCTGCTGCCGTGGTGCGGCTTTTCTTCTTGGTTTCTTGCTCGCCGCCGGGACCTGGTTTCTTGGCCATAGGAAACTCCTTCAATTCTGTCGCCAGCGGTGTTCCTCACAGAGCCCGTGGCTTCCTCGTTTTTCCAGCGGGCGAACAAATCGGGTCTGCGCTCCTGGGTCCGCTCTATCGATTGTTCTCGTCGCCATTTTTCTACGCGAGCGTGATGGCCGGACAAAAGCACGGCGGGCACCTCAAGCCCTTCAAAGCTGGCAGGCTTGGTGTAGTGCGGATGATCGAGCAGTCCGTGGTAGAAACTGTCCTGTTCTGCCGAGCCTTCCGAAAGAACGCCGGGGAGCAGGCGAAAAATGGCGTCGATCAACATCATGGCAGGCAGTTCGCCACCGCTGACGACGAAATCACCTATGCAGATTTCTTCGTCCACCCAGTGGTCGATGACACGCTCGTCTACCCCTTCGTAGTGGCCGCAAAGCAAGATCAGCCGAGGGAGGGCCGCCAATTGAAGAACTCGCTGCTGAGTGAGCGGTTTGCCTTGAGGAGTCAAGTAAATGATGTGCCCCGGATCGGCTGCCTGCTGCACCTCACGGAAGGCAGCGAAAAGAGGTGGGCAGGACATGACCATTCCTGGGCCGCCGCCGTAAGGGGTATCGTCGAGTTGCTGGTGTCTGCCCAGGCCCCAATGGCGCAGGCCGTGCAGCACGAGTTCGGCCGCTCCGAATTTCTGGGCTCGCCCCGGGATGCTGTGATGGAGAGGTGTGAACGTTTCCGGAAAGAGGGTGAGGACGTCAATCCTCATCGTATTGAGGGCGTTTGGCCACGATCCGCTTGTTTTCCAGGTCGATCTCCAGGATATATTCGTCAACCGCCGGGATCAGCAGGTCGCCGACTCGGTAGATCTCGTGGGCGGGATTGTTGATGACCTCGTCCAGGATGCCGATTCGCGTTCCGTCCGGCTCGAAGACCTCCAGGCCTTCCAGTTCGTAGTGGTAGTAGCCGTCGTCCATATCGACCACTTCGTCCGGCCCGACGGCCACCAGGAAATTTCGCAATTGGGCTGCGTCCTCCGGACTGTCTACCCCCAAAAGCTTGATCAGCACGTAAGTGCCATGAAAACGGGCCGACTCCACCGTGACACGGCGGGCCGGCCCTTTTTCTTGAAAGAGTTCTACCTCTTGCGTATCGAGAAAACGCTCGGGAAAGTCCGTTTCGGGGCGGCAGCGCATCTCGCCCTTGAGCCCGTGGCACTTACCCAATTGCCCGATGACGATCAGGTCTTCGGTGGCGTGTGCCGAGGGTTTTCCCAGGGGCTTCAGGCCGTGCCCCCGCGGATCTCGACAATTTTCCAGTCTTTGAGGAGCACTTCGATTCCCATTTTGTCCTGGATGTTGTCGCCGACTTTGAGTTGCAGCAAGGACGGAAGAGTCTGGAACAGGAGTTCCGCCCCCTCCTCGACCGACTCAGCTTCCTTGATGCGCCACTCAAGTTGTTGCTTCTGGTATGCTACTCGTTGCAACTCGCCGTCCAGGCGCTGGCGGAACTCCGCCTCGGCCGCCTGGCTTTTGAATTCGTTGAGACGTGCCGACTCCTGGTCAAGCTCAGCCAGGGAGGAGCGCACCTGCTCAACGACTTGTAAACGGAAGGACTCTGTCATCACCACCTTGACGGGCACGTTGTGCATGACGGTCAAGGAGTCCATTAGACGATCTCCACCATAACGCGTTTACCTTCTTTAAGACCGGCCGCCTTAATGAGGGTGCGCAGGGCCTGGGCAATCTTGCCGTTTTTGCCGATAACCTTACCCATATCCTTGGGGGAGACTTTCAGTTCCAAGACAATAGAACGGTCTTCCAGGATGTGGGCCACTTGCACTTCATCTGGTTCGTCGACCAGTTGCTGCGCTAAATATTTGAGCAGTTCTTCGTAATTAGACTGCTCGGGTTCGCTAACCTTGGACATTCCTTACCCCATTCAAGCTGATTTACGGGCGCTCCCCGAAAACGGAGAGTTACGCGTTGGCAGTCTCGGGCTCGGGAGTGGGCGCGGCGGCCGGCTGTTTGGGAGCCGGATAAGTGACGGGTTTGCCCGTGAACTTTTGCCAGATGCCGGCGCTGATCAGCAGTCTCTGCACGGATTCGGTCGGCTGAGCGCCTTCCTTGAGCCAGTGCATGATGCGCTCTTCCTTGAAAACTACTGTTGCCGGATTGGTCAGCGGGTTGTAGTGCCCGAGAATTTCAATAAAACGACCGTCGCGCGGGGCGCGCGAAGGGGCAGCAACCAGACGATAGCTGGGTTGCTTTTTCTTGCCCACGCGAGTGAGTCTGAGCTTGACCATGAATACCTGTACCTCCTGAATTGTTTAAACGAAAACTTGTAATACCACCTAGAAGGGAAGCCGAAACGGCAACGACCCCTTTTTGAACTTTGGCTTGGGTCCTGTAAACATCTTCATCATATTTTTGACCATATCGAAGTGCTTGACCAACCGGTTGACCTCGGCCACCTGGTTGCCGGAGCCCTTGGCGACTCTTTTTTTGCGCGAGGCATTGAGAATCTCCGGACGCCGACGTTCTTGTGCCGTCATCGACTGGATAATCGCTTCCATTCGACTGATGGCTTTCTCATCGACAGGCAAATCCTTGATTGCCGAGCCCACCCCCGGCAACATGGAAAGCAGGTCCGTAATCGAACCAAGCTTGCGGATCTGCTGCATCTGCTTCAGAAAATCGTCCAGATCGAACTGGTTTTCGCGTATCTTCTTTTCCAGAAGTTGCGCTTGTTCCTCGTCGATCGCTTGTTCTGCCTTTTCAATCAGGCTCATCACATCGCCCATCCCGAGGATTCGGGAGGCCATGCGGTCCGGGTGGAAAGGTTCGAGGGCGGAAGATTTTTCACCGATACCGATGTATTTTATGGGCGCGCCGGTCACCTGGCGCACTGAGAGAGCAGCGCCGCCACGCGCGTCACCGTCGAGCTTGGTCATCACCACGCCGGTGATGCCGATTTGCTCGGAGAACTGGGAGGCGATGTTGACGGCGTCCTGGCCGGTCATCGCGTCCACGACCAGCAAAACCTCTTGGGGCTTCATTTCTTCTTTGGCGGTCTTCAGTTCTTCCATCAGGTCGCCGTCGACGTGCAGGCGTCCAGCGGTATCGATGAGCAGTACGTCGTTACCGTTGTCCTTGGCCTGCTTGTAGGCGCCGCGGCAGATGTTGAGGGGGGTGGCGTTTTCGCCCAACTGGTAGACGGGGATGCCCAGTTGATTGCCCAATACTTCTAATTGCTTGATAGCGGCTGGACGATAGATGTCAGTGGCCGCCATCATCGGCTTGAAGCCACGATTTTTCATAAAGAGGGCCAGTTTGCCCGTCGAAGTGGTCTTGCCGGCACCGTGCAGGCCGACCATTAAGATGACCGTGGGTGGGCTGTCGGACAGGTTCAGGTCAGCCTGCGTGCCGCCCATCAATTCAACCAGGCAGTCGCGTACATGCTTGACGACGAGTTGGCCGGGAGTCAGGCTCTTCCAAAGCTCCTCGCCGATGGCGCGGGTCCTCACCTGGTTGATGAACTCTTTCACCACAGCCAGGCTCACGTCGGCCTCCAAAAGAGCCCGGCGCACTTCTCGCAGCGCGTCGTTAACGTCGGCCTCGGTCAACTTGCCGCGGCCGCGCAATTTATTCAACACGCCCTGGATACGCTCTGTCAGCGAATCAAACACTCAGAAATACTCCTCTAAACGAGAGGGACCGCTCTCAGCGGTCCACAGACGAGGTAGGATTATATAGATCGCGGTGGCCAGTGTCAAATGGTTCCCGCGCATCCTCCGTCCAGTTCCATGCACTCTTCATTGAGTTCGATGGCTTCCAGAATGCCGCGCACGGCTTCCTGGAGAAAGGGAATCGCTTCGTCGAGCAGCGTGTCGTCTTCCGGATTGGAGATAAATGTCAGGATCAACCCGAAGCCTTCCTCCATGGCGGCCACTGCCTCGTGCTCTTTCTGGGCGGCCCGTTCGGCGAAAGACAAGTAGATCTCGGTTTGACAGTCGACCACCAGGAACTCGGCGCGTATCCGCTTCTCTTCAATGGTGGCTTCGCACCAATCGGCGAATTCGTCGAAGGAGATGGCCTCGGAGCGAAACTCCTGGACCTTTTCTTTGAAAAGCACATCAAAGTATTTTCTCATGAGCCCTGTCCACTTGGCCTCATCGTTGAGAATTCCCTCCCTCCAAAAGTCTCAGGCGTTGGCACCGGCACTGTCGGCAAGTCGGTCAGGAAGAGGAGATCTAGGGAATTGAGGGATTTGGAGATGGCTTTGGCGGTATCGCTAGACCTGGGTTTTGAGTTTTTCTTTGGAAGTTGGGCTTGCTCGCATGCTCGACCCCGTCCCCTCGGCTCCCAGGTTTTTCCTGCATCCCAGAATCCCTCACATCCCCTTTCTCGGCGGGCAGTTGGAGGAGGATGCTCATTGCCTTGCTCCTTCCAGGTCAGAGTAGATATCTGCACTCAAGCCTTGGATGAAGCTTTCGGAGTCGGCTTTTTCGGCCTGGGTGAGGATGACCAGGATGTAGGGTTCTTTCGTGTAGAGGATGCCGCCGTCGTGGAGGAAGCCGGTGAGTTCGCCGCTTTTGTGAGCGACCTTGATTTCTTTGGGGAGTTGGGCCTGCAGCAGGTCGTGGCGATGGGTTTTGTGCAGAATCTGCAGCATCCATTCAGAGCGGGGCAATTCCTTGCGGGCGATCTTGCCGTAAAGAGAGGCCAGATCGTTGGCCGAGATCAGATTGTCGCGGCCCCGGTCAATTTCTTCAAAAGCAAAGATGGTGCGCCGGACCGTCATCTGCCTTATTCCCAGAGTTCGCATGGCAGGCTCCAGCGTGTCCAGCTTCAGGTAGTCAAAGAGCATATCGGTGGCAACGTTATCGCTTTCGGTAATGGTCCACTCGGCCAGGTCGTCGAGGCGATACTTGTTTCCCGCCGGCTCTTTTTGCAGATGACCGGAGCCGCCCACGCGGAAGCGTTCCTCGAAGACCAGCGTGTCCTCTGGCTTGCACTGGCCTGCTTCGAAGCGGCGGGCCAATTCCACCAGGATGGCCAGCTTGACCAGGCTGGCCGATTCGAAGGTTTTTTCGCCTGAAGCACTGACCGCGGTGGGGTTGTCCAGAGGTCCGCAAGCCACTGCCGATTGGCCTGGAAACTCTGCTCTCCACTTCTTGATCGACTCAAAAATGGAATCTCGAGGGAAGGGGCGAACGGCTACGGGTTGGTCGGGGATAGGCTTTGGAGTCAATGATCTGGGCGTGCTGGGGGGCGAGTTAGTCGCCGCCGCGCAACCCAAAGCCAGTCCACTCAGCAAATAAAGAATTTTCCATCGAAGCCAGACCACGGACGGACGCTTCGAGTCCCCCACTGCGGGCGCCTTCGATGGGCCTTAGAAGGTCACTTGTATAAAGAAATCCTTATCATGCGAGACAGCCGCGAAGGGCGCGCCGCTGTCGTTGAAGATGGCGCCCTGACGGAAATCCTCATTGCCCGAGAAGAACGCCAGGTAGGCAGCATCTATAAAGCTCGTGTGGCCAACGTGTTGCCCGGGATGAACGCCGCCTTTGTCGACATTGGCTCGGACCGAAACGCCTTTCTGTGTGCCGACGATGCCGCCGCTCATCTTGGCGAGGAGGCTTCCGAGCGACTCGGCAAGCTGCAGATACGAGACATCCTGCGAGTGAACGACGAAACGTTGGTGCAGGTCGTCAAGGAAGCGGTGGGCACCAAAGGCGCACGGGTTACCACCTTTGTCACCCTGCCCGGGCGCAACCTGGTGCTGATTCCCAATGCCAACTATATTGGGGTATCACGCCGGGTGGATGGCGAAGCGGAACGCATTCGGCTGCGTCAACTGGCCGACAAGTTACGCCCCGAAGGCATGGGTCTGATCATTCGCACTGCGGCCTCGGGTCGTCCCACCGAAGAACTGCAGGCCGAAATCGACTTTCTGGCCCGCCAGTGGGAGAAGGTGACCAAGGTTGCCCGCAAGCGCCGCGCTCCGGCTATCGTCCATCAGGAACTGGCTCTGGTCGATCAGATTCTGCGCGACGTGCTCACGCCCGACTTCGACCGCATGCTGATCGACGATGCCGAAGAGCACGCCAAGGTGGTGGAGATGCTCGAGAGCACCTACCCCGCGCTGGTCTCCAAGGTTCATTTCTACAATGACCGCAAGCCGCTTTTTGAATTCCACGGCATCGATGCGGAAGTCGATAAAGCGCTCAAGCGCAAGGTCTGGCTGGAATCGGGTGGTTACCTGGTGATCGACCACACCGAGGCGCTCTGGGTGGTGGACGTCAACACCGGCAAATACACTGGTAAGAATAGCCTGGCCGACACCATCCTGAAGACCAACCTCGAGGCCTGCGTGGAAATCGCGCGCCAACTGCGATTGCGTGATATGGGCGGCATCATCATCATCGACTTTATCGACATGGAGTCTCATATCGATCGTCGCAAGGTCTTGCAAACCCTCAATGAGGAGCTAAAAAAAGACCGCACTCGCACCCATCTGGTGGGCATGACGGAGCTTGGCCTGGTGCAACTGACGCGCAAGCGCGAGGGCAAAGACCTGGACATGGTCTTGCGCACCTCTTGCAGTCATTGCAACGGCGTGGGCCGGGTTTTCTCCCCCAACTCGCTGGCCGTCAAAGTGCATCGCGATATTCTCAAGATGGCCCACGAAAGCAAGAACGAGGCGGTGCTGGTGCGTCTGCATCCCCGCTCCGCTCTGGCCCTGGTGGGCCCGGCCGGTGAGCATATGGAAGGGTTGGAGGCGGAAGCCGGCAAGCCGGTCTTCGTGCAGGCCCGTCCCCTTTTCCACGTGGAACACGTGGAGATCAAAAGTGGCCGCACCCAGGAACTGAAGGAGCGCCTGCGCCAGGTCCACAAAGGTCAAAAAGTGCGCGTCACTTTGGACGAAGGTCTTGGCGGTGAAAACGCTCTGGCAGTCGTCGACGGCAACCTGATCGAGGTGCTTGGGGGTTCTGAACGGATCGGTCAGGAAGTCGAAATCCGCTTGATGGATACC
>JALHOV010000075.1 GCA_022842865.1 Vulcanimicrobiota bacterium | reverse complement strand
ACGCACCCGGATCCAGTCGAGGGCCGGAGGGTCCCCAGCTCCAGCGCGTGCGCAAGCTGGTTCAGGTTTGGATGAAGCGCTTTGCCTCCGGTCCCTTGCCGGCTGTGCTCAGTAGCCAGGAAGTAGCTGGTGGGCTGGAACTATTGGATACCCGCGCTGTGGCTCCTCAGCGACGGCTGCGGCTGGATGGGCAGGCCGCCGAGGTCTATAATGCTTGCGAAAGCATTCAGTCGCTGCCCGGCTTGACTCGTTTGCTGAATGCGGATAGTTCGCAGATCGAGGCCATCCTGGCAAGGTTGCTCGAACAAAAGGTGCTGTTGGGCGTCAACGGCCGTTATCTGGCTTTGGCCACCCGGGGGAATCTTCCCGACCTGCCCTCCGCCGACCAGTTTCCCGGCGGTTGTGCCGGAGTGCACCTTCCCGACCAGTCCTATCGCCCCTGGCTGAGAGCTTACTCGGCGGCAGGATTCGGTGGGTCGACTGAAAAAGTTCGCTAAATAAAGTGGAATGAGGGTGTTTTTTATGGCAACTGGAGATCGTGATCGCGTCATTCTGGCGGAAGTCATTGCGAAATGCTGGCAAGACGATGCCTACCGCCAGAAACTTCTGGCCAATCCCAAAGCTTTCCTGAAGGAAGTAGGTCTGGATATCCCCAACAGCGCCGATGTGCGCG
Organism: Vulcanimicrobiota bacterium; assembly: GCA_022842865.1. Lineage (GTDB taxonomy): Bacteria > Vulcanimicrobiota > Xenobia > Xenobiales > JADMJV01 > JADMJV01. The sequence continues at coordinate 20,472 of JALHOV010000075.1, read as the reverse complement.
TATTGGAAAACACCGACGTCATCAATTACGTCGTGTTGCCCAAAGATACTCCGCTTGAAGATTTTCGAACCCTTTTCATGGCCTTCTTCGAGAAGACGCTGCCACTGGGCGACCGTGAAATTCGGATGGTGCAGAACAACGACAAGGTCATCAACTACGTGATTCCCACTCGGCCAGCCGCTTACGGTTCGGGTAAATTGTCTGAAGAAGAGCTGGCTTCCATCGCCGGTGGCGGCTCGACGGCCGCCAATGCGGACACCGGAGTCAACGCTCAGGTGGCCGGCAACGTGGAGGGCGTGACCAACGGCGTCGGCGCTCAAAACGTGGGCGGAGCGACCGAAGGTGTGATCGTAGCCGTTGCCGCCGGAGTACTCACCTAGAACGCTTTTAGCATTGCCGAAAAAGGTCACTCTTTCGCAGAGTGACCTTTTTCTTAGTGGCCCCGGCCCACTCAGGTCAGGCTCGCGACCTTGGCGTCCGGTTGTTGCCAGGCGACTCGGCCACCTGGCCACTCACCCGGGCGCGGTAGTCTGGGCAGGTTGCCCCGGGTAGCCAGCGCCAACCAACGCTGGTCCGCCTGGAAGAGGAAGCGTTGCTGTATAAGCAAGTCCAGATCGGGTTGCAGTTCTGCCAGGGTGCACGGGTACCCGGCTTCCTGCAACTGTTGGAGCAAAGAGCGGGCTCCGACTGGAGCGCCACAGGCCTGATAAATGGCCGCCTGGCGCCCGACCAGCAGAGTGCGCCGCTGGACCGCGCAGGGTCGGGTGTCGATGAGCTCGATTCCCTCGGGGCGCTCCGACATGCTGAGGATGGCCGGCCAGCTGTTCTGCCAGAAACGATGATGCCAGTCTTTGACGGCCGCGTTGAGCTTTTCTTTGATGGGAGTCAACGGAAAAACCGGTGTCCGCTGCTGGCGCTCCTGCTCGGCGTGGCTGCGTTCCTGGAAATAATAGGCGAGGCCGGCCAGTTGCTCCTCGGCGAAGGGATAAATGTACGCGTAACGGACATTGGGCACCAGGTCGAGTCCGTATTTTTCAGGCTGGTTGTAGTGGGGGCTGAAGCGGTCGTAGCGGACCGGGAAAAGACCCTGGGGTGCCTGCAGATGAACCAGCGAGGGAATCCACTCCAGCATCTCCGCATACCAGGATTCTTCCTCGCCCGGGAAATTATAGAGGATGTTCCAGTAGTTGTGGATGCCCAGTTCACGACACCACTTCAGCATGGCCAGGTTGATCATGGTGGTGGTGCCTTTGTCCATCAGCTTAAGGACCTGAGAATGTAAGCTCTCGATGCCGGCCTGGATAAAGTTCACGCCGGCCTGAAGCATCATTTCCAATTGCTCTCGTTTCAGGTTGGCCTTGGTCTCGAAGAAGATGGTGAAGCCGTCTTGGGTGCGCGCCAGTTCGGGCAGCACGGTCTGAAAGTAGCCCGTGTCGATGATATTGTCGACCATGACGAAGCTCTTGAGTTGATGGCGTTGGGTCATTTCGGTGAACATGGCAACGACTTTCTCGCCGGTTTTAGAACGGTAGTTCATACCGTGACCATTCAGGCCGCAAAAAGTGCAATGATGGACCTGTCCCCACCAACAACCACGCGAAGACTCTAGAAACAGTCCCGGCTGGACCAGCGCAGCAAAATTGCAGCCCGACAAATCGCGAAAGTAGTCGGAGTAATCTGGCATGGGGACCTTATCCATTTCCTGGACGCGCGCTCGCGGAGGAGCCTGCGGAGAAAACTCCACCCGGCGGTCGATCACACCATAGGGCAGTTCTCTCGGGTCCTCGGGCTTACCCTTTTCCAGCAGCAGTTGACAAAGGTCGACAATGAGCAGGTCGGCTTCGCCGGAGACCACGTAGTCGACCCAGGGGAAGGACTGAGCCACTTTGACTCCCATGAATCCTTCGCAATTGGCGCCTCCCAGCAAGGTGATGACGCCTGGATCCAGTTCGCGTATGCGTCTCAGCAGAGCCAGGGAGGCACACTGCTGCATAAAGACCGAGCTGCAGCCCACGATGCGCGGCTTGAGTTCGAGAATGCGCCTGGCGGTGTGCTCGATGAACCGGCCGGCGGCCTCTCGCATGGCCCGCGCGTGCTGTTGCAGGGTTTGCACTTGTTCCTGATCCAGGTTACTCCGACGCCAGAGCACCAGTTCGAAATAGCGCTCGCTATCCGGGTGGAAATCGGGAAAGGCGACGCCGGAAAAAATCCATTCGCCCAGCAAGTCGTCGTTGCGCACGCCGCGCAAAGAGAGGTAGCTGTCCAGCCCGACGTGATGGGCGAAATCCAGGTTGGCGTGGTGCACCTGGCAGCTAACACCGGCCGATTGCAGCGAGGCTTTGAGAATTCCCAGGGCGATGGACGGGGCTTCCAGGGTAGCAAACGGTAGAGTGGTCAAAACCACATCAGGCAAGGGAATCTACCTCCGATCGGGGGCCGGGTTTGCGGCACCAAAATTGGATCAGTCCAAGGAAAGTCTGCGGGTAGATTTCTTCGAACTTATCCCAATAGAACAGGTTGGTCATATCGCCGTCGTCAGGAAACATGGCATGGTAGGACGCGGATGTTTCGTGAGGAAGGTTCTCGAATCCCACGAATTCCAGACCCAACTCTTGCAGCATCGGGGCCAGTTCCGCTACTTCATAGCAGTGTTCCTGAACGTGGAACAGCATGTCGCGGATATTGCTGGTCGAATAGAAGTCGGAAACCCGATCCACCCAGCGGGCCGGCTCGTCGGCCGGGAAGGTGCGTAGAAATTGTCGAAAGTTACGAATGGACTCTGCCGTTGCATCAAATCCTCCGCTTTGAGCGAGTTGCTGGGCGGCCATGATTTCTCGCCGGGCTCGGCGGCTGTAGAGCCCTATCTTCAGAAATCCACCTGGCTCCAGCAGTTCGCACAGCACCTTGGCGCCTTTCAAGGGCTGCTCGAGATGATGAAGGACACCGACGCATTCGATGATCGGGAAGGTGCGGCCCAGGTCGGCCAGTTCGCAAAGGTCCGCCTGGAGCAATTCGACCTCTTTCAGGCCAGCTTCCTCGGTCTGTCGAGCTGCGTAGGCGAGGCTGGCCAGGGAAAGGTCGACGCCCAACAAGCGTGCTCCCGCGAAGCGAGAGGCGACCGAGAACAAATGCTGGCCCGTGCCGCAGCCTGCCACCAGCACCGGGAAGGTGGAGGAGCGGATGGGCGGGGGAGTGGCGTGCGGAAAAAGAGACAGGAACCATTCGTGGGGGCGAAGAGTGGCCAGGTAACGGGGCGCTAGATAGCGGGGATAGGGGTTTTCTTGATACTGGCGCTGCACTTTTTGCGAAACGGAGCCTTCCGTCGGCATTCCCCGGGTGGCAATCCCGGCGGCCAGTTCCTGCTCTCTCGCCGGCCACTGGCGGTGCCGGAGCCACAGAGGTTTGAGTTGCTCATCGGCCGGTTCGCTCCAATCTTCGCTCAGCGGCCCGTAGCATGCGCGTATCGCCATGGCTTCCGGCCGAGTATCCACCAACTTGTCCAGTTGGTCGGCTTCCTCCAGGGTTACCGCGTAGATGAACTCATTGTTCCAGCATTGCACGGCCAGGGCCACCATGGCCTCCAAGGATACGGGGACTTCTCGACCACTGGAGAGCTGGGCTAACCACTCGCGCCGAGTCTGTCGCAGGAACTCTTCGAAATCCCACTGGCATATGACCGAGCCGCGCAGCACGTCTAGAAAGAGGGAATCTTGCCAGATGGAAGGCCCCCGCTGCGGTCGCAGCATGGTGAGCAGAACGGCTTGCTGGCGGGCCATGTCCAGAGCACCTTGGCCTTGCATGGCGCGTAGCGCCTGGTGAACTCTCTCGTCTTTCCAGGCCTGAGGACAACAGGCCAGTGCTTCCAATAACGCGGCTCCGCGGTCTTCTTGTGCCAGCAATCGCTCGACGGCTTCCTGAGGTCGTCCGCTTTGGAACAAGCAGCGAGCCAGCAACAGGCGCCCGGAGGCGAGGTTTTGACATGATTCCAGGCTTTTCAGGGCCAGCCCATGGTCGTGGCGGCGCGCAAACCACCAGGCCATGCGCAGGTGTGCTTCCGGATAATCGGGCCGCAACTGGATGGCCCGCTGCAGACTGAACCCACCCTCGTAGGACCGCCCGCTCATCTGCAGCAGCCAACCGAGATGAAAATGATGCTCCGCTTCCTCTGGCTGTAGCGCGCAAGCTTGCCGAAAATGCTTTTCCGCGCCAACTAAATCGGCGCGCGTCCAGCACACCAGCCCGGCCAGTTGTTGAGAAAGTGCCGCCTGGGGTTCCAGTTCCAACAACTCCTGAGCGTGCCGGCTGGCGCTTTCGAGGTCCCCTCGGCACAGTTCCGCCTGAATCAGACACCTCAGAACTTGAGAGTTCGGGCCCGACTCCAGCAACTTGCCACCCAGTGCCACCACTTCGGCGTGCTGCTTGCCTTTGGCAAGGCTTTCGAGTTGTTCCAGCAAGTCACTCGACGTCATCATGGCCGACCCTTCGCAAGATCGTGCTCGATTCTCCTGGAAGACGTTCACGACGCCAGAAAAAGCCCTCGGCTATCGATCGCTCGGGCCATTTCTTCCAGCTGGGATGGCTGCGAAAGGCGATTTTCCGAGTGGCGAGCCCTCATGATTTCGAGCAAATCCGCATCGGTTTCCACCCCCGCCAGCACCAGCGGAGAATGATAGCCCGGCTGCAGCTTGAGCAGACCCTGTCGCAGCGCCCGCGCCAGCGGTTGCCAATCGGAGGGGTCTGCAAAGTGAAAGAAATCCAGGTGAAAGACGCAGCGAAACTGATCGCTGTCATTCCAGGCTTCGTGCACAAAGGAATCATCAAAAACCAGGTATTCTCCCTCCTGCCACGCCCGAGTCTCTCCCCCCACCCGCAGGGCGCAGTTCGACGGCACCTCCACCCCCAGATGCACGCGCAAAAAGCGGACGCGGGCTCCGGTGTGAGGCAAAATTTTGGAGCGTGGACCTAGCAGATAGAAACCCGCCGAAACCAGTCCAGGCACTCGCTCAAGGTTCTCTGTGGTGCGCGGACAGAGGGCCTGGTTCGCGCCGATTTTCATGCCGGCCAGCGTTAATAAAAAGCGTGCCCGCGAACCCTTTTCCAGCAGGCTGTCGCACTGAAAGGAAGTCTGGTCCAAGGACTGCATGGTGGCGCTGATAGCGCGCCCTTCCTGGAGGATGGCCTGCCGATCGAGATCTTCCAGAAACGGAAAGCGGGCGGGGTCAAAAAACATCGGAGCGGTTTTCTCTCACGTAGATCGCGTTGCCTCCCGGGCAGTCCGGGAAGGGACCATTGCGGTAAAGCAGGCTGAAGTGCAGCCTTTCCAAATAGGCGTTCAGTTCTCGAAAGGTGGGGCAGCCCTGGTATCGAGGCACGTCATTCACTTCCACGATGAGCAGCCGCAGATGCTGGAGCAGCCTGGCCGCCCCCTCCAGCACCTGCTGCTCGGCTCCTTGGGCATCGACCACGAGCAGACTGACCGTGGCCGGCTCAATGGCCAGTTGCTCCAGAGTCTCATCCAGGGTTCGGCAATCCACCTCCAGACCGCCGCAGCCGGCGATCCAATCCGGGTTGGGTGGGAGCAAGGAACTCTGAGGGGGATGCTGGGCCAGATAGAACCAGCCGCGCCCGGCACGGGCTGCCATGGCCGCCTCGACCAGGCTGACGCGAGGCTGGTGCGCGCACATCGGGCGCAAGATCTTTAGCGCCGCCGGATTGGGCTCGACCAGCACGATTTGCGAGAATCCGAGCTGGAGGTAGCCTTCCAATTCTTCCCCGTGGTAAGCGCCTACGTGGACGACCACCTGCTGGCTGATTCCCAGCGAGTTGAACAACTTTGCTAAGGCCATTTCTTCACTGCCCTTCCGGCGGATCCCCCAAGGATCCCCCAGGGCCGGTAGCAAAGAGCCGGCCCATGAAACCACCCACCGGCAAATTGATGGCCACCGCCCTGCGTCGCTGCCGCGATGCCGAGATCGCCTGGGAGCAGCGCAGCGAGATCGACCTGGCCGATCCGCGTAACCGGCGCGAGTTTCGGGGCTGGGGCATCCGCGTCAATTACGAAGGTCGCCTGGGTTGGGCCTGGGGTGAGCCCAGCGAACTGCCCGAAATGCTGCTCGATCGGAGCCTGCAGGCGGCCCGCAGCTCCCCGCTGGAAGGCATCCTCTTCGCCCACGGCCTGCCGATTCACAGCAGCGCCAACGCCAGCGAGCCCATGGCTCTGGAACCCCACCTGGAAAAGCTCTCCCGCTACGTCTCCAAACTGCAATTTTTACTGCCCAGTCTGCTCAAGGACCACCCCACCCGCATTCGCGCCAGTCTGCGCTGGCAGATGCTCACCCTGGTCACGCGTGCCGGCGAACAAACGGGCCAGCGGGTCGTTTATCAGGTGGCCGTGGACAGCACCCAGCCCCCTTTACTGCAGGCTCAGATCCTGGCCGCTCGCCTGCGCGCCAACCCCTCTGAGCTGCTGATGGAACTGGTCTGGCAAAGCGCTCACACCGACGGCGTCCAGGAACTCAGTGCCGGCGAAACGGCCGCTGTCTTCACTCCGGCCGCCAGTGCCGCCCTGGTGACCGACATGGTGGCCCGCCATTTTGACGCCCGCCGTTTTGAAAGCCACCCGGACATCGCAGCTCCTTGGGGCGAGGCCTGGCTCTCTCCGCAGATCACCCTGCAAGACGACGCCACCTTGCAAAGCGGACCCGGCACCGTGCCCTTCGACGGGGAAGGCCAGATGAAGCGACCCGTTTCGTTGGTTCAAGAAGGAGTCGTCCACCATCACCTGGTCGATCGCTTCCACGCCCGAAGCATGGGAGTGGATGCCCCCGGACTGGCCGTTCGAGAGTGGGGTCTGCCGCCCAACCCGGGCTGGTCTAACCTCAGTTTGCTGGGAGGGCGCAGCTCGCTGGGCGACCTGGCCCGTGACATGGGCGACGGTGTACTGCTCGATCGGCTGGTACCGTGTGATGCCCCGTGTGAGCCCGACGAATTTTGCCGCCTGGCCGAAGTGGCCTGGCTGCTCCAGGGGGGACGGCCGCAGATCCGCCTCGCGCCCATCTTGGTGCGCGGACGGTTCAGCGACCTTTTGGGGCGCGAACTGGTCAATGTGGCTGCCGATCGCGCCTGGTATGGGCGTTGCCTGGCTCCGGCCTTGAGCATCCAGCGTCTGCGCCTGGAACCCTGCGGAGAATATCAAGCCCGCCCCGAACCACCCGGCACCTGGTGGTAGAAAGAGAAGTCCATGCAAGCCATTTCCGAATACAACGTCACCTGGACCGCGCAACCCTGGGGTCGCACGGCCCAGCTCGCCTCCACCGTCCTCTGGCAGGAGGTTGCCTCCCACCAGTCCTTCGCTCCCGAGAAACTCGCCTCCGGCCAGGAGTTGATCACGGTCACGCTGGCCGGTGGCGCTCAGGTGCGCGTGGGTGAGCGCGTGCTGCGACCGCTGGCCGGCCAGATTTTGCAACGCGAGTCCGGTGAAGAGCTGGAAATCGTCAACGACACCCTACAACCCGTCCGCCTGCTGCGCGTAAGTCTGGCCTAGACACCCATGGATATTCAAGGAACCACTGTCATGGTGCTGGGCGGCGGCGGCATGGTCGGCCGCGCCGTCTGCCGTGAACTGCTCAAGAACCGCCCGGCCCGCATCGTCGTTTGCTCTCTCCACGAAGAGGAATCGATGCTGGCGATACGCACGCTGCAAGAAGAGATTCAGCGGGCTTCCCAACTAACCCAAGATCTCCAGCAGGTGGAACTGATCCCCGAATGGGGCAACCTCTTCGCCCGCGATAGCCAGCGCCATCTGACCGGCAACCAGGCTATGCAGACCGCCGAAGGGCGCGCAGCCATCATCGAGGACACTCTCACGCCCATGTCGGCCACCGTGGCCCGGCGTTTCGTTCTCTATCAGATCGTCTTGAAGTATCAGCCGCACGTCATTATTGATGCGATGAACACGGCCACCGGTATCGCCTACTCAGACATCTTTTCGCACTCCCGTCAGGTTTGGCGCGAGGTTCAGGAAGACGCGACCAGCCGAGATTCCGTGGAGAAGCTGCTTTGCAGTCTCTACATTCCCCAATTGATTCGCCATGTGGACGTGCTCTACCGGGCCATGGTGGCTGTCGATACCAAGGCCTACGTCAAGTTGGGCACGTCCGGAACCGGCGGCATGGGCTGGAATATCCCCTACACACACGGCGAAGAGCGTCCCTCCTCGGTGCTGCTTTCCAAGTCGGCCGTGGCCGGCGCCCATACGCTGTTGCTCTTCCTGCTCGCCCGCACCCCCGGCATTGCCAGCCTGGAGAACGAAGACGAGGTGGTTTCCAAGGCCCCGCCGGCCACCATGGAAATCAAGCCCACCGCCATGATCGGCTGGCGCGGCATTGGTTTTGGCGAGATTCACAAGCGCGGCCGCCCTGTGGAACTGGAAGAAGTTGATCTCAAGAAAGCCGTTCCAGCCACTGGCCTTCTGAAACTCGACGACCCCGCCCTGGAAAACCCCAGCGGCCGGATGCTGGAAACCGTCTTCGTAGATACCGGCGAAAACGGACTGTTCTCCACCGAAGAGTTCGTGGCCATCACCAGCCCGGGGCAGATGGAATTCGTCACTCCTGAGGAGATCGCGCGCAACGTGGTCGATGAAGTGCGTGGCGTCAATACCGGCAAAGATGTCATCAACGCACTCAACGTGACCTGTATGGGGCCGACCTACCGGGCCGGCTTCCAGCGCCAGCGGGCCATTCAGAAGTTGCGCGAGCTGGAAAGCCGCCACGGCGTCGATTCGGTGGCCTTCGAGAATCTCGGACCGCCACGCCTTTCCAAGCTGCTCTACGAGGCCTACTACCTCAAGCGGCTCTTCACCGACCTGCAGGACGTTCTCAAGCACCCGCCCCAAGAACTGGTCAAACAGATCTTCGGGCTGCTCGACCAGCAGCCGGATCTTTTGGCCACACCCGTCTCTATTGGCATCCCGGTGCTCTTTGAGAAAGACGGGAAGCCTCAGCTCTTAAGAGGACGCCAGATCAAAACTCCGCCGCCCAGCGGTGCCAACGAAGTGCAGCTGGACAGCCACAACCTCGAAGAATGGGCACGGGCCGGCTGGATCGATTTGCGTCCTGCCAACCTGGAGCTGTGGCAGCAGCGCATTCGTGCCCTGGTGGCCGACAGTCTTTCCATTCCCGCTACCGATACTTCTTCGCGCTACGTGCGCGACCGAGAATTTTGGCGGGGTGAGGAAGACGGCTCCTTCAGCATACAACCAGGTGAGATTGCCGCCTGGATCTTTATCAACGAGGATAAGGGCGAACGAGGTCGCGAGTAGCCTTAAATTGGCCCCATCTAGCACTCGGTCGCGGCGGAGCCGCTCCACTCGTGCGATGGTTCGTGGGCCAATTTCAGGCACAACGGGAGGAAGGCTAGCGGCCTTCGGCCTGACTTGCTTTAGTTCAGGCAGTAAACGCCGGGGCTGCCCACTCCGACGGTGTCGGTCAAGGTGCAACCCGGCGCTATCTCGCTGCTCACTTCGCGCTGAAGCTCGCGTAGATTATTGAGCTGCTTCTCGGGAGCCCCGTCCATGCGCAGCAACAGGGGCCTTTCCTCCTTCAATAGGCGCGCGGCGGTAAAGGGAGAGAGGCTTTCCTGCGTTCTGGGATGGACGATGTGGGTGTCCGGCGTCAGGTTGAAGAAGGCTCGCAGGGCCACCGCGCCCGCTTCTACATCGTTGGTCGGTCCGTCCGCCTTCATGTAGTTCAGATAGGCCATCAGGTCGGTGGTGTCGGTCAAGTAGGCGGCGCGATCAAACTGGCCGTCCTTGACCTCGGTGACGACCACCGTGCCGCCTTCGGCCATGATCCTCTCCGCGTGCCAGGGAGTGATGGAAACGGGCGGCCGGTTGGGTGGGCGCACCTCAAACTGCAGGGAGATGCCCTGTTTTTCGGCGGCCTCGCTCAGTTGGTCACTTAAAGTGGCCTCATTCTCCACCTGAGACACCAGGTCCAGCGGCTGCGTGGCGGGCGTTGCCTGAGCTTGCACCAGCGAAGTGCCGGCCATCAAGCAGAGTCCGGCCAGTGTGGCGAACTTCAGCGCGCCTCCCGAGCGGGATCCGATTTCGGCCCGATCGGGCGCAGCCGGCGGCACGGGCCGCAGAGGTTTTGAAGGGCGCTGGACGTGCACAGGGCTCAGCCCGCGCATCTGTTGGGTAACCATGGAAAAATCCCCCTGTGCCTCCAACTATAGAAAATGCTCTTGCGCAGGCTGTGACCGGGAAGTTACTAAATCTTCAGCGGATGTCATTCCCCGAAACAGGAGGGAAGAGTATCCGGGGGATCAGGATCAGCGCTCCGGCGGTCAGGGCTCCGATGGAGACATACCAGGGAAAGGCCAGTCCTCCACGTAGCTTCACTCCCAACACCAGGGCGATGGCGGTGGGCATAGCCACCAGCGCGGTCCAGCGGTCCCAGCCGGCCAGCCGTTTTTCGGATTGCATCAGTGCTAAAGCGAAAACGGCCAGCAGGGCGCCGTAGAAGTAGGTGCCGATCTCCAGGCCCAGCTTGAGAACTTCCTCGACGTCTCCTGAGAGGACCGCCACCGCCAGCAATAAGGTCGCAAATCCCATGGTGGCCAGGCGTGTAACCCACAGGTAGTGCCCGGGCTGGCGGTTCGGCCGAAAGGGTCGGTAAAGATCGACCACAAAGGAGCCGGCCAGCGAGGCCAGAGCGGATTCGTAGCTGGAGAGCAGCACCGAAACGACGGCCGCAATCAGCAGCCCGCACAGACCGGCCGGCAGCTGGGTGATGATGAAGTAGCCGAAGATGTGCTTGGCCGAGGCGGGCAGATTGGGGTCGGGATGGGCCTGATAGAAAAGCCGCAGCAGTGTGCCGATGCTCAGGAAAAGGCTGATGATGGGGACCTCGGCCAGGGCTGAGCCGATCACGGCCCGGCCGCTCTGCCGGCTGTTTTTGGCCGTCAACATGCGCTGCACCATGTCGTAGTCGGTGCCGAAGATGGCCGCGTTGGTCAGAGTCGTTCCCAGCAAAGCGGCCCAGAGCGTGAACTCCAAACTCGGATCCCAGGTCAGGTCCACCACCTGCATCGCCCCTGGCGGCACGGTCACACCGCGGGTGCCGAAAAACAGCACCAGCAGGGCGGAGCAGGCGCCGATCAGCATCACCGTGACCTGCAGCACCTCGGTCCAAACCACCGCTCGGACTCCGCCCACGGCGCAGAACACCAGGCCCACCAGAGCCACCAAGAAGATGGCCGTGTTGACCGGGATCCCCAGGGCCAGGTGTACGATCAGGGCCCCCGCGCCCAGACGCACTCCGCTCATCAGAACACGAGCAAAAAGAAAGACCAGCACGGCCACGTTGCGCGTCCAGGGTCCATAACGGCGCAGCAGGAATTCGTAGATGGAGATGACGTTGTGGCGGTAAAAGGCGGGCACGAAGTAGCGGCCTACCAGATAACGCCCGCCGATGGCCCCCAGGGTGACCTGTAGATAGGTCCAGTTGCCGGTATAAGCAAAGGCCGGCACGCCCACAAAAGTGAGCGCCGAGATTTCTGAGCCGAGCACCGAAAGCAGCACCGCCCACCAGGGAATCTGACGGTCTCCCACCAGCAGGTCTCGTTCGGAGTCGTCCTTGCCACCGTGTCCTACCCACCAGCCGATGCCCGCTAGCGCCGTAAAATAGACGGCCAGAACCAGCAGATCAAGCGTTCTCAAGGACGATCCATTTTGTCCAGGTGCTCGAGGAAGAGAATCGGACAGCCTTGCTGAGGCGTGGTCGGCGGAGCCACCGAATGGCCGGCCCGCAACTGCTCCAACGCTTTGGGCAGCCCGGCTAAGTTTCCAAAGTAGCGCATCTCCCCGTGGCTATCCCAGACCAATGCGGTGGTGCTGGTGCGAATGCCCAGCACCCGGCACAGGCCTCCGCGCGGGTCAAACAGCACCGGCAGCCGAAGTTTCTGGCGCTGCAGATAAGCTTGCACCTGCTTGCTGTCATCCCCAAACTGAGCGTCCAACGCGCGCATTTCCATCTCGGGATAGCGGCGGGACAGTTTCAGCAAAGTCTTCTCGCCGCTCCGGCAGCAGGCGCAATGGCTGCACCAGGTCATCAAGACCAGCGGCTTGCCGCCACGCCTCAACTCATCCAGGCTGACCTTGTGCCCGTCCAACCCCACCAGCGTTTGTGCCGTGACCGCCCCGCTGAGGAACAGCCAGAGCAGCCATTTCATGGGCGAAACTGGCGCATCATCCTGGCTTGCGTCTGCTGCTGGAATTCGCCTTCGCTGACCGGGTTCAAGCCGTCCAGGCTGAAGAGAGAGTCTTCCAGGGCTGCGCTGCTGTATTCGGTCAATTCGGTGGTCATCATCGGTTTGCCCTCGTGATAAAGGATTTCCTTGACCGGCTCGCCTTTCATGGCCGCCTGGTAGAGCTTTACGTCGCCCTGCTGAATCAGTTTGATTTTGCAGGGCGTGGGGTCCTTTTCCGAGGCCTTCATAGAGAAGTCACTGCTGGCATCGAGCACCGGACATTCCAGCCGGGGCAGGTCGGCCACCCAAATTTCCCGGTCCATGCTGTTCTGGGAGTCGCCGGCGCAGCCCGTGCTCACCATGTTGATTTGCAATCGGTAGTGGTGAGTGTCCAGCCCGGCCACTTTCTCCACTCCCAGATCCTGCACTTTGTAGGTCATGGTGTAGGTGCCCGTGCCTGGTTGGACCGGCGCGCTTTCGGGCTTGTTTTCCGGATTCATCGGATTGCGCAATTCGCTCAGCTGGGGGCGCAGCGGGCTGCTGGTATAGATTTTTAGCTCCGCATCCAGGCGCGCTCGCTTCTCCAAATCGCAGAGGGTCAATTCGGTCTGCTGAATCTTCATGGGACCGGCCTGCATGACCGTGTCCACCCTTTCGCGTCGAGCCTTCAGGAAGGTGGTCGTGTTCATCGACATTCCTTCGGCCTCTCCGTTTTGGAAGGTGACCTTCTTGGTGTAGCGGACGTCGGCGAAGGCGGGGGTGATCAGCAAAACCAGGGCCACAAAAACGAGCTTCTTCATGGGCCGCACTTTGTTCCGAGGCCGAACTTGTCCTGGCTTTTTAGTCGATGAAAACAGGCAGGCGGGCCACCAACGTGGTGCCGTCGCCGAGCTGTCGCAGGCTTTGCCAGGTGGCCGGTAAGCCTGATGGGGACCGGGTCATCTCGTCGTTCATGCCGATGGCTTCGCTGTGCGGAGACGGGTCGTCGACCACCTTGTGGATCAGGCGCCCCGAAGAATCGAAGGTCAGGCTCATTCCCTGGGCCACTTCGCTGGCCTTGCCGTCACCACAGCGAACGATTTCGGACTGGATCCCCTCGATCACCGTAAAACCGTGGCCATCCTTGAGAATCCGTTGGGCCTGAAAGCCACCGGGACCGAGCTGATCCAACAGCGGCTGGGCCTCGGCCAGATCGGCAGGCGGCTGACTCCAATTGAAATCCGGCACCGCTTCCTGGACGCACTCGATGCCCGCCTTGTCGAAGGCTTGCCGAAGCACGGCCGAATTCTCGCCGCCGTAGAGCAATTGGTCCGCTCGCAACATGGCGCCGGCCAGCTGGCTGTAGCGGGCTCGGGTGGGGCTGACCATATGAGTGCCCAGAGTGAGCAGATTTCCTCCGACCTCGCCGGCTTTGCCCAGGTCGCCGCTTTTTTCGAAGAGGCCGGCCAGGGTGTCATAAAAGGCGCGTGTCCATACCTGGCAAAAGCTGTGCGATTCGCCGCTCAAGGTTTCGCGCGGTCCGTCGGCCGGCAGCGTGTCAGGATTGATGTAGCGGAAGTCATTCAAGTGGGTGCGTAGATAATCGCGGTCGTCACGGGGGTCTTTGTTCATGCGCCGCACTGCGTAACCGAACTCTTCACCCATCCGGGAAAGGCAGTTTTCTTTGCGCAAATCCCCGCCCGTCTCGGCTAAAATGGCCTCGCGGTTGGCCGGTCGCGACAGGGTCAACAACATGGCCGCGCAGTCACCGAAAGCCTCGTGGTAGGCCTTGGTTTCCCGATCGAAGGTACGTCCGAATTCCGGCTTGAGGCCGTCGAGGATGGCGTGACCGGTTTCGTGGGAGACGACGTCGGCCGACTGGGAGGTCTGCACGCGCCGGCCCAGGGCTTTGGAGTCAAAGTAGTAAAAGCTGAGGGCGCCGTAAGAGCGCTGGTAATAAGCGTTGGCGCCCTCCCCGGCGTGCGGTCCCACTCCCAGCGTCTCGCCCTCAAAAGCCCAGGGCAGGCTACGTTGAGCATAGCCTTCAAAAAGGTCGAGCGTTTTCTGGGAACTGACAAAGGCCTGGACCTGGTCGAACTTGCGGTTTTCCGGCCCGTAGAGGTAATTGCCCTGGCCGTCGGCCGACGCTTTCATGACTTCTTGGTCCCAGACTTCTACCCGCGGGCCCTCCAGGCGCCGGCCGATTTTGCTGATTTCAATGGTGTCCTCCATCACGGGTCCCACCATTGGATCCTGCGAATAGGTCTTGACGCGTGACATGGGCGTAGCCTGGGTCGGAGTGGCGATTTTCACAAGCGCAGTATATTTTGTGAAATGACCACAAAGGTTGTAGAACTATGAACTTATGATATGATACCCGAGCTTTTGAGAATCGCGGAGGAACTTGGTTTATGGCATCCAGCATCGGACAGGGCGGAAACTACTTCAGCCAGATCAACCAGCAAGTCGCCAAGGGCCCGGATTCGAAAACGGCCGAGAACCTTCATCACACTGGCGGGACCGCCAATACTCAGCGCAAGACCGTCGTCAAGAAGGGCGTGGAGCAAGAAGAAGGCTTCACCTTCAGCGACGCCGCCAAAATGTCGCTGCAAGCCTCTCACCAGGAGCACATCCAGGGCCACGAACACGAACTGGCCGCTCACGCCGGGTTGCAAGAGTTAGAGCCGGAAAACCACGAAGATCATGAGCTGAAGACCAGGCGCGGTAACGAGCGCGATCAGCAGGAGAAGGCCGAGAAAGCCAAGGCCGGAGCGACCATGCTCCCCGACGGCTTCGTGCGCATCCGCAACGATCAGGGCATCGAATCGGTGCTGGCGCCGGACCAGGTGGACACCCTCAAGTTGCTCGACGGCAATATGGACAAGGTTTGCGGACGCCTGCTGGGCGACATCCCCGAAGCCAATCTGGAAGCCGCTGAACGCGTGCTGGACAGCCAGATGAAGACCGACCAGAAGCAGGTGGCCAAGCTCAAGCCCGTGCCCGAGGCCCAGGACGCTGGCCGCATGGAACTCAAGTCCGCCTCCTATCTGGGAAGCCCTCTGGACATCCGCGAACCCGGCAACGATCGCGGCCAGCCCATGACGCTCGAGTTCTCCCAGAACGATTCCGACCTGGCCGCCGCCCACCAGGCCTAGAGGCCTGCGATGGCCAATTCCCTGCCGCCATTGGCCCGCAGCATCTTGGAGCTGCTCGGACAACAGGAAGGTGCCAGGGACCTGGAGATTGGGGGGGGTGTTGCCCTCTGGCACTATTCACCCCATCGTTCCACCAACGACATTGACGCCTGGTGGCTGGTGGAAAGTGACCGGGCCCGGGTCGCGATTCAGCAAACGATGGAGCAGGTTTCCGCTCAGAATGGTTTGGAACTGTCCCACCGGAGTCAATCGGGCTACGATAGCTGGGATCTGAAGCGGGAAGGGAAAACCGTTTTTGCTTTTCAAGTGGCCCGAAAATCGCAAAGGGTCGAAGCGCCGGGTCCAGTCCACTGGGGCCAACTCAGGATGGAGACTTTGCGGGAGAACCTTGCCAACAAAATGAACGCGCTGATTCAGCGCGGGGCGCCCCGTGACATCGTCGATGTGGCCATCGTTCTGAAAAGCGGGATGCTCACTGCCGCCGACTGCTGGTCTCTCTTAGTGAAGAAAAGACCAGACCTCTCGGTTCTCACGGCACAGGCAAACATTCTGAAGGTTTTGAATGCTCTGGAAGCCAGGAAGCCCTTGGGATCGATTGCGGACTCGCAGGAGCGAACTTTCGCCGCCGCCAACCGGGCCACGATTCGCGAGCTGGCCACGATGGAGGTCGGCGATGGAACTGGACTATAGCCTCTACCCCGACCTGGAAGAATCGGAGTGGCCCACTCTGCCTCTCACCTTGGAAGAGCAGGCCGATTACCTGCACAGACTCTGTTCTAGCTGGGATTTCTACGGCTTCGCGCCCGACCAGGCCAGCCTGCGCGGACTGGCCGACTGGCGAGATGCGCTCCAGCGTTTCCCGATTCTTCAGTCGCCAGCCTACTGCGGTTTGTGTGATTTTTTGGGCATCCCCCACGGACCCCCCGAACCCTACTTGGGCCGGCTGCCCTGGGAAGAGCAGGACGAGTTCGAGGGGCGCGTTCCCGATACCACCCTCACCTGACTTTCAGGCGGCGCAGTACGCTCACGCGGGCGCCTCGGGAGGTCAGGTGATATTGGCGTAATGCCAGCTCTCCGTTCTTCTCGCGCACCCACAGCTTGACCTTAAAGCCTTTGGCTCCATCGGCTTCGGCGGCCGGTGCCAACCAGTCGCCGCTGCCCGTGAATTCGGTTGGACTTTTCAGCAGCGGCTCTTCAAAGCTCAGCAGCACCTGGGTCACCCAGGCTACCGCCAGTTCCTGGTCGAGCCGGGCGCACATGGTCCCGGTGGCCTGGTTGGGGCTGGTGTAGGCGCCATCCAGGTAGACCGCCTTGAGCTGGTTCTCCACCCCCACCACGGCCAGTTCCGGAAAGCTGTCGGGATTGTGCAGAACCACCATCTCGCGGGGCAACCCGGCCGCTTCCACCACCTTGTAGACGTCCTCGGCGGGCGGGGCGGCCCACAGCCGGGTGGACAGCCCCAGCATCAAAATCCAGGCCTTCATCACAGACTCCTATTCCGCCAGCTCGGCCAGCTCGGCCCAGCGCTCCATATGCTTTTCCAGGTCTGTCTTCAACTTCTCCAGCTCTTCGTGGGCCTGGCGAACGGCGCCGTAATCGGTGCCCTGGCTGGCCAGAACCTCCTCCAGTTCCAACTGGCGAACCTCGGCCCCGCCGATGACCCCTTCCAGTTGCTCCAACTCGCGTTTTTCTTTGAACGAGAGCTTGCGCGCCCGGGCCGGGGAGTGATCGACGGCCACCGCCACTGGCACCGCTTTCTTGGGCGCTACGGCCGGGGCCGGTTTGTCCTGAGCGTAGTCGGAGTAGCCACCCATCACTCGGCGAGGCTGGGGTCCACCCTCGAAAGCCAGCATTTGCTCCACACAACGGTCGAGGAGATAGCGGTCGTGGCTGGAGATCAATAGTGAACCGGGGTATTGATCCAGATAGTCTTCCAGGCACGACAGCGTGGGAATGTCCAGGTCGTTGGAAGGCTCGTCCAGGAAAAGCACGTTGGGATTGCCCATCAAAACCTGGAGCAAGTAGAGACGGCGTCGTTCTCCGCCCGAGAGCCGCCCCACCAACGTGTGTTGCAGTCGTCCGCTGAAGAGAAAACGTTCCAGCATCTGCGAGGCGGTCAGCACCTCCCCGTTGGCCAGCGGAATGCTTTCGGCCACTTCGCGCAAAGAGTCGATGACTTTCATGTTGGGATCGATTTCGCGATTTTCCTGGTCAAAGTAGCCCAGTTTCACGGTGGAGCCAATCTCCAGCGTGCCGGCGTCGGGCTGCACGCGCCCGGCCAGAATCTCCAGCAGGGTTGTCTTACCGCTGCCGTTGGGACCCACGATACCCAGCCGCTCACCCGGTTCCAGCACCAGGTCGAGTTTCTCGAAAAGCCGCTTGTCTCCGAAGCTTTTGGAAAGCCCCTGGGCCACCATCACTTTTTTGCCTAAACGGGCCGAGCCCAGCCCGATTTCCAGGCCTTCCTGCTTCTTCTGCTGTTCCGGCTGGAGCTCATAAGCGCGTTCAATCCGGGCTTTTTGTTTGGTGGCGCGAGCTCGGGGTCCACGCCGAAGCCATTCTAGCTCGCGCCGCCAGAGGTTGGCCCGTTTGGCCTCGCTGGCTTCGGCCAGGGCCTGCAGCTCGGACTTCTTCTCCAGATAGCGGGCGTAGTTGCCCTGGTAACAGGTGACCCGGCCCT
This sequence comes from Vulcanimicrobiota bacterium, assembly GCA_022842865.1. Taxonomy (GTDB): domain Bacteria; phylum Vulcanimicrobiota; class Xenobia; order Xenobiales; family JADMJV01; genus JADMJV01. Next base: position 2,406 of record JALHOV010000075.1, on the reverse strand, counting down.
CCTCGATCTCGAGCGTGCGGCTGGTGATGCGGTCCAGGAAGTAGCGATCGTGGGTGACCATCACCACTGCGCCCGCATAGCCGCGCAGATAACTTTCCAGCCAGTCGATGGAATCGGTGTCCAGGTGGTTGGTCGGCTCGTCCAGCAGCAGCACGTCGGGCTGGCGGGTGAGGGCCTGGGCCAGGGCCACCCGACGGCGCTGGCCCCCGGACAGCTTATCGATGGGCACTTCGCGCAGCGGCCCCAGACCCAACTGAGTCATGGCGCTGTCAGCCCGCACCTGCAGTTCAAAAAAGCCGGCGCTTTCCAACTGTTGCTGTAGTTCACCCAGGCGTCGCATGTCCTGACCGGCTTCGGCCACCTTTTCATACTCGTGCCATAAGCCCAAAACTTCCGCTTGCGACTGATAGACGGCCTCGGCCACCAGCAAGTGACCTTCGACGTGAGGAGCCTGCGGCAGGTAGCCGACCCGGTAGCCTTCGGCCACCCAGACGCTGCCTTTGTCGGGCTCCACCAGGCCGCCGATGACCTTGAGGAAGGTGCTCTTGCCGCAACCGTTGACGCCGATCACACCCAGCCGGTCCCCCGCCTGCAACGTCAAATCCACATTTTCAAACAGGGTCTGACCCTGGAGCTGTTTCGTGATGCCTTCCAGTCTCAGCATTTAGTCGACGTACGCAACCACTTCGATTTCCACCAGGGCCGCCTTGGGCAGCGCGCAAACGGCCACGGTGGAGCGAGCGGGCGGGTTCTGGCTGAAATGCCGGCCATACACTTCATTCATGGCCGCGAAATGGTCCATGGTGGTCAGGAATACGGTGGTTTTCACGACTTTGCTCAGGTCGCTGCCCGCCGCCGTCAGCACCGCCTGCAAGTTCTTGAAGACCTGCTCAGTCTGGGCCTGCACATCGCTGCCGACCAACACGCCCTGGGTGGGATCGAGAGCCACCTGTCCTGCCGAAAAGATCATGTTGCCCAGCCGAATGGCCTGACTGTAAGGTCCGACCGCGGCCGGGGCTTTATCCGTGTGAACTACTTGATGCATAAGGATCACCAACTTCCTGCAAAATACGGCGGGCTTCGCTCAGACTGTCCGCATCGTCCACGTTAAAGCCGAGCTCGGCATAAGGCGTTTCGATGCCGGCGCAGCGCACACCGAAGATGCCCTGGCCGGCTTTCTCCGCGCGGGCCACCGTCAACCTGCCCAGCCCGTAGTTGAGCAGATTGCCCCAGCCCAGGCATCCGGCTAGCTTGAACATGTTTTTGCGCGCGTGGGTCAGTCGCTCCATGGCGGCGCGCATCGGTTGCATGACTTCGGGTCGCAGCATCATGACGCCGCTGCCGCAGTAGATTCCGTCCTGCAGCCGGGCCCAGGTGTGACGCAATCTGGGATATTTTCGCAGGGAGTTTTCCTGACGCAGGTAGCCATACCACAGGCTGGCTTCGGGTCGGTGTCGACAGCGGTGGATAAAATCGTCGAGCGCCTCTCCCGGCAAGAACGGCAAATCACCGCAGCAGACGAGCACGGGTTCGTGAGTTTCCTGGCAGGCGTTGACGCCGGCTTCAAAGGAGCCCATCAGGGTTTCCTGGCCGGGCACCCAGTGATCGACGCCCTCCCAGTTGCGGTCGCCGCCCACCAGCACCGTGCTGGTCAGTCGACGAGCCGCGCGCAAGCCTTGCAGAGTTCGCCAGGCCAACGGCTGACCGCCCACTCGCACCAGGCCTTTGCTGTCGGCCGAGTCGCCGCTCTCCAGGGCCAGTTCGCCCACCGGCCCGCCGGCCAGCAAAACCGCCTTCATGAGCGACCCACGCAGGTGACCTGGGCGGCCACACAGCGGCAATGCCAGGGGGCCACCGCCGCCTGCACTTGCTCCATGCTGGCGTCCCAGCAACTCAAGGTGGAACCGCTGCCGCACAGCAGCACCGGTCCCAGGCCGTGTAAGGCAGCTCGCAGCTCGGCCAATTGCGGCTGCACCTGTTCCGCGGCCGGCTCCAGGTCATTGCCCAGCATGTCTTCTAGCGGACCCCAGGTGCCTTGCTCCACATAGGGCAGGCTGGCGGCCACTTTGCCGGCGGCCGGGCGCCAGCGAACCGCGTCCCAGGCGCGGTAGACGGCTCCGGTCGGGCAGAAGAAGGGAGGGAGAATCAGCACCAGCGAGCGGGTGGGCAGAGGAGGCAGCGGTTGCAACTGGTCGCCGCGTCCTGTGCCTCGGGCCAGGCCGCCGCGCACGCCGAAGGCCACGTCCGCGCCCAGAGGAGCGGCCAGTTTTTCCAATTGGTCGAGGGACAAGCCCAGCTCATGGGATTGGTTGACTCCATACAAGAGAGCGGCCGCGTCGGCCGAACCGCCGCCCAAACCCCCGCCCGCCGGAATGCGCTTGATCAGTTCGATCTCCAGCGGCAAAG
>JALHOV010000074.1:13934-21170 GCA_022842865.1 Vulcanimicrobiota bacterium | reverse complement strand
GCCGCCTCAGTGGCCGGGCGACTGGAATGTGGCCGTCTGGCTGCTGGGGGTGCTGGTTTTGCAGGGTGCGGCCCGCGTCACTCCCTATTTCGGTTCCTTCCAGCTGCAGATGGCCTGGGGGCTGATTTGTTGGGGGGGCTCGCTACTGGCGCCGGTGCTGCTGGCTCTGGGGCTGACCGGACTGTGGCGGCGGCCACGGCCCTGGGAGCTGAGCGCCGATGGGCTGGCCGCCTGTTTTGCGCTGCCCTTGTGGAAGGTGGGTCCGGTGGTCAGCGGCGCGGTGGTGTTGGCCATCCAGACCAAATTGCTGCACTGGTTGGCGCGCGAGGCCTGCGGGCGGCGTTACTCCTCCTGGCTGCGCCTGGAACTCAATCTGGCCCCCCTGCGCTGGGCCGCCTGGTGGATGGGTTGCGGCGCGCTCTGGGTGCAAGGCCCGGAGATTGTGAAATTGCTCTGGCTGCCCGGACTGCTGGGGCTGTGCTGGGGAGCGCAAAATGCCGTCTTTCGGGTTCAGGCCGAGACCGCCCAGCGAGCGTTGGAAACCCTGACCCAGACCCAAGACGAACTGCGCCGGGCGCTTTGGGAACGGGACCTCAACCAGCGTGCTCTGCATGTCTCGGCTCAGGAACGCGGCCACTTGCAGTTATTGCAGGAGCGGCTTTCCTATCTTCAGGATCTGCGCCAGATTGGACCGGTGCTGGGAGAATGGCTGGGTCCTTGGCTGGAACTGCGCAGTGCGGCCCTTTATGCCGAGAACCTGGAGTGCCTTTGGGTTTCTTCCCCCGAGTGTTCTCGTTTGGAAACCGTGTCCTTGTGGCTGGGCGCGCGGCCGCTCGACTCGTTACCCCAGGTGCTCAGTCCGCCCTGGTTGGAGTCGGAAAACCAGGCAGTGCTGCTACCTCTGGAGGGCTGCTGGCTGTATCTGGGCCGCGCCCAGGCCGACTGGAAGGCAGAGGATTTTGCACGATTGAGCCGGGTGCTGGAGGCGGTGCGCCCCTGGCTGCGCGGCCTGCTCTCGGCCTACGTCCAAAAACAGCAGGCTCAAGATGCCCAGAACTTACGCATCTACCTGGACTCTCTTTCCTACCTGCTGCATTGCGCCCAGCGTTTGTTGCAACCCTTGGAGCTCCAGCCGCTTTGGGAAGAACTGCTCAGTTGCCTGGGGCTGTGCTTTCAGCTCCAGGCGGCCGGCTGGTTGGATGAAGGGCAGACCCTGACCAGCTGGGGCCAGGAGCCACCCGCGCCGGTGCTGGCCTGGGCCCAGAGCCTATCGGGTGCGGGTTATCTGGCCTGGCCCGACAGGAATCGCTGGCCGGTGCCCTGGAGTGAGGCGGATAACCTGATCGCCCTGCCCGTCCGAGCTCGCCAGGTGCTCTTGTTGGCCTTCAGCGGTCAGGAACTGGTGACTCCTCAGCAACTGCAGGTGGTGCACGGTCTCGGACAACTTTTCCTGAGTTCCCTGGGTCGCGCTCGGCTCTTCGCCCAACTCGAACAATCCCGGGGCTTATGGCTGCAGGCCCAGAAGACGCTGGCGGTGGCGCAAATGTCGGCCGGGGTGGCCCACGAACTCAACAGTCCGCTGGCAGCCGCTCGCCTGGCTCTGGAATCGGCCGTGCGGGCCGGCGCTGGCAGCAAAGTCAATGCCGCCCTGCATGCTTGCCAGCGCGCCCAGGATATCATCGATAAGTTGCGCCAGTTGTCGATTCAGGAAGCCCACCTGGAAATGAGCCTGGACCTGGTGCAACTGCTGCGCGACCTGCTGGCCCAGCTGCCCGAATTGAGCGGGGTGCGCACTAGCGGCCCGCCCAGCCTGGTGCTCAAAGCTTCGCGCGCCGAACTGGAACGCGCGGTCCTACCGCTGCTGGTGAATGCCCTGGAGACGGGGGCTGGAGTGGCTTTGAGTTGGGGAGTGGAAGGCCCGTCGGCCTGGGTGTGCGTTCAGGACGGAGGTCCGGGTGTGCCCGCCGAAGTGCGCTCGCGGCTGGGCGAGGCTTTCTTCACCACCAAGGTGATCGGAACCAACATGGGCCTGGGATTGGCCACCGTGGATCAGGCCTGCCGGCGCCTGGGAGGGCGTTGGGACCTGGCCACTCGGCCCCAAGTGGAAGGAACGCGGGTGACCCTATGGATCCCTCTCTCGAACAGCAACTGAGCCAGCTCTATCAAGCGATGGAGAGCCCGCCGGGAGCCAATCACTGCGGGTCCTGCCGAACCTGTTGCACAGCGGCGGGACTGTCCCGGCAAAATGTGACCGACCTGGAGCTGGCCGTGTTGGGAGAAGCCGGACCGGAATTTGCTCGCTATGCCGCCCGCGAACGCCACCCGGATGGGCAATTCGTCTACGCCGAGTGCCCCAACCTTGGGCCGGAGGGGTGCCGGGTTTACGAGTTGCGACCTTTCTCATGCCGAGTCTTCGGTCACTACCGGGCCAGCGGCACCACCCTGCCGTCGGAATGCGTTTATCTGAATCGCGACCGCGAGTTTCCCGCCTCTGACTACTATCGTGCGGTTCCCGGAGCGCTGCGACTGCGCGAGCTCAGCCGGGATTTTCAGCTGCGCCGCGTCCCCGGGGGGGCCTCGCCGGGAGTGGATTCGGGGGGTGTAGGGCTGAATCTGGAAGACCCCTGGGATCGAGCGCTGGAGCAGGTTGGGCGGGGAGAACTGCCCGAGTTGCCGACCGAGAGTGCGGCCGAGTCGCTTTTTGCCGCCTACGTACGGGCCCTGGTGGCGGGCGAGTTGGGCCAGCACGCGGAGGCCTTGAAGCATTACCAGCGGGTGGTGGCGGAATGTCCGGAGCGGCACGATCTGCTCACCTTTGCGGGCTTTCACGCCTTTCAGTTAGGCCAGATGGATCAGGCCGAAGGCTACTGGTTGCAGTCTTTGCGGCTGTTCTCCGGCAACCCGCTGACCTTCTCGTTCCTGGGCTATCTCTACAGTCATCGGCAGCAATGGCAGATGGCCGCCGACTTTTTTGGCGCCGCCTTTGAGCTGGAGCCAGGACAGCCTGTGCATGCCCAGCGGCGAGACGAGGCTCTGCACAGGAATCGCTCGGAAACGGAGTGAACCGACCGCGATGAATTCGTGGCTAGAAAATCCCTCCATCGTTGACTTGCGCTCCCAGCCTCGTTCCTGGCTGGTCACTGGAGCGGCCGGCTTTATCGGCAGCAATCTGGTGGAGTGTTTGCTGCAACTGGACCAAAAGGTGTGCGGCCTGGACAATTTCGCTACCGGGCATCGGCGCAATTTAGACTTGGTGCGCGACAGTGTGACCCCCGCCCAGTGGCAAAACTTCGGCTGGATGGAAGGCGATATCCGTGATCTTGACTGTTGTCAGCGGGCCTGCCAGGGGATTCAGCACGTATTGCACCAGGCGGCCCTGGGTTCGGTGCCGCGCTCGCTGGAAAATCCGATCGCCACCCACGAAGCCAATGCCTCGGGCTTTCTCAATATGCTGGTGGCGGCTCGCGACGCCGCTGTGCAGAGCTTTGTTTACGCGGCTTCGAGTTCCACCTACGGCGATCATCCCGATCTTCCGAAGGTGGAAGATCGTGTTGGTCGGCCTCTCTCTCCCTATGCCGTAACCAAACTGGTCAACGAACTTTACGCCGAAGTTTTCGGGCGCAACTACGGCTTTCCAAGTATTGGATTGCGCTATTTCAACGTGTTTGGACCGCGCCAGGACCCCGACGGAGCCTACGCGGCCGTCATTCCCAAATGGTTTGACGCTCTGCTCCATGGGCGGCCCGTTCACATCAATGGGGACGGCGAGACCAGCCGCGACTTTTGTTTCGTGGAAAACGTGGTGCAGGTAAATCTTTTGGCCGCGCTGGCTGAGCCGGCGGCCATGAATCAGGTCTACAACGTGGCTTTTGGCCAGAGCACCACCTTGAACCAGCTTTTCCAACTGATTGTCGAGAACCTGGCTGCTTTAGACAGGCAACCGGCGCAAGCAACGCCTGTCTATCAGGGCTTTCGCGCCGGCGACGTGCGCCACTCTCTGGCCGATATTACCAAGGCCAAAGAATTGCTGGGCTACGCGCCCGAGTATTCGGTGCGGGATGGACTGCGCAAAGCGGCCCGTTGGTACACTCAGGATTAAAGCTTTTTGCTGCCGCCGCAGTGGGTGCACTTGCCGGTGCCGTTGCAATAATACTCGGAGGCGCCCGAGGCATTAAGACCCGAGCCGGCCGGGCTGTCCTGCATGCAGTTGCCGCTCGCCGAGCAGTAGTAGCAATCCGTGTCGCCGCGGACCTTGCGCTTGATCGAGCTCATCTTGACCTCCAGCTTGTGCTCCTTGTCGTCGCGCTGCACGGCGATGGTCCACTCTTCCTTGTCGGTCGAGACGGGAAGTGACAGGGGCAGGATGAGTGAGTCCTTGTCGTGGCCCACCTTGATTTTGGAGACATTGCCGTTGATGCTGACCTGGTAGGGCTCGACAGCCGCCTGCCCCAGGGCAAAGCCGCCGACGAGGGCGAGTAAAATCAGTAGTTTCGTTCTCATGCGCCTATCTTAGCCGGAGTGGGTTAACGAATCGAGCATCTTTTATCACAAAAGATGCCCGATTCCGTCACACTTTTACCAACCGCCGCCGGTGGAGCCGGAGCCTCCGGAGCTGCCGCCACCACCGCCGCCGCCTCCGCCACCGGAGTTGTGAGAGGCTGCGTCCTCGCGCTCTTTGCGACGGCGCCGGGCTTCGGCTTCAGCGGCGGCCACCATCGAGTTGTACTGGCTGCGCTCGCGCGAGGCGACGCTGTTGGCTTCGCTCTCGGCGCGGTCGGCGCTGCGGTCGGCGGAATCGGCCGAACTTTTGGCTCCTTCGTAGTCCTGCGAGCTCATTTTGGAGCGGGCCGAGGACAGTTCGCTGCGCGCGCTGTTGATGTAGGAACGGGCGCCTGACAGGTCGCTGGAGGAGACAGAGTGACTGACGCCGCCGAAGTCGGAAACGTAGGTGCTCCAGCTCATGTTGTTGACACTGCTGATGGTTGACTCGGCGCTGCGAATTTCCGATTCGGCCGAGCTGATGGCCGAGCGGGCCGAGTCGAAGCAGCGGTGGTCGTAATCGATGGTGCTTTCGGCCTGGGTGCGCAGATTTTCCACCGAGGCTAAGGCCGCTTTGGCCGCATAAGGATCGGCGGGTTTGGCGTTGACTGCCGTCTTGGCCTGGTTCAAGGCGCTTTGGGCCTGCGAAACCATGCTCTTGGCCTTGCTTCGCACATACTCGGCGCCGGTTTTACCTGCGGTGCTCTGCACCCGTCCGGTCAGGGCGGTCAGTTCCCGTTCGGCCTCGGCCTGGTGGTTGTTCAAGGTTTTCTCGGCGCTGGTGATGGCTTCCAAATTGGCTTTGGCTACCTTTAATTGCTTATCACTGTCGGTCAACTGGTCGCGAGACGTGAGCAGATAGGCGCGCTCGTAGTTGGCCTGGGCCTGGCTGTTCAAAGATCCAGAAGTTTCCAGCTGGTTTTGGGCGTTGCTCAGGTAGTCGGCTACCGTGCCCACTTTGTCGTTGCTGCTATTATGCACTTCGGCGGCGGCGGCTTTCTGAGCCGCCGTGTTGTAGCCGCCCTGCACGCGCTTGAGCGAGTCGGCGTAGGTTTCCTTGATGGACTTGCCGATGTTGTCCCGGCGGGAGATGCGCTCTTGCGAAGTGGCCGTATAGTTGTTGAAGGCGTCGCGCGTCTGCTTGACCAGTTCGTGAGCGGTGCCCGTCTGTGTGCGGATGTTCTGCAGCAAGGTGCCGGCTTCTTCGATTTTGCCCAGGTCCAGGTTGCCCTTGATCTGGTCCCAATCTTTGTGAGACTTTTCGGTCTGGGTGGTGGGGTCGCGGTCCGGCTCGCGCAGCACCTGATCGGCGTTGCCGCTGGCGAAAACGCCGGCTGCTTTCAAGGCTTTAGCCAGACCTTCGCGGGCGGTGTCGACATCCGATTCGGCGCCCTGGATCAGGCCGGGGGAGACCTCGCGGCGCTCCGTATCCTGCTCGACCACCGTTTCCACCCGGGACTGCAGAGCGGCGATGTCTTTGTTCAGGCCGGAGACCTCGGCAGCCACCGAGGCGGATACGGCTTTCTCGCCGCTGCGATCGAGAGCAATCGAAAGTTCATCCTTTTTCGAATGAGCCCAGGCGGTCTGCACCTGGTGGGGATGCAGGGCTTCGTCGGCCGTCTTAAGGGCCGGCAACAGGTTGTCGCGGGCGCCTTGACCGACCTCCACGATCTGGTTGCCTTCGGTGGCCATACGCTTGCCCACGTCGCCGAATTCTTCCCAGGCGCGCACCGGGTCTTGTTTCTTGACTTCGTTGCCCTTGTCAATCAGGCCGGGCTGGCCTTCGCTGCCCAAGACGAAAGGCATCAATCTGCGCGTGACCGAGGAGGAGACAAACAAGCCGTCGTCCTTGCCCGCTTCCTGCAGCTTGCCGGACTTCTCGACCAGCGCTTGCGACTCGGCCTGCACCGAATTCAGGTAGTTGCCCACTTCGCGAGCTTTGGTCTGGATGGTGGTGACCAGCTTGTCGTTGGTGCCGGCGTGGGCGCCCATCTGGTCGAGAATGCCGCTGAGCGTGTCTTCGAAAGGCTTAGCCGGCACCTGGGCCAGGATGGTGTCGCGCCAGGCTTCGGCGTGCGAGCCCTTCTCCAATTCGGCGCGCTTGGAATCGCTCAGATCGAAAGGCAGCTTTTCTCCACCGGTGAGCAGCTCGACGGCTTTGCTGAAATTGCCGGTGGCGAACATGTTCTTGAGACGCTGGCCCATGGTTTTGCCGGCGATCATGCTTTTGGCTTCGGCGATGAACTTTTCGCCGCCGCCCATCAGGGCCAGTGAGTCGGCCGTGCTCGCGATCAGGTCGTTGGCCATCTTCTGGGTCTTGCCGGTGTACTGCGAGACGTCGTCATAGGATTCGGAATTCATAATGCGGATGAGCTCTTTGGACTTTTCGCCCAGCCTGGCCAGCTCTTCGTCGACAACGCCCTCGGCTTCGCCCTTCTTTTTGCGGGCCCGATGGTTCAAGAGACCGCCGGTGACCAGCAGCACGGCTGCCAGGGCGCCGCCGCCATACAGCTTGACGTTCTTAATGGCCTCGGTCTGGCTGCGCGAGGCGGCCACTTTGTCCATGGCGCTCTCGGACAGCTCGGTAGCCCGGTTGAGGTGCTGTTGATAGTCAGGGTTGTTGGCTGCGTGGCTGGCCTGGTAGGCCTTGAGCTCATTCTTGGCCTCGCTAATGTTACGGCGGGCGGCCTGGGCCGG
>JALHOV010000074.1:0-13924 GCA_022842865.1 Vulcanimicrobiota bacterium | reverse complement strand
CGGCCTGGTCGATCAGGGCCTGGGCTTGCTGGGCTACGCTGGGAGCGTTGCTGAAATTGGTGGCGGCCGTTTCCCAGTTCGAGATGGAAGATTGAACTTGTTTGACCAGGTCGAGAGCGCCGCGGTAGTTGCGCTGGTTGACCAGTTGTTGGGCCTGGTCGAGTTTGGCTTTCCAACCGTTGACGTCGGGGGAGCCGAGCTGGCCGGTGCTGCCGTGGCGGCGCTGGAAATCGCGAACTTTGGGTTCCACATTAGAGAGTGCGGTGCGCCCCGCGGTCACGCCACTTTGGGCACCCTGCACGGTGTTGGTGACGTAATTGTCGACGCCGGCATCGATGCGATCGAGCACGCCGTTCAGAGCCATGGGCACACTCTTGCCCGACTGAATGCCCTGGATGTAGGTGTTGAAGAGTTCCTTATTCTGATAGGTCTCGCGGTCGACAAAGTTGTTTTCGCCCACGCCCGCGTCATCAAGCAGCTGCTCGGAGCGCATGAACATGGCGCGGTCTTTGCCGGTGCGGTTGATGAAGCTCTGGTCGGTGGTTTTGAAGTAAATCATGAAGACCTGGCCGTTGCGGTCGCCGGTGCGCGAGTCCACGTTGGCGGTGAAGCCGGGATTCTCGCCAATGCCGCGCGAGAGCACCCAGTCGTCGTTTTTGATGTTGCTGCTGTTGGCAATCAGCACCACGTAAGCGTTGGGATGTTCTTTCATAACCGACTGCAACTGGGCGTAGTCGTTGGCGCTGAGGGGCTGACCCTGATACTGGGGAGCGCCCACCACGTAAATTTGCTGGCTGGCGTCGAAGCGATTGACCACTTCCTGCACGCTGTTGGTCTGAACCGGCGTTTGATCGCGGTTGGAGGCGGCGCGCACGGCCTGGGCCAGCGTCATGGTTTGTCCGGAGGTGGCGCCGTTGTGAACTTGCACCTGGGCCGTCTGGGCATTGGCTGCGCCGGCCAGGCCGACCACAGCAGTGAGCGTGAGAGCCACACCGATTCCGAGCTTTTTGCCCCATTCGGCCAGTCCGTGGGCCTTGGCCTGAGGCTTGTGGGCAGCTTCGAGCGTGTCAAATCTGGGAGGAGCGGCCAGTTTGAAGTCACCCGTGGACCACTGCACGCCATCGTTAAGCTGGGTGGGGGTCGATTCCGCTGCTTTCGGGGCCTGGGGAGGCCGTGAAGCCATCAACGGGCTGGCGGATTTTAACTTGTCGATCATTGCGTTCCTCCGGGGTGGGTCGCTCGGCCTCTATGTATATCCTGGCCAGTCTAAAAGTCCGCCCGGAAAGTTTTCTAAAATCGCCTTCTCTCCACCGCGGTCAAACGGATGTCGTGGCGCTCCTGCTCTTCTTCAATAGCCAGAATTCGGTCCGGCAGTTTTTCGTCCCGCATTTCGAGCACTACCTCTTTCAGGGCGCGGTGGTCGGATCTCATTTGGTCCATCTTAAGGCCCAATCCGCGAACCTCGTGGTTGAGTTTGTGAATATCGTCATCGATCGCGGAGAAGCGTCTATCTACCGTATCGAAACGCTCGTCAATGCCGTCGAACCGCTGATCTATTTTATCGAAACGACGGTTCACCTCGATGAAGCCTTGATGAAGTTTCTGCAACTCGTTGAGTACCGGCTCCAGTGCTTTGTTTAAATTTTCCACGAGCGATTTTCCCTTCGGTGTGTGTCTCAAGCATAGCAGGCTCAAAGCGGAGTCCGGTCGCCTAAACCTTAGCCGTACTTATTCGTTTGGTAAACTTTTGGTCGCAGCCGCGACCGATTGGCTCGGCCGATTATATCGTCAGGCTCCAGGCGCCGCCATCCAAAAACGGGTCGAAACATTCAGGACCTTTTCAGGGCTCGTACCTAAACTGAACAGGTCATGCAGATCAGCAACTACAAACAGCCCCTACCCAAGCGTCCGGAACATAAGGCGCCTACTTCGGCGGTGGACCTGATCGGTCTGGGCAACCAGGCTTCCAACATCGACGTGTTGCTCGACAGCAATGAGTACAAGAACATCAACGAGCGCGACGCGGCCAAGATGCTGGGCTACTTTACTCAGGCCATGCAAAACCAGGGCTTTCCCTGGAAGCTGCAGGTCTCCAGTAAAGAGGGCCTGCAGGGCAAGCTGACCGGCACCAACACTTTATCGGACCTGGAAGCCTTGCGCCGCCTGCAAAAGAACGAGCCGGTGCTGTTCCAGCCGATGCGCAATCTACAACTCGACCTTTCTTCCGACAGCCTGGGAGCCATCGCGGCTGCGGGCACGGCCAGCACCGGCCAGGACATGGCCTCGATGAACCGGTTGGCCACCCTTACCAAGAATACTCGCGTCACCCCCGGCAGTCAGGGCGTGGAACTGCGCCACGGGGAGCCGGTGCTGGTGCGCAATCTGTCCGAACTCAAGCTTCTCTATCAGATGTACAACCTGGAAGAAAAGAACGTCTCCAAGGATACGGTTGGCCAGGCCGCTCATCAGCTGTCTTACTTCAACCAACAGGCCGGTGACTATGGCTGGCGTTTTTACCAGAAGGAAGACACTAACGCGGCTGGCCGCATTGCCACCCAGATGTATCGCAACTCCATCCGTGGCGCCGCCATGGGCGTGGCTGCCGGCTCGATGGTGGGACTGCCCGTCGGCTTGCTGACCCAATCCGTGAATAACGGCCTGATGGTGCTGGGCGTGGGCGCTCTGGCCTTTGGTCTCTACGGAGCCGTCGAGGGCTTACGCACCGCTCGCAAAGGCAAGCCGCTCAACACCGTTCAGGCCCTGGACAAAGTTTTGAAGAATGAGGCCCTGGAAGTTCAGGAAACCCAGATGCGCAGCATTGGAGTGCCGGTGGTGGGCAAGGTCAGCTGGTTCTCGGACCGCGGTAAGGCCTGTAGTATCAGCGGTCCCAAGGAACTCGACACTCTTTTTTGGATGCAGAACCAGGCGGCCAAGCCCGAAGACCCGCCGGCGCCTCCACCCCCGCCCACCACGCTGGTGTTCGACCAGAGCCAGCACTACTACACGATGCCGAATCTACGCGGTTAGCCGGACTTCAAGGCTCCAGCTACCCGTCCCACTCCTGTAGCCAGGCCTGAAACATGAGCACGCACCACAGTTGAGCGGATCGATCTCGATGCCCGCTGAGGTGTTCAGTCCAACAAGCCTGGACTTTGTCCACGTTCAGGTAGCCCTGGGAACGCATGGGGCCGGCTTGGAGCAAATCTTCCGCGTAGCCGCGCAGGGGGCCGCGCAGCCACTCGCCCAGGGGCAGCGAGAAGCCGGTTTTGGGCCGGGCCATCAACTGAGCCGGCAGATATTTCTCGATCAGCCGGCGCAAAATCCACTTGCCGGTGGTGCCCTGAATCTTGGCGTCCGCGGGCAGACTCCAGGCCACCTCGGCCACGTCCGGGTCCAGGAACGGGGCTCGGCACTCTAACGAGACTCCCATCGAAGCCCGGTCGACCTTGACCAGTATGTCGTCGGGAAGGTAGCTGGTAGCGTCAGCCACCATCATGTCGAAAAGGAAGTCCCGGCCGGCGGTGGCCGCCGCCCATTGGGGCGCCGCCCCCAGCACCGGACTCTCCTTCCACTGGGACACCAGACTGGCGTAGAGATCGGCCGAACTGGAAACGCGGAGAGCCTCGAGCACCTTGGCAAGCTTCTCGTGGGGGTAACGCACCTTGCCCAACCAGCCGGCCGTGGAGGCGGCTGAAAACCGATTCAAAAGAACGGCCACAAGCTTGCGCAGCGGGAGCGGCACCAGTCGCAGGGCGCGCCAAAGCTTGGGAGCCCATAAATAGCGGTTGTAGCCCCCAAAGACTTCGTCGCCCCCGTCCCCGGACAGAGCCACGGTCACCTGGGTCCGGGCCAGTTTGGAAACCAGGTAAGTCGGGATCTGCGAAGAGTCGGCAAACGGCTCATCATAAAGCTGAGGGAGCAGAGGAACCACGCTCATCGCCTCGGCGGCGGACAGGCGATGTTCCAGGTGCTGCGTGCCCAGATGGCGGGATACTTCGCGAGCGAAAGGCGACTCGTCGTGGCTCTCCTCGGCAAAACCTATGCAGAACGTCTGCACCGGCTGGCTACTCAATTGCTGCATCAGGCACACGATTAACGTGGAATCCACTCCACCGGACAAAAAGGCTCCTAACGGAACATCCGAAATCATCCGACGCCTGACCGACTCCCGCAACACCGTTTCGGTGGCCTCGAGAGGATTGCCCAAGACTCGGCCCGAGCCGCCGGAGGCTACTTCCCGTAGCGACCAGAAACTCTCCACCGCTCCCTGGGATAGGTCCGGCCGCAATTCGACAAGGCTGGCAGGCGGTAGCTTCTTGAACTCACGGTAAATGCTGCGCGGCGCAGGCACGTAGGCGAAACGAAAATACTCGGCCAGCGCCTGACGGTCGATTTCGAGCCCGGGCTGATGCAGCGCCTTCAGTTCCGAAGCGAACACCCACCGGTCCCCAACCACGCCGTAATAAAGGGGTTTTTTGCCATAATGGTCGCGACCCAGGATGAGGCAAGCGGTGTGACGGTCCCAGAGAGCGAACGCGAACATTCCTCGGAAACGCTTGACGGAGACGGTGACCCCCCACTCGCAAAAAGCCGCCAGCATCACTTCCGTATCCGAGCCGCCCCGGAAAGAGTGGCCCTTCTGCTCCAATTCCCCCTTCAGGTCCAAAAAATTGTAGATCTCGCCGTTAAAAACCATTTCGTAGCGCCCGTCGGCCGAAGCCATCGGCTGATGGCCTTCCGGGCTGAGATCCAAGATCGAAAGACGCCGGTGTCCCAGCCCTGCAGAACCATCCTCGTTGACCCAGAGGCCCTCATCGTCCGGCCCTCGGTGCTGCATCCGATCGCGCCGCTCGCTCAACCACCGGCGTGCATCCTCCCGCTCTTGCGGAGCCCCCAAGAAACCGACAATTCCACACATAGGCGGCGAGTTCTCGTTTGGACTCTTAAGAACCTGGGCTTGGGGACTCCGGGTTTCCATACCTCGGACCTGCAAAGACGAACGACCTGACCAAGATCCTCAGGATTGCCCGGAGGAGAAAACCGGGCTATGCTGTCCTTGGAGACGATTCTCAAATGACTGCAAAAAACGCTATCCTGGACTTCGTTCAAAAGTTGCCCGATGACAGTAGCTGGGAGGAGATAGAAGAGCAGGTTCATCTCCTTCGGAAGGTTCGGGAGGGCGAAGAAGCGATTCGAAACGGGCAGACTTGCAGTCACGAGGAAGCACAAATCTACTTACAAAAATGCCTCGGAAAGTAGTCTGGGCCAAGCCGGCGCTTGAGGAACTGGGCGAAGAGCTTGCTTTTATCCGATACGCCGACTCCGACGCAGCCCAAGCTCTCTTTATGTCGTCGCTTTTTTGCACACTCGCCGGACTTGAAGAGAGCCTTCAAATCTCGGACGCGCTGACGCTTTCCATCAGGCGTAACAACCTGGTCGGTTAGGGGGTTAGCGACGTGATGGCCGCGGGCAAGTGATGGGCCAGCGCCTCGGCCCCCAGACCCACGCTCACTCCACTCAGACGCCCGGCGCTGCCTTGAAGGTAAGCTCCGAGTGCTCCCGCCTGCAGAGCATCCAGGCCTTGAGCTAGCAGAGCCGCGCAGATGCCGCTGAGCACATCGCCCGAACCGCCCTGGGCCAACACCGAAGTGCCCTGCGTGCTGACCGCGTAGCGTCCGCCGGCGGTGGCCACCAGCGTAGCCGGACCCTTGAAAAGCACCGTGCAGTTGTAGTTGCGAGCCGTCTGCACGGCGTGGCGCAGCCGGTCTTTTTCCGTATCAGCGGCTTTGCAGCGCAGCAGGCGGGCCAATTCCCCGGCGTGGGGAGTGAGCAAAATCTTCGGGCTCAGTTTTTCAGGTAAGGCGCGCAGAGCGTCGGCGTCGACCACGGCGGGCACCTGCGCTTTTTCCAGCAGTTGGCGAACCAGCGCCAGCGTCTCGGGAGCATCCCCCAGGCCCGGGCCCAGGCAGAGCGCATCCATGTCTTGCAAATGTTCCAGCAGCATCGGCAGGTCGGCCGCCACCAGCGAATCGCCCTTGGAAAGTAGCGGAATCGCCTCCAACGGCAGGCGGACTTGCGGGGGGCCATAGTGGTAGACAAGACCCGCACCGGAGCGCAGCGCGCCCAAAGTGGCCAGGGCGCCAGCCCCGGGATAGCGGGAGGAGCCGGCCACCACCAGCACCTTGCCGGTGTTTGCCTTGTGCGAGGCGGTGCCCCGCGCGGGGAGCCATTGGCGGGCCAGTTCGGGGGTGAGCCACTGCCCCGGCCACTCCTCGCTCTCCAGTTGACGCCTGGGAAAACCAATCGGCTCGATGACCAGCTGGCCGCAGTGCTCGAGGGCCAGCAGTTGGCCCAGTTTGGGAGTACCGAAGGTGATGGTGGTATGGGCGCGCACCGCCTGGCCCAGCACCTGGCCGGTATCCGCGTGAATGCCCGAGGGAATATCCACCGCCACCGTCCGGTCCTGCGGGAGCATGAAAAGGGGAGGGAGGTGCAGGGGGCGACTGAGGCCGGTGCCAAAAAGCGAATCGACAAACCAGTCAAAGCCGTCGGGCTGAAACTCGTCCAGCGGGCGAAGGTCCATCTGCCAGGCTCGGGCCCGCTGCAGATTGCGCAGAGCGTCGCCCTTCAGGTCCTCGCTCATCAGGAACACCACCGCTCGCCCGCCCAGGTCGGCCCAGGCGCGCGCGGCCACCAGACCGTCTCCGCCGTTATTGCCCGGACCGCACAGGAAAGCCACCCGACCCTGGGGGCAGCGCGATTGTAGCCAGTCGCTGACACAGCGACCGGCCAACTCCATCAGCACCTGCGCATCCAGACCAAAGTCCTGGCTGGTGCGTCGGTCGATCTCTTGCATCTGCTGGGCGCCGACGATTCGCACGGTTTGCTGTTACAGTTGCCAGAAGTGGGCGGCGCCGGTGCCGTCGGGCTTGAGACGTCCGGTCAGGTCGACGACCACCTGGGCCGGATGACCGTTGAGCATTTTCTGCAAGTCGGCAATGCTGTGCGCGCCGAAATCGGAGTGGGGCACGGCCAGAATAACCACCTGGTATTGGGAGCCTGCAGGCGAGTCGACCACGCTGACGCCGGTTTTGCGTAGGGCCGCCTGGTCCGGGATGGGGTCGTAAACGTCCACATTCTGGCTGAATTCGCTGAGCTGCGCCACCAGTTCAAAGACCTGGCTGTTTCTCAGGTCGCGCACGTCCGGCTTGAAGGTGGCCCCCAGCACCAGGATAGAGGACTCCCTGGCCGACAGGCCCAGCCGGGCCAGGATACGCAGGATTTCGTAGGAAACGTAGCGGGCCATCTGATCGTTGATGCGCCGGCCGGCCAGGATGATCTGGGGATGGTAGCCTGCCATTTCGGCTTTGTGAGTGAGGTAGTAGGGGTCAACGGGAATGCAGTGCCCGCCCACCAGCCCCGGCTGAAACTTTAAAAAATTCCACTTGGTGCCGGCCGCCGCTAAAACATCTTGCGTATTGATTTCTAATCGATGAAAAAGCATAGAAAGCTCATTCATCAGGGCGATATTCAAATCGCGCTGCGTATTTTCGATTACTTTTGCCGCTTCGGCCGTTTTAATATTAGGAGCCTGGTGGATCTTTCCACCATTCACCTGGCCATACGTCTCCGTCAAGATGGCCAGGGCTTCAGGAGTCTGGGCGGCCACGATCTTGATCATGGTAGTGACGGTGTGCTCCCGATCGCCGGGATTGATGCGCTCGGGACTGTAGCCGATGGCGAAATCGTCGGGCGCTTTCAGACCCGATATTTTTTCGAGCACCGGCTGGCAGATCTCCTCGGTGCAACCCGGGTAGACGGTCGACTCAAAGACCACGATGTCGCCGCGCTTCAGGTGCCGGCCCACAATCTGACTGGAACTGCGTAGCGGAGACAGGTCCGGGACGTGGGCATCGTCGACCGGGGTGGGCACAGTGACAATGTAAAGGTTGGACTCCGCCAGGTCGGCCTCGGCGGCTGTGAAGACCAGATTGGGGTTGCTAAGATCCTTGGCCGAGAGTTCCCCATTGCGATCGACCCCCTTTTTGAGTTCGTCGACGCGAGAGGCGAAGATATCATAACCAACGACCTTCTGAGTTTTGGCTAAAGCCACGGCCAAAGGCAGACCCACATAGCCCAGACCGACAATTGCGATTTTACGTGACATGGTCTGCTGCTTGCTTAGGGACTCGCGTCTTCCTGCCCAACTGGAGATTCAAGGACGATAAAGAAACGGTGGGCGGAACAGCCCGGCGAAGTGGATGGGAACTTTGGTGCGGATCACCAGCCAGTTGGAGCCGGCTTGCAAGCTATCCAGCGGCACATCCCAGGTAAAGGTGTAGTCATTCTGCCACCAGAGAGGTTTCTGAGAGCGATGGGCGATCAGGTGCCCGTTGACATAAAGCCAGCTTTCATTAAATAAGCCGGGGCAAAGCAAGTGAGTGCCGGCCAGTTCTTCGCTTTTCAATTGCACATTCCAGCGGTACCATCCGAATCCCGGACGGGTGTCCGGCAGCTGGGCTTGAAGGTATAAGTCGGTCCGGAGCGGTTGCCAGTCGCCCGCCTGTTGACCGGCCCAATTTTGCCAGATGCCGTGGTCGTCCGGATCGGACCGGTAATCCCAGAGGATCGGCGATTGGCGGATGCGCTTCTGAGCTAATTTGGCCAGGTTCTTGAGTTGGACCACCTCGCCCGGCCAGAAAGCCGGTCCCGTTTCGGGGAAGTTCTTGTAAGTGGTGAACAGGCCGCTGGTGGCTGTGAGTTGGTCGCGGATGGCCAGGGTCGCTTCGCCGATTCGGGCCGCGCCGGCATAATCGCCCGAGGCCGTTCGCTCCAGTTGGCGGGTATAGCCGTCCAGCAGGTCCCAACCGCGCTTTACGAACTCGACCCGCGTGCGGTAAGGCTCCTCACGGACTTCGGGGCCTTTCAGCAGTCCTCCTAATTGTTCCACCAGCGATCTTGGATAGATGGACGGAATCACAAAGTATTCGTGTTCGGTCACGGTCGTTTCCGCCCAGGCTCGATACACGCTGCTCCAATAGGTCTCCATGGCGGGCGCAGCCGGGCCAAAGAAGCGAGGATAAAATTCTTTAAGTTCTGTTTCGACTTGCAGATCCGGGTTCCAGTAAAGCTGGCCCCGAAAGTAAAGGTTCAGAAAGGTTGTAGCCAGGGCATTGCGGCTTTCCGTGTCAAATCCCAGGATGCCCAGTCGTGCGTATTCCTTGATTTCACGGCTGACCACCTGGTGGGAGGGATTGGGAAGGTCGCGCCAGACCAGCATGGATTGGTCGTAATCATAGATGACTACTCGCCCCTGCATAGCCCGTGCCCATCCTCGCAGGGCTCCCAAATAGTCCTGACGCCAAGGCCAGCGCGGGTCGGTGAATGGGTGGTTGGGGTCGGTATCGATGGCGGCTAAGTAGGCAACGAGCGGTTTTTCAGCCAGGACGTCGCGCTGTGGGGGCAGAGTCAGATTGATGTAGGCTAGAAACCCGATTCGGGCCGTGCTTTGGGGATGCTTTTGCAGCAGACTCTGGCAAACCCGGTTGTAGAAGGTGAGGTAGGAGTCGGTTAGTACGCCGGTCTCGAAGTACTTGTCGTGCAGGTGTCCAGCCATCTCCCGGTCCGCCTCGGACAGGCTGGCCACGGACGCGTCTTCCATCGACAAGGACAGCGATTTGTTGGCCGCAAAGTCGGAGGCGATGGCGTCAGCCATAGCGGCCGCCGCCACCGGCGAACTCACCTCAAACTTGCCAACTTTGGGTTCAATTTGTTTGAGGTAGCTGCCGATGGCGTGGCCGGAGGGCACCCGGACGTTGTTGAAAAAGTTGCGGTGGGCGAATTCCTTGTACCCTGCGTAATCGCCGTTCCAGGAAATCCAGTAGCTGCGGACCTCAAAGGGCGGGGCGTAGGCGTAGTGGAGAGGCGGCTGTTGCAGGCTGGCCTGGCGCGGAAGACACTCTCCAAAGTCGCCGGGCGCATACCACCGGCATCCCCAGCGTCGCATCAGTTCAGCGGCCGCGAAGTAGTGGCTGTCGTCGTTGCTGCCGGCCAGATAGATCCCATCGGGACCGCAATCGAGAGCGATCGCGTCCGCGCGTAGCACCGGGTTCTTTTTCTTCACCTGTTGTAGTTGCGCCTGGAGGCGAGGCAAAGCCAGGGACCCTATCACAATAGGAACGCCGGTCTGGCGGTCATTTACAACCGGGATCACGGCGCCCGTCATCTTGCCGATGACCTGGGCCAAGTCGGACGCAGCCTTCTTCTCCCATTCGCCGGCTTCACGACTCACAAGCACATAGGAACGGGCTTGACCCTGCTCGACCAGGATGAGGTTCTGGGCTTGGAGTGGAAGCGTGGCGGCCAGGGTAAGGCCGAAAATCAGGCCCTTCGTCATGGTGCCCCGGTTTCAAGCACGGCGAACAACGTCCTTGTCAACCGGCCCGAACCCCACACAGGAGGAGGCTTTCATGAGCTGGCAACGGGCGTTCTTACGAGGAATAGGGCTGGTTCTGTTGTTGGCCGCCGCTCCCAAGCTTCGCCATCCGGTAAGCTTTAAGGTGGCTCTGGAGAGCTATGAGCTCTTCCCGCTGTGGTCGATTCCCTTCTTGATCTACAGTGTCCCTGCCCTGGAGGTGTTTCTCGGGCTGAAGCTTCTGTTTGCACCCGGTCGCAAAAGCATTTCGGCCTCGGCCGTCCTGTTCGGCCTGTTTGCTGCGGTGTTGGCCTGGGCCTGGATGCGTGGCGACCTCCTGATCTGCGGATGCTTTGGCAGGGTCGACCTGTTCTTGCACAAGCTTCCGCAAGGCCTTTTGCTGCATATCTTGCTGAATGCCCTAGCGGCCCTGGGTTTATGGCGATGCAGGTTGTTGGGCCAGTCCGTTCAGGACGATTGAATCGGGGCGACCTACGCAGAAGTAGGTGAAGCCACGCTGGCTCATGCGATCTGGTTCGAACAGATTTCGGCCGTCGAAAATCACCGGCTGCGCCATCAGGCGTCGCATCCGGTCGAAATCGGGACGACGGAATTCGTTCCATTCGGTGGCGATTATGAGCGCTTCGGCGCCTTCCAAAGGTAAGTACGCCTGAGGGTGATAGGTTAGTCGGTCGCCGTAGAGTGCTTCGACTCGGGAGGCGGCGCGCGGATCGAAGACGTGAAGGTGAGCGCCGCCCTCCAGCAACCGGTCGATAAGAAAGAGCGCTGGAGCCTCGCGGATATCGTCTGTGCGTGGTTTGAAAGAGAGGCCCCAGAAGGCCAGGTGGCGCTGTCTGACATCCCCACCAAAATGGTTTAGCACGCGTTCCAAGAAATACTCGCGCTGCCGCTGATTGACCCGGTCCACCGCTTCCAGTATGGAGGTTTCCACCTGAAGTTGGCGGCCCACTTGTATAAGTGCCTTGACGTCCTTCGGAAAGCATGAGCCTCCAAAGCCTAATCCAGGGAACATGAATTTCTCGCCGATCCGGCTGTCGCTGGAGATTCCGGCCCGGACCATTTCGACATCCGCCCCCGAGAGCTGGCAAAGTCGGCTGACCTCGTTCATGAAGCTGATCTTGGTGGCCAGGAAAGCGTTGGCCACGTATTTAGTCATCTCGGCCGAAGGAATGTCCATGACGATCACCCGGTTTCCTGTGCGCAAGAAAGGGCTGTAGAGTTCTTGCATGAGTTGTGCGGCCTGAGGGTCATCCGCGCCGATCACGACTCGTTCTGGCTTGAGGAAGTCGTTCACCGCATCCCCTTGCTTCAGGAACTCAGGATTACTTACGACTACGATGTCAGTCCGTCCCAATTCCTCAAGGCGCGCTGAGAGCTGGCGGCAGGTTCCCACTGGCACCGTGCTCTTGACGACCAGCACAAGGGGTCCTCGGGTTGCTCGGGCTACCTCCTCAGTTGCCGAGAACACAGCTGATAGGTCTGCCGAGCCGTCCTCCTTGGAGGGCGTACCGACGGCAATCATAACCAGCCTGGCTTTTTGCACGGAAGCGGCCAGGTCGGCCGAAAAGTGCAGGCGGCCCTCCTGTATGTTGTTCTCCATTAACTCTTTGAGGCCGGGTTCGTAGATTGGAACCTGCCCCTGGCGAAGTTCTGCAACCTTAGCCTGGTCGATGTCTACACAGGTTACCGTATTGCCCATTTCGGCGAGACACGTGCCGGTAACAAGTCCGACGTAGCCGGTACCAATAATTCCAAGATTCATGGGATCCCTCGCGACTCTAGTGGTTTCGTGTGTTTGAAGAGGAGCATGAGTACTTCCTGCCTGCTGCAAACACCCCTTGACACCAAGATCTGGCTGCGCTTATACTTGCGCCTCTGTAAAGGCAAGGAACCCGGTCGCCAAAGTTCGCCCGGCAAGTTGGAGGAATCAAGATGAAAACTCTGGCCCTGAGACCAGAAGATATGGATACGGACCGTCGGTGGTTTCAAGTAGACGCTGAGGGTAAGACCGTTGGACGTCTCGCTAGCGAGATTGCCAAGGTCTTAATTGGCAAGCATAAGCCGACGTATTCTCATAACCAGGATGCCGGCGACTTTGTGATCGTTACCAATGCGAGCAAAGTTCACTTCACCGGTAAAAAGCTCACCGATAAGATTTATTATCGCCACTCGTATTATCCGGGCGGTCTGAAGCAGACCCAGGCGAAGGATATGCTCGCCAAGCACCCCGAGAGAGTCTTGGAGCTGGCCGTTCGAGGCATGCTTCCCAAGAATCGTTTGCGCGATATCCGTATGACCCGCTTTAAGGTTTATACTCTTCCCCATCATCCGCACGCGGCCCAGCAACCCCAGCCGCTGCCCATTAAGTAGAGGTAACGCATTGTGGCAAAACAACAGATCAACCTAGGCGCCATCACTTTTTCGGCCACAGGTCGCCGCAAGCGAGCCGTGGCTCGCGTGCGCCTGCTGCCTGGGGACGGCAAGTTTACGGTCAACAGTCGCCCGTATGACGAGTATTTTCATCGCGATACCCAGTTGTTGGTCGTGCGCCAGCCAATGGACAACACCAATACACTGGGCAAGTTTAATGTGGTCGCACGCATCCACGGTGGGGGCGTTTCTGGCCAAGCTGGCGCCCTGCGCCATGGAATCGCCCGCGCGCTGGTTCGTTTCGACGAGAATTTGCGCCCGGCGCTCCGTAAAGGTGGCTTTCTGACGCGCGACCCGCGCGAGAAGGAAAGTAAGAAATACGGCCGGAAGCGCGCTCGTCGTGGCTTCCAGTGGACCAAGCGCTAAGCATTGGTCGAGCGAATTGGGGCCTCGGGTTCGCCGAGGCCTTTTTTCTTTAAGTCTGCACTGACCCTGGAAAGGGTTTCGAGGCGGGCGCGTAAAGCAATCCTTGACGGAGGTCGTAAAAGTTATGTTGGTAGAACCAAACTTGGATGTGATGTTGCATGACAAGAGGGTGGGAAATAAGTTTGCGCTGGTGACCCTGGCTCTCAAGCGGGCCCGCCAGATCAATGACGGTAGCCCTCCCCTGATTGCCCTATCCGGGCTCAAAAAGCCCGTCAGTCGGGCTCTCGAGGAGATCATGGCAAATCAGGTCAAGGCCATCCCCGCCCCTCCAGACGACGGCCCACGTTTCACCGTGGAGACGAGCGAGTCCGGTAGCTAGTTTGGCTGGAGAAAACATCGAATCCGGTGGGAGTGCCGAACTTCTACTCCGGATCGCCGCTTCTCTAGAACAGCAGCTAGGTTACCCCGCCATCAACCAGCTCGCCTACAGCGTGAGCCAGTTGCTGGGGGTGGCGGTCAAAAACCGTGGCAATCTTCTGCATTTGAATGCCGGGACCCCGCCGATGGTTCGCATTCAGGACGAGCTTGTCAACATCGGGAGTGGTAGCCTTACTCGCGAGCAGTGTTCTCATCTCGTCCTTTCGCTTTTGAATCCCGAGCAGCGCCGCGTTTTGTTCCAGGGTTGCGAAGTCA
>JALHOV010000073.1 GCA_022842865.1 Vulcanimicrobiota bacterium | reverse complement strand
TCGCGACAGTCAATATGCAGATGCTCACCGGCGGTATAGAGCTTGAGGTATGCTTCGCGCAGATCGGGCAATCGCGAGGAATAGTTGATGGGAAAGCCGCCGGCTTCCTGGTAAAAGATCAACTCTGAACTATCCGGCATCGGGTAATACCGCAGGTCGGTGCTCAATTCGCGGCCAGCCAAATTCTTCAGCTGGGTAATATAGCCTTCCAACTCGCTGCGCTGGCCCGGGTCCATACCGGGCGTAGGACCTGGCAGACCGACCATGGTATGCACTTGCTCGCCCGGAATACGGAACGTGCCATGGATACCGGCGCGCGTCACCCAGTAGGCCGAGCGCGCGAAAATCTGCTTCAAATGGTGCACGCGCGAAGCGTCGTCGACCTGAGAAAAGAGCACCTTGATGATGTGAAAGTCGCTGCGCACCCCCAGGAAAACCTGACGGCATTCGGCCAGCAGAGCTCGTTTCCAGGAGTCGGAGCGACCCGCGGCCAGGTCGACCGACAAACCGGTCACGCTCCGTTCCAGGCGGGCCAGGATGGCCCTGGAAGTGTCGGCGATGGTGTTGGGCTTAAGATAGGCCGGGTAATATTTCTTCTCGACGTCGGTGGCCTCATAAAGCAGCAAGGCCTGGGGCAGCTTCTCTTTCTGAGAGAAGTAGTTGTATCCCACCATCAGGTCGGCTTTCATCTGGCCCAGATCGCGCTGCAGCTGATCCAGTTGCTGGCGCACACCGCCGGCCAGACTGCCGTCGGCCCGCACCTGTCCGGAAAGGGCCGGAATCAGTCGTTTACAAAACTCCACGCCTTCTTTGTAAATGCGGTCTTGCAGTAAACAGCGCAGAACTCCGGGATTGACCCGATCGCCCACCAGGCAGTCCAAAAAGCGGTCGGCCACATAACTCAGGATCACGCCTTTGCGTCCGTCCCAGCCAAGACGGTTCTGTTGGCGCGCCACCTCGGCCAGACGGCGCTGTAATTCTTTCTGGCGCCGCTCCAACTTGGTCTGCAGGTCCTGAGACTGCTTGGTCAACGAGTCAGCCGTCTGCTGCAAGACAGCCGAGGCCTCTTTGAGGACGGCTTCGGCAAAGCGCAGGCTCTCGTTCTTCTGGTCGATCAAGGCGAAGGCATGTTGCTGCAAGGCCTCCTGAGCGCGCTTCAAGAGAGCTTCCAGGTTGGCTCGGATGGTGCGCGGATAGTAGCCCCACTGATCCGCATTGGCGCCGATTTGCTCAGCCCACATCATCTTTTCGCATTCCTGATGAGCGCGGTCGAGGAAATCACGCAGCGAGAGATTCTGCTGGCGATACACGCCGCGCTCGACCTCGGTGAGGCGCTGTTGCTTCCACTGGACGAGCTCATCGATCAGCCCGCGACTCTTGCCCTTGTCTGGATCTCCAAGCCCTTGGGTATCCAACAAAGAGTAAAGGAGATCGTGATTCTTCTCGTCCTCCTGAAGGCGAACTTTGGCCATCACCTCCTGGCGCACCAGCCGTGGCAGGTCGGCATCATTGAAGTCCGCTGCCGATAAGCCACCCCAGCGGTCCACGATCTCGGCAGCCAGGCGGTGGGCACAGGCGGTGATGATGCGCGCGTGAGGAACCATGATGCTGGCCATCCCCAACGATCCGTAACGCTGGATAAAGCGCTGCTTGAAGCGCGGGTGCTCGTAATCGTAGGTCTTGTTCATGTATTGACGCAGGTTGATGCGGGCGCTGCGTTTGTGGTCGGCAAATTCCCCGTGGGAGAAGTCCTTAAAGATCGAGTCGGCCAGCAGCTCAAAAACCAGTTCCTGAGAGCCGGGCTGGCCGCCAGTCACCTGGCCGGCGGCATTCTGATTGTCGAAGACGTAGCAGTAATCGAAGGGCGGGATGGGGACCTTAGAAGTGGTCCCGCGCGTCCATTCGGCATTGAAGTGCGAGACTCCGAACTGGTAATAGTTCAGTTCTTTGAGAAGCGCGTAGGAATTTGCCTTCATGCGGTCATTGGTGACGCTACCAAAGTGGTCAGGAAAAACCAGAAAGGAGCAAACCGAGACGTTGCCTTCCTGAAAGACGTCTTTCACCAGCATGGCCACATCCATAAGCATGCCCGAGCCGGTCCCGCCGGCAATCGAGGTGACCAGATACACGTTGGTGGGCTGATTGAACTCGACCTGGGCCAGCAGTCCCTGATCCTTGAGGATCGGGGACTTCATCATGACTTCCTGGGCCAGGGGGTCGCGAATACGCTTGTTGGCATCCACAATGGCGGCCCGGATGGCCTGGTAATGATGAAAAAAAGCCAGGCGGCTGTAAGCGCGGATCTGCCCGGCCCCTTCGTTCATCTGGCCCAGGGAGTTGAGGCCGGGATACCACCACTTGTCGATGTGTTGGAAGCCCGGTTCCTTCAGATTCTGGGTGATGGCGGTGGTGTCGTTGATGGTCATCATCAACCGCTCGGTATCGGTAAGTCGCACAAAGTCTCGGATTTCCCGAGCCAGGATGTGCTTCTCGCTGCGGTCGGTGTCCAGCCACAGGTAGCCCACGATGGGAAATTCCGAAAGGCTGCCATAGCTCTCGTAAAAGCGCCGGCGGATGCGCATGATCACGTCGCCACCAGTGCCGCCCAGACCGATAATCAGAGTCGGCCTGATGCGGATTTGTTCGTTTTTACTGCCTTGGGTTTCGCTCAACGTTTAACTCCGCGTAAAGAGATGTCCGGCCCCATACATGGTGCTTACCACCAGGGCGTATCCGGCCGGCACCAGCACATAAATCCAGTAAAGCTTCTGCCAGACGATAAAGGGAAAAAAGATCATAATGGCGGCTCCCACCGCCACTAAAGCCCAACTGAAAAGCACCAACAGGTTAGACCAGGTAAGGGCGGAGCCCACTTCCATGTGCCGCTGCCTCAACATCCGGGCGAACAAAACCCTACCAAGCAACCAATAGCTCAATCCCATCCCCAAAATCGTGTAGGCGGCGATGATACCGACCTCCCGGCCGCTATGGGGGGCGCGGATGCCCTCGGCCTTGACTTCGCCGTTGGTGGATTCGGTGCCGATCTGCCAGATCGAGGGGGCAATGTCGTGAAAGGTGTTGTTCTCGATCAACTTCAACTCGTAGTCTACCGGAGCTTTGTTCTCTTCAAAAACAACGAACTGGACTTTGGCCACCCCGCCCTGCACGGCGAACTTGACGTATTCTTGGGTCTGGCGGGGGTATTCAATACCGGCGCAACTGAGAGTTTCGAATTGGGAAACCTCTTTGTTGGTCTGCTTCTCATCCTGAGCCAGGCGCACGCCGATGTAGGCTGTATTATCCTGAACTTCAAAAGGCCGTTCGAACTTGTCGTTCACGCGGATATCGAGAGGAATGGTGCGGAACTTGGGCGTGTCCGCCAGCGCCGGCAAGGCACACAACAGCAGGAAAAGTAGTCGCATCAACACGAGTGGGCACGTTCTCTCCCTGCCCTCCAGGACCTTTTACAAAAGAGGACAGCGATTACAGGGAGGCGGTATGACGATCCCTACCGCTGGGGACAAAACGAGGCTAGGGTGAGGGCAGAAAACCACGGAGGAACAAACCATGCGCCCCATCTTCAAATTGCTCACGATCCTGTTGCTCGTCGGAAGCGGCTTCGCATCCGCCGCTCTGGTCAACGTCACCAAAGCCAACTATG
The DNA here is from genome assembly GCA_022842865.1 of Vulcanimicrobiota bacterium. GTDB lineage: Bacteria > Vulcanimicrobiota > Xenobia > Xenobiales > JADMJV01 > JADMJV01. Next base: position 17,573 of record JALHOV010000073.1, on the reverse strand, counting down.
TCGTCAAGAAAGTCTATCTGGACCGCAACGCGGTCGGGGTCGACCTGGTTCAGAACGGCGCCAAGGAAGAGCGCACTGAGGTGCGCATCGAGAAAGACACCAAGTGTTACTGGGTGGGCAAACAAAAGGACACTCCCCTCACCCGTCAGGCCTTCATGAATAAGATGGCACCCGGTACCCGCATCCGCGTGACCGGCGGCCGAGACTGGGACGGCAAGATCAACGCCTCCGAAGTCTGGGGTCAATAAAAGTTAAGCTCCTGGATCACGTCTGGGGCCCCCACGGGGGCCTTTTTTTATGCCACCGCTCCGGTTTGAATATCCCAGAGGCGGGCGTAGACGCCCTGTTTTTGAAGCAACTCCTCATGACTGCCGCTTTCCACGATGCGGCCCGCCTCGAGCACGTGAATGCAATCGGCATGACGCACGGTGGAAAGCCGATGGGCGATGATGAGCGTGGTGCGGCCCGCGCACACGCGCCGTAGCGATCGAGCCAGGGCCGCCTCGGTTTCGTTGTCGACGGCCGAGGTGGCCTCATCCAGAATCAATATCGGAGCATCCCGATAGACAGCGCGAGCGATGGCCAGACGCTGGCGCTGCCCGCCCGACAATTGCTGAGCCCGCTCACCTAAGCGCGAGTCCAACCCTTGCGGCAGACTGAGCACAAACTCCTCGGCTTCGGCTACCCGTGCGGCTTGCAGGAGCCTGTCGTCGGCGCCGTCCGGGCTGCCGTAAGCGATGTTCTGGCGCACCGTGTCGTCGCTCAAGAAAACGTCCTGGGAAACCAGCGAGAAACAGTGGCGCAGGCTACGTCTCGAAAGCTCCCGAACCTCCTGGCCATCCAGCAACACGCCGCCCTGGTCGGCGTCAAGAAAGCGCAGCAGCAGCTTGACCAGAGTGCTCTTGCCGGAACCAGTGGAGCCAACCACGGCGGTGGTCTGTCCGGCCGGCAAAGTAAGATCCACGCCGCGCAGCACCGGTCCTCGCTCGGGATAAGCAAAATGCACTCCCCGAAAGACGATTTCCCCTTCCACATCCGCACTCTGCAACTCTCGTCCCGCATCCAGATCCACCGCTGGCAAGGCCAACAGATCAAGAATTCGAGAAACCGAGGCCATGGCTCGCTCATAAAGATCACTGGTAGCCGCCAGACCCGTGAGCGGCCAGAGCAAACGCTGGGTTAGAAACACCAGCACGCTGTACGAGCCGGCCGACAGCTTCCCGTCCAGGCACTGCTGACCGCCCACAATGAGAGTGCACAGAAAACCCGCCAGGATGGCCATGCGCAGGACCGGCGTGAAGGCAGAAGAAAGAGCGATGGCGCGTCGATTGGTTTCCTGATATTGAAGGCTTTCCTTCTCGACGCGGGCAGCTTCGAAATCCTCACTCCCGTAGCTCTGGATGTTGATCAGCCCGTGCAGGTTCAAGTTCAAGCGGGCATTGACTCGAGCCGCCTGCTCGCGCACCTCGGCGTAACGAGGCTGAAGTCGGCGTTGAAAGAAAAATGCCCCGACCAGAATCAGTGGAATCGGCAGGAAGGCCAGCGCCGCCACCAGCGGCGACAGATAGAAAAAGGTGGCGCCCACCAGGATGACCGAGGTCAGAACCTGGATCAGCGAGTTGGCCCCCCCGTCCAGAAAGCGCTCCAACTGGTTGACATCATCGTTGAGCAGGGCCAGCAACGACCCGGTCGAGCGCTTTTCCACTTCGCCGCTGGGCAATCGCTGTAAATGACGGTATGCATCCAGGCGCAGCTTATGCTGCACCCGCTGAGCCAGGTTGCGCCACAAAATCGAGTAGAGATATTCGAAGAACGACTCCAGGAACCAGATGAAAAAGGTGGCTACGCCCAGCCAGGCCAGTTGCTGATGGAGCGTGGAGATGCCCCAGCGCGACAAGAGCGAATCCTGACGATTGACCACCACGTCCACGGCCATCCCGATCAGGATCTCGGGGGCGATGTCAAAAAGCTTGTTCAGCATCGAGCAGGCGGTGGCTCCGGCCACCCAGCCGCGGTAGTCCCGGGTGTAAGCCAGTAGCCTCGATAGGGTGCTCACGGGCCGGTCCACTTGCTCAGCAGCGACAGCTTGGGCGCCTCTTGCAGGGGGGGCCGCACCGGGTCGGGCTGATAAGGGGCCGGTGGTTGTTCATCGCTGGCTGGAGTTCCGTCGGCCCGCTTCAGAGAACTACGCCAGGCGCCGTAGATCGGGTTGGGAAACACAATCCAATCCTCGCCCCAGCGACGGGCGTCGCGCTCGGCGCTGGCCTTGCGCTGCGAAGCCTCGACTTTGTAGCTGTATCGCTCCGCCTCGTGATCGGAAAGATTGTCCCCCAATTGCAGCAGGGGGGGCGCGCCGAATCTTTGCAACAAATAGGCGAACTGCTGCATTTTTTTGGATTTCTCGCCGTTAAGCAGCATGTTGGTCAGGAAAAGCTGGGTATCGCTAGCATCGGCGCCGGCGCGCTCCAGAGGAAAGCCCAGGGCGCGCAGATTGTCAGCGGTCGCCTGGCGATCCACCTCGTAGCGGCTGGAGACGTAGATCATGCTGGCGCCGTGCTCGATCACAAACTGGCAGAATTCGACCGCCCCCGGGGTGGCGCGAGCCCGCCGCGCCTGGCACCACTGATTCCAGGTGGTGTCATGATAGTCGCGGCCGGTTTCCATCAGCCAGGCGTTGTAATCGGAATTGTCCAGCAGGGTTTCGTCGCAATCGCTGACCACGTAAAGGGTGTTCTCGGACTCACCGGCCTGATGGCGACGGGCCACCTCGGCCACCAGACGCATCTGCGCCAGAGCGAAGGCCTGGTAGTAGAGCGCGGCCACTTCAGCCGCTCCCTGGAAGTAGACGATGGCGTCCAAATCGTTATGGTAAAGCACTTCAGCCGCTTTGGTGCAAAGTTGGCCTCAACCTGCTGTTTGGAAAGGTCCTGGCGCAAAGAAAAGGGCGCGCCGGACCCCTCACGGCGCGCCCTCGGGCTAGTTCCGCGAAGCGGACTAGCCGCTCACTTGGTAGTGCCTTAAATTGCCCCTTACAGCTCGCGGGAGTGGAGCTCGCTTGCGAGCGACCGACCGCTTAGGCTGGGGCCAATTTAGTGCTAGGTCTTGAACTTGAAGCCGCGCTGTTTGGCTTGTTCGCGAATGGCTCCCAGGATAGCCCCCTCCAGCGACGTGTCGGGGCCGTTTTTGGCTTTCTGTTCGGCCAGGTAGGCGTCGCGCTTTTTGCCTTCTTCGCGGATTTCGCTCTGAATGCGTTCGCGTTCGGCGGATTTCTGCTCGACGTATTCCTTGCGCTCGGCCACCGTCTTCTCGCGAAGTTCGGCGGGTAGCTCGTCTTTGCTCAGCTTGTCCACATCCACGCGGCCTTTTTTCTTGGCGTCGACCAGATCCCACTCTTCGTTGCTGTAGTTGGCGCCGGCCTTGGCCTGAGCGCGCGAAGCCACGTAGCCGCTGGCTTCCGGAGCGGAGCCGGCGGCCGAATCGGCGGCCATTTGACGAGCCTGAGCGGCGGGCGCATTCACGCCGTAGCCGATATAGGTCGTGTTGAGCTGGCCGTTGAGCTGAGCCAGCTTAGCGTCATAGGGCGTCGGGGCCTCAGCTACGCTGCGATCGGCGTCAATGCAAAAGAAGCGGCCGGCCGCCAGGGTGGCGCCGTCGGACCACTTGGTGCGCTCGCCTTCCAGCTTTTTACCGCAGAAGATGGTGTTGACCACCACCCCTTTTTGGCGGGCGGCGGCGCAAGATTCTTGGAAACTAACCGAACCCTGATCAAACGGCTCATTGCCGGCGATAAAGATGGCCGTCAGGTCACCGTCTCGCTTACTCCACTCCAGATTTTTCAGCGAGTCTTGAATGACGGCGCCACAATATTCCTCGCCGCCATTGGTTTTGAGCCGGTTGAGCTCTTCGGACACCTTGTCCAGGTCGGTGGTGAAGGGAAGCACCTGGCGCACGTAATTTTTGGTGACCGAGAGACCGTCATTGCCATACTCGTAGAGAGCGACTTCAAAACGCGGGGTCTTGCCGTCCACCTCCGCTTCGCCCAGCTCTTTCACGATGTTCCAAAGTTGGCGTTTGGCCTGATGAATGAGGCCATCCATGCTGTTGCTGGTATCCAGCAAAATGGCCACCTGAATGCGAGCGCCTTCAAAACGGTCGGGGGCTTTTTCGGAGCGGGCGATGAGGTGAGGCGTCTTGGGCGGGACGGGCTCGGCCTGGGCAGGCAGGCTGGCTCGGTAGATTTGAAAGCTGGCCACGCAGGCGACACTGGTAATGAGAAGGGGATGCCACGAAGACAAACGCACAGATACCTCCAGAAGTGAACTGCAGAGATAAGTCGCTCACCGGTCGGATTTATTCCGCGGGGAGATCCCAAAATCCGGGAAATTCCGGCAGGCCCGTGACCAGGGCCGCGAACCAGTGGGCAGCCGCGTCCTGCACCGGGCCAGGACAGTTGGGGCAGAGCAGATGGAAGACTTCGTGGCTGAGAATGACCCGCTCCAAGACTTTGCGAGGCCGCTGTTCGGTTTGCAGCTCGTCCAGGGCGCCCGCGAAGATGGTCAGCCTTCGGGCGTTCAGGTCCAATTGGGCGCGCATGCGCACTCCGGCCACGATGTGCGGACCCTGACTGATCTGCCAGTGGATGCCGTGCTGTTGCAGGCAATCTTCCAGACTACCGTAGTTGGAAAGAGCGGTCCCGGCTTGTTCCGCCCAGCCCTCGATCTGGCGAAACTGTTCGGGATTGAGCTCCTTGCGGCGGCGTCGTCGCCACCAGGCTCGCATTTGTTCTTCCCTTAGCCGGGAAGGTTTGCCAATCGATGAGTCCAAGCTAACCGTAAGTTCATGAAGATATCTAAAGCATTCCTGCTGGGCTCGGCCTATCATTGGGAGCAAATGCCCACTCCCGAGCTGCCCGAGTTCGGTTTCATCGGTCGCTCCAACGTGGGCAAATCCTCGCTGATCAACTGTCTGGTCGGCCGTAAGAAGCTTGCCTATACCAGCAACACTCCCGGCAAAACTCGCCTGATGCACTTTTATATGGTGAATCACCATTACGTGCTGGTGGATTTGCCCGGCTATGGCTATGCCAAGGTCAGTCAGGCCGATCGCGCCTTCTGGGAAGACCGTCTGCGCCGCTACCTCACAGAGCGGCCGAACCTGGCCTGCGCCCTCCACCTGGTCGACGCCCGGCACGGGCCACTGGAGAATGACCTGGAGTTTGCCGAGTGGATGTGGCAGCAGGACATTCGCCGCTGCGCCGTGCTCACCAAAATCGACAAAATTTCCAAGAACGCGGTGGCCAAAACGGTTGCCGATACCGCTCGACTGCTGCGCCTGGACCAATCGCTGGTGTTGCCCGTCTCGGCCGAAAAAGGCACAGGGCGTGATGAACTATGGCGCCACCTGACCACCCAGAAAATGGTCCTCCCCGAACCTTGAGTTGGGACAATTCGCGGCGCCTTCCCGCTGAGCGGGCGCGAGCCCGCGTGTTGATCGTCTATGTCGGCGGCACCGTGGGGATGCGCCGTCTGGACGAGAGCAATCCAGCCTCCCCTCTGGCCAACGTGGGCGCCGGCCAGCTGGCCGAGGAGATTCAAAACTTTGGAGTGGAAGAACGCATCGCCTGGACCATGCTCGGTCTCTGCGATCCGGAGGGCCGCCAGGTGCCGCCGGTGGACTCCTCGGAAGTGGGCCCCACTCACTGGCTCTGGATCGCACAGATGCTGGAACGCCACTATGGGGATTTCGATGGGTTCGTGATTTTGCACGGAACCGACACCCTGGCCTACACGGCCTCGGCCCTGTCTTTCCTGTGCGTCAATCTGGCCAAGCCGGTCGTTATGACCGGTTCCCAGCTGCCCATTTTTACGCTGCGTTCGGATGCTCGCCAAAACTTGCTGCACGCCCTGCTGGTGGCCGGCGCCAGGGCAGTCGGACTGCCGATCATTCCCGAGGTGACCGTCTGTTTTGCCAATGTGCTGCTGCGCGGGAATCGCGCGCGCAAGGCCAGCACCTCGGGATGGCAGGGCTTTGCCTCCCCCAACTATCCGGCGCTGGGCTCCCTGGGCGAGCGCATCCGCATTCACACCGACCTGCTTCTTCCCATGCCGGCCGCCGACGCCGCCTTCTATGTGGGCCGAGCCTTGCAAGATCAGGTTCTCGACCTGACCCTCTTTCCGGGCATTCAGCCCTCCCAGTTGCGGGCTCTGCTGCGCCAGCCGGAACTTAGGGGTCTGGTGCTGCGTGCCTATGGCTCGGGCAATGCGCCGGAGGATCCGGCTTTGCTCGACTGTCTGGGTCAAGCGGTGAACGACGGACTGACCATTCTGGTGGTCACCCAATGTAGTGAAGGGCGGGTGGATCTGGGTCGATACGCCTCCAGCCGGGGCCTGTTGCAGCGCCAACTGGCCAGCGGTTTCGACCTCACCCCGGAGGCCGCCCTGACCAAGTTGATGTGGGTACTGGCCAATGAAAAAGGGGCCGAGATCCGCGCCCAGTTGCAGCAGGAGCAGCGTGGCGAGCAAAGTTTTGTGCGCCACGAAGTGCGCTTTGAAGCCGGCGGCGAGCCGCGGGAGCTATGGGAACTCAATGGTCGGGCAGCGGGAGCCGTCAGTCGTCGCGGCCTGGAAGCGGCCATGCTGCGACTGCAGGTCGAAGGGTCGGAAGACCTGAGGGTGGAGCTGAACGAGCGAGACATTCTGCAACTGCCAGGCGCGCAGGGAGGTAGCGTAACCGACGTGACCGACGGAGTGCGCCGCTACATGGTGGACGACCGACCTTTCCATCTGCGCATCCGAGCCGAGCGGCCTTTCCGGCTGGGCCTGGCCGAACTGCTCCTGACCGCCAAAGCAGGTGTCTAGCGGTCGATGACGCTGACGCTTTCCCAGCTGGTCTTCAGCTCATCGGGGAATTTCTCGGCCACTCCGGCCCCGTTTCCGCGTAGCGAAAACCAGTAATAGTGGCCCTGGCGTAAAATCAAGGCCTGCACCTTTTGCGACCGACCTCGTCCCTCCGAGAAGGCCGCGTCAGCGCCCGCTAACTGGATGGGAGTCCAACCTCGGTGCTCTGCTTCAAAGCTTCGCCGGTAGGTGGTCGCGGACGCCTCCATGGTGTAGCCTTTGACGTCCAGTTCCATTTCGTAGGTGTTGGTGTTCTTGCGAAAACTGCGCGTAAAATAATCGCGGCTCTGCACCCGACCTACCGGGTTCCAATCCGTATCCAGGTTGATTTCCAGGTGGCTTGATTTGTCCAACAAGCCCAGCGTCTCGCGAGCGCTGCCGCTCTGGACGGCCGTCGGGTAGCTGGGTGTGTTGCCCAGCGAGAAGCTTTCGGGCGCCTCCTCCGGGGGAGGCTTGGGCCGTGGGGGCGGAGGCGGCTTTCGTTCGACCCGCTTGGGGGTCGCCTTGGGTCTGGGCGGCGGAGCCACGGCGACACGGGTGGGAGAGGGCGTCGGTGTGGCTATCGAGATGGGTTGGGCAGTGGGCGATTCTGCCCGGGGAGAAGTCGACCTTCCAGGAGTGGGGCTGGGCGTCTGCTCGTTCTTATTGCCCACGCCCATTCCGAAAAGGAACGCTAGCGCCGCCAGGAGGGCAATGGCAGCCAGTTGCTGGCCCAGCGAAAGCTGTGCGGCAGGCCTCTTCGTGGCCGGGATCGACACCGTTTCGCTATCGGTTTTCGGGACTGTTACAGGCAACTCCAGGGCTGGTGCGGGGTCGTCTTCTCCGAAGTCGTGAACCGGCTCCATGGGGGCGGCCTTCATAGGCGGTGCCGGCGGCGGCTCGTCCAGTCGCGGCAGCGGTTGCAGCTTGAGCGGCGAGTCCACGATCATGGGCAGGTGGGGTCTGAGCTCGTCCAGGGCGCGCAACATTTCCTTGGCGCTGGTGAAGCGAATGTTTAACTCCGAGGAACAGGCGCGGTCAATGATGGCTGCCGTGGCCGGGTCCAGATCTGGCTTCAGGTTGTGCACCGGAGGAATGTTGAGCACGGTGGGAACGACCCCGGTCACCAGATGGTGAAGAGAGGCTCCCAGAGCGTAGACATCAGAGCGTTGTTCTGCCTTGCCCTGCAGTTGCTCGAGCGGCGAGTAGCCGAGTGTGCCCAGCTGAGTCTGGGTGGCGTTGGGTTCATTGAGAAGGCGGGCCATCCCAAAATCGACCAGGCGGATGCGCCCGCTAGGATGCTCGCGGATTAAATTGGCCGGCTTGATATCGCGGTGGAGTAGCGGTGGGGTCTGGCTATGCAAGTAGATAAGGATATCGAGCACCTGACGGCAGTCGCGGATAATCTGATCCACCCCGAAAGGCTGGCCGGTCAGTTGCATGCGCTCTTCCAGCTCTTGCTCGAGGTTTCGGCCCACGATGAATTCCATCACCATGTAGTAAACCCCGTTGACCACAAAGCTGTCGTAGGCGCGCGGGATACCCGGGTGTTGAAGGCGGCGTAAGAAATCGATCTCGGCTTCGAACTTGGTGCGGAACATGGCCGCCTGCTCGCCCTCCATCAGGTGTTCGAGCAGTTGCTTGACGGCTACCCGCTGGTTGCCGTTCTGTGAGTCGCGGGCTTCATAAATCGAGCCCATGCCGCCGCTGGTGATGGCCCGCACCACCTCGTAGCGTTCGCCCAGTCTATCGCCCGCTTCTAAACTCACTGGTTGCGGGTTCTCTCATGAATCGAACAGTCCTCGGCCAACAAAAAAGAAAGCCCCCGGGATACCATCCCGAGGGCTACACACATCCAACCCGAGCCCAGCTCGGTTCCCGCAATGACCCAGAGGTCAGAAACTTCCTTGCGGTCGGCGTTGCCTTCCGCTCTCGTAAGATAAACCATGGGGAGGGTTTGGGATGTTACCGAAAGATGAACGGTTCGCCGTCTGAAAAATATCTTAAAAATAGAACATGTGTTTGGTTTTCAGGAGGACGAGGGCCGGGCACATACCATCCCTGAGTATTTAAGGAGCTTTCCCTAATGGATTTCGAACTGACCCAGGAACAACGGATGATTCAGGACGCCTGCCGCACTTTTTCGCGCCAGCAGATCCTCCCCAAGGCCCGCCAATGGGACATTGAGGAGGCCTATCCGCGGGAACTGCTCCAGGAACTCGCACGCCTGGGTTTTCTGGGAGTTCCCATTCCCGAAAAATACGGCGGCACCGGACTGGACTACATCAGCGAGGCCATTGTTTTTGAAGAAATCGGCTACGCCGACTCCTCGGTGCGCACCACCCTGTCCGTGCAGATGTCGCTGGTTGAGCTCACCATCCTGAAGTACGCTAACGAAGAGCAGCGCATGAAATACCTGCCTCGGCTGTGCTCTGGCGAATGGGTGGGCTGCTTTGGTCTAACCGAGCCGGGTGCCGGTTCAGACGCCGGCAATCTGGCCACGCGCGCCACCCGCCAGGGCGGAGATTGGCTGTTAAATGGCCAGAAGGTATGGATTTCCAACGGCACCTGGGCCGACCTGGCACTGATTTTCGCGCAGACCGACCCGGACAAGAAGCACAAGGGCCTGGCCGCTTTCCTGGTCGAGACCAAAAGCCCCGGATTCCATTCTCAGAAAATGAAGGGAAAGCTCGGTCTACGCGCCAGCGATACCGGCGAACTTTTCATGGAGAACGTGCGAGTACCCGATTCCGCTCGCATGGGAGAAATCGGGGATGGCTTCAAAATCGCCATGGGCGCGCTGGACAACGGCCGCTACGGTGTGGCCAGCGGCTGCGTGGGCATCGCTCAGCACGCTCTCGACTGCAGCGTGGCCTATGGCAAACAGCGCAAAGCATTTGGCAAAGCCATTGCCGGCACCCAACTGGTGCAGGAAATGCTGGCCAACATGTTCGTGGAGACGCAGGCAGCTCGCTTGCTCGTCTACCAGGCGGGCGCCGTCAAGAACAAAGGGGAGCGCTGCACCATTCCCGTCTCGATGTGCAAATACTACGCCAGTGAAGTGGCCAAAAAAGCGGCCGACATGGCCATCCAGATTCACGGCGGTTACGGCTACTCCAACGAGTATGCTCCAGAGCGTCTCTGGCGCGATGCTCGCGTGGCCAGTCTTTACGAGGGAACCAGTCAGATCCAGCAACTCATTTTGGGCCGCCATCTGACCGGCCTGCAGGCCTTCGAAGACGAGCAGCTGCGCGTTCCGTCGCTTAAAGGTTGAGCCATTCCGAGAGGACGTCGCGGCTGTGTTCGCCCAGCCGCGGCGGTGGTCGCAAAGGGGCTTTCGGGAAGCCGGAAAAGGCCACCGAGCGCAGCCCCGCCAACTGCTCAAAGACCAGCTTCTCGGCCCCTCGAAGCGCCTGACCCACCGACTGCACACGACCCGATGGAACCCCACGTTTTTCCAGCTCGGCCAGCAATTGCCCGGAGTCGAACCGGGCCGCGGCGGCTTCCAGCAGTGGTCGTAACTTCTCTCGATCGGCCACCCGGCGAGCGTTGCTGGCAAATTCTTCGGCTAACTCGGCGCTCCCGAGCGCCTGGCATAAACCGGCGAACTGTCCATCGGTGCCGACCGCCAGGAACACCGGCGCGTCGCTGCAGCGCAGCAGGGTGCCGTAAGGGAACAAATTGGGATGCTCGGTGCCGGCGGGCTCCTGTTCATAGCCGGTCATCAGAAAGTTGGTGGCCTGGTTGGCCAGCGAGGCCAGCGCCGTCTGCCACAGGGAGACTTCCACCATTCGCCCCAGGCCGTCGCGTTGGCGCATCAGCAATGCTAACAGCAAGCCTTCCTTCAGTTGATGGGCGCTGAGCAAATCGATAAGGGCCACCGGCATGCGGCAAGGCGGCCCCCCCTTCGGGCCGTTGCCAGCCAGGAATCCGCTCTCGGCCTGGACCAGCACATCAAATCCTGGGCGCGGGTTGTCCGGACCATAGCCGGTGATCCAGCCGCTGATCAAGCGCGGATACTTTCGCTGCGGGTCGGGCCAGGGCAAACCCAGTTTCTCGGCCTGACCGGGGCGAAAATTGGCCAGCAGGATATCGGCGCTCTCCAGCAGACCGTGCAGCTGTCGCAAATCTTCAGGTTTCTTTAAATCCAGAGCCAGGGAACGCTTTCCCCAGTTCACCGAACAGAAGTAGGCGCAGCGACCGTCTTCCGCCTGCTCCCCCGCCAGTTTCCAGCCTCGAGTGGCGTCTCCGCCCCGAGGATTTTCCACCTTGACTACATCGGCGCCCAGTTCGGCAAAAAAATACCCCACGGCAGGCCCCGCCAAAATCGAAGCCAGCTCCAAAACTCGTAACCCCTGTAACGGACCCATCACCGACGCGCTAAGAAGCCAGTTCTTCTTGGAGCTCCTGGCCGCTGGCGAAGGCGTCTATTTTGGCGCGCATGGGAACCTGCTTGAGCATCGCCGCAAAGCCGTCGGTGCCGAAGGCTTGCTCGCAAGCCTTCAGGCGGGCATAGCCCCAGGCCATTCCCTGGCGCTGCAATTCGTCAGCCGACTCGGCCAGAGCGGGAGACTCAGCCAGCTTTTGTTCGATCAACTTGGCCGTCTGCACCTCGTAGTTCTGGATCATGTTGAGAACGGTGCGGATGGACTTCTTGCGCGACTGGTCCATTCCCAGCGAAGTGATGTCCTGGAGAATAGCGGCGGCGCGGGAGTCGAAGGCGATGGACTCATAGTCCCACAGCTTCTCAAAGCGGCTCACGCCGTCCTGACGAGCGGCGATGGACTCGGGGACGGTCTCGTCAAAGTAGACCAGACCGCTTAACTCCCAATTGTCGCGCACTCCCTTGTTGGACAAATTGGTGCTGCCAACCAACTCCATCTTGTCGGTCAGCACCTGCTTAGCATGAATCTTGCGGTCGTGGTCGGCCTGAGCGCGCGTCAGCAGCGACCAGCGCACCTGAATGCCGGCGTCCTCCAGAGCCAGGAAGCCCTCTTCATTGGGGGTGCCGCCGAACTGATACATTCCGGCGTCGGCCACTACGCGCACGTCCAGCGTCTTGCCCTGGGCGGCCAGCTCGTCGCGACGGGCGACCAGGGCCCGCGCCAAGGCCTTGGTGATGACGAAGGTGGGCACGTAGCAAAACTTCTCAGCGGTGGCGATGGCCTGCAAAATCAGAGCTTCGCGCTCTTCTGACGAGGAACCGACGGCCACTTTCACGCCGCCTTCGACCTTGCCCTCGGGCAAAGTCATATCCTTGAGGCGCTCGATGTTGGTCGGCGCGCCGGTCTTTTCGAAGGCTTCGTTCATCAGCTTGTGCAGCATCTTCCGGCCTTTGAGCTTTAACTCCATTGGCTTGCTGGAACGATATTGCACGTTGTGTTTGAGCTGGTCCTCATCGACCAGCGAGGAAAGCTTGAGGTTGGCCTGGGCTGCCAGTTCTTCCAACTCGGCCATGCTGGGGCGGGATGGAATACGACGACCCGCTTCGGAGGGCCCGCCGATGATATCCAGGGTAGTGGCCAAACCGTGGGGCGTCAGGCCCATCATGCCGTCTTCGAAGTTGGCCATGATCTTGCGACCATACACCTGCAGCGGGGTGGAACCGGCCGAGGTCAGCACGTCCGCCTGGAATCCCTCGACCAGTTTACGAGCGGCCGGGCCCTCGATGATATAGCCGGTATCGAAATTCTCGCCGGACCCCTCGTTGGCGTTCATTCCGCCAAACAAAACCTTCTCGCCCACGCGAAGCAACTTGCGGTGCATCAACTGGGTCACGTTGCCCAATTCCTCGGCCACTGGATAGATAGAGACGCCCACATCGGCCTTGGGAACGTCCAACAACTGCAGCAAAGCCCGCAGCTTACGGGGCGACTCGTCGATGCTGACTTCGTCGGCGTTGGACTGGCGGGGACGGGAAGGGTCGATGTTGACGCGTACCTTACAACCCGCCTCGGCGGCGTCGGCCAACCGGCCCACAAAGCTGGAGCTGGTCATTTCGAAGTACTGCACGTCGATTTCCGGGGCGTTGCCGGCCTTGGCCAGGAGGATGGCTTCGTCGAGCATTTGCAGCTTGGCCTGCCAGAGCTTCTCCTGATGCACCGGAGTGACCTGATTGCCGGCGTGGACCAGTTCGCTGGTGCCGTTCTCCAACTTCTGCATTTGCTCGATCAGGTTGGTGAGCCGGGCGGCCGGAGCGGGGTTCCAGGCCAGGTAAGCGGCCACCGTGTTAAGGGGACCAAAACTGGCGCCGGCCAGGGCGGCCACGGCCGCACGACTGGTGGCCTCAGTGTAGGCCAGGGTCAAACCCTTGCTGACGTCCAGGTAGGCATCCAACGCCTGCATTTTCTTGAACTGGACGGAAGTGGGCTTGGTCTCGTCGAGCTTGAACTTTTGCTCCATCTGTTTGCGCGCGTTCTGGGCGGCCGTGGTAAATTCACCCACCTGCTCCAGTTGTTCGCGCGAGAGATCGCCGTCTTTCTTGTAATGGTCGAGAATCCCGGTCCAGTCGACCTTATGTCCGCGCAGGCGGAGCGCCTGACCCTTCTCGCAAAGCTGCTCGGCGACTTCGGTGGTGAGCACACCCTGCTTGCGCAATTCGGCCAATCGGGTCAGGCCCAAATTGTTGCCGGAGATGCTGGGAGAAGAGGACATGCTTCTAAGTTAGCCGCGGCGACGAAAAGATCTCTGAAAAACCTTTGCTGTTCCTTAACAAAGTTATGCCGGGAAGCGAAAAACCGTTGTTTTATCGACCAATTCCCAGTGACAGAAGGCATCACCGTCAGAAACCAGACCCTTACCGCCGTCGGCAAAGCGCAAGGTGGAGACCAGGAAGGACGAAGCCACCTCGACCGTGCCGAAATCCTTCACCCTGGTCTCGGTGCGCGGGGCAAGACGACCTTCCGGGGCTCCGCTGGCCGTATCCCAGAGCTGGACTCCGCGAGCGTCACCGGTGGCCACCGTACCGCCACCCGGGCTGACGGCTACGCTCACCGACATAAAGGGAATCGGGAATTCACGGGTGGGCAGATCGTCGCCCACCCGCAGCAAGACAAATTGGTGCAGCAGCGGGCTACGTACCGTATTGATGGCGGCGGCCACCCGCTTACCATCAGGATGGAAGGCGATAGCCATAAACTCATCGCGAGTGTCCCAGCGATGCCGCACGGTCCCGTTCTCCAACTCCAGCACCAGCAGACTTCCGGCGCCCATCGCCGTCCACAAAATCAGCGAGTCGTGGCAGTCAAGCAGCGCTGGATTGTCAAATCCCTTTTGCTCTACCTTCCAGGCCTCCTGACCGACTTGCCAGTCCCAGGCCACCAAACGCCCGGGTTGTCCGAGCAGCAACAACCGCCCGTCCGGAGTAAAGCGCAGTCCGCTGACCTTCCCTTCGAAGGAGCCCAACATTTGAGCCGTCGCCGCGTTCCAAACCTCCACCCGGTCCTGGTCGCCGGCCACAGCCACCAGGGCACCTTCGGGATGCAAAGTCAGAGCTGTCACGGTACCCACTTTGCCACGGAAGCGGCCCTTCTCGGCTTGCTCAAGCCAATCGAGCAGCACCACTTCCTGTGGGGATACGGTGCGAGCCACCAGGGTCAGTTCGCGGTGAAGAAAACTAAGGGCATAGGAGCGGTTCTGGGTCTTCATTGGGCCTCCTCAGGGGTGGGTGACGGAATGGACGGTGCCTTGCATAAGCGGGCCCCAATCTTTCTCGCGTTCTTTAGGATAAAACATTTGCATACACAGGTAATCCTGACCTTTCGAGACGGCTACGGACACGATCACGAAGAGGATGTTCTGCTCAGACATGCGTTCCGTCTCCATGAAGCGTCCGAGCAAACCGCCTTTGAGCTTCTTATTGAAGTCGCTCTTAATTTTGAGGCCTTCCTGGTCCAGCGCTTTTTGTTGCCCCAAAATCCAGCTTTTGAAGTTCTTCTCACCCTTCATGCCCTGCACGCTGTAGTGCACAAAACCTTGCTTTCCCTGGATCTCCAGGATGCCGGAGGGCTGTTCTTCCACCTGGAAATCAGCAGGAAAGGTCACCGACATTCCGTTGCTGTGCTTCCAGGTGGTGCCTTCATGGGCCCACTCTTTGCACCAAACAGGCAGGGCCAGGACCCATAAAAGGAGTAGCACTTTCCGCATATCCTGGCGTTTGCCTCTCAAAGTCAAATCCCTTCGCAACCTGAGGGGGTCTGCCTCAGCCCCTGGAGAAGACATGATGCCTTGAATGAAGAGCCTGAAAAGACCGTAAGTTCGAATCCCTGGGAGGCGGCCAGACCGTCCGGACCCGTCACGCGCCAACGTCGAGGACCGACGTCGGCTCCGGACAGCGCGGCCGCATTGTCCGCCCCCCAGGCCAAGGTTGCTTTGCCTACTCCCTACGAATACCAGGGAGTGCTGGGCCGCGGCGGCATGGGCGTGGTTTACCTGGCCAAAGACACCAATTTGGACCGCCAGGTGGCCATCAAATTCCTGAGCGCCAGCGGACAGGAAGCGGCCAGCCTGGCCAAACGATTTCAGCGCGAGGCCAACCAGTTAGCCGCTCTGCGCCATCCCAATATCGTTGGCTTCTACGATGCCGGTTACTACCAAAAGCAAAACTACATCGTTATGGAGTACGTGGACGGCGGCAGTCTGCGGGGCCTGCTCCAAACGCAGGATGGCCCCCTCACTCTGCAGCAAAGCCTGGAGCTATTCGCGGCCGTGTGCGACGGCCTGGAATACATCCACCAGCAGGGTCTGGTGCACCGCGACCTCAAGCCCGACAACATTCTCCTCGACGAAAATCGCTCGCCCAAAATTGGTGACTTTGGCCTGGCCCTGAAATTGGAAGACCAGTCGCGCATCACTCAATCCGGAATGATTTTGGGCACTTACTCCTATTTATCACCCGAGCAAATCCTCTCCCGTGACGTAGGGCCAGCGGCCGATCTTTATGCCCTGGGTTGCTGTATGTATGAAGCCATCACCGGCCGGCCGCTGTTTTCGGCCGATACCGAATTTGCGCTGCTCAACAGCCACCTGCGCCAGACCCCCATTCCTCCCCGTCAGATTCGCCTGGACATTCCGCCCGAGCTGGACACG
This sequence comes from Vulcanimicrobiota bacterium, assembly GCA_022842865.1. GTDB lineage: Bacteria > Vulcanimicrobiota > Xenobia > Xenobiales > JADMJV01 > JADMJV01. Next base: position 1,611 of record JALHOV010000073.1, on the reverse strand, counting down.
CTGATCCTGCGATTGCTTCACAAGCACCCGGCGGAGCGGCCCGAGACGGCCGCAGAGGTGGCCAAGTCTCTGAGGCGCCTCCAGCAGTCCCTGCGCCAGGTATGGACGCTGCCGGTGGTAGGCCGAGATACGACGGTCGCCGAACTGGAGCAACATCTGCGGCCCTGCCTGCTGCGCCAACCGGTGGGCGTCGTGCTCACCTCGCCTCCGGGCCAGGGCCGTTCTTGCACTGTGCGCAAATTAGTCTCGCAGCTGCAGAAAGCCAGCATTGCCGTGCACCCGGTCGTGCCGCTGCCCAATCAACTGGAACCGGCCGCCGTGCTCTTCAAGGAACTGGGTGGCGCTCACGAGGCCTGGCTGGAATCGCTTTCTCACGGGGGTCCGGAAGCGGCGGCTCGCTTGCTCTGGAAGCAACTGGAGCAACTGGGTGCTCCGCGCCTGCTGGTCATCGACGATCTGCTGCGACAGCCTCAGACCACCAACTCCGTAATTGACGCACTCTGTGCGGTAGCCCCCCCGGCTGGCTTTGGATGGTTGATTTCCTGTGCATCCCACCGGGCCACCTCGTTGCGCCCCTGGGAGGGCGCCGTCCGCGTAGAACTGGGCCCTTTGGACGATCAGGCTCTGCGCGATGTGGCCCACCTGCAGGTATCCGGCCACCTGGACGACGAGCTCATCGAAGGGCTCCTCTTCCGCTCGAGTGGCTCTGTTCGCCGCCTGCGCCTGTGGCTGCTGGCTCTGCGCGGAGCCGGTTTGCTGCGCCGCCAAGGCCAACTGGTGCAACGAGACAACTCGCATCCCTGGCCCGAATCGCTATGGGAACCCCTGTGGCTGCAGCTCTCAGCTCGACCCGAGAACGAAGTGAAACTGCTGCGCATCGCCGGCTTGCTAGACGATCCCTTCCCCTATGAGCTAATTCAAGAGCTGTCAGAACTGGATGAAACCGAAGCCCAGGGAGCCCTGGACCTGCTCTTGCGGGATGGCGTCCTGGAAGAGTGCTGGGGACAGCCGGGCGAGCTCTACCAGTTCAGCAGCCGCGAACTCAAAGAAAAACTCCAGGCCTCCGCCACCGAACGACTCAAGCGCCGGGTCTACGGGCGCGCCGCCCAATTGCTGGAAGGGCGCGCCTCCATGGGCATTTTGGCCCAGTACTTGCGACGTGCCGGCAACGACGCGGAAGCCCTGCCCAAATTCCTGCAGGCCGCTCTCGAAGCCGAGCAAACCGGAGACCTGCTCCATGCGGAAAGCAACTGGAGTCAAGCCCTCAGCGTCTGCGGCGAAAAGGGCGCTCCGGAGATTCGCCTGATGGCCACGGTGGGGCGCTGCGAAATCTTGCTCAAGCTGGGGCGACTCAGTGAAGTGGAGGCCACCGCCGGCAAGGAGCTGGAGCAGCCCCTGCCCGAGAGCGCCGAATTACGCCGAACCCGTCGCCATCTGGCGGGATTGGCCGCGCGGGCTCGCTGGCTGCGCGGAGAGCGCGGTCGCGATCTGCTCGAATTCTGTGAGCGCGAGCTGGATCAACTGGCCCACGCCGACTATTCCGATAGTCTCTGGTTAACCTGGTGCTGCGCCGCCTACTTGAAGGAGGAGGGCGAAGCAGAGCAAGGACTG
>JALHOV010000072.1:15922-21417 GCA_022842865.1 Vulcanimicrobiota bacterium | reverse complement strand
GCAGCCAGTGTGATCTGGAAAGATTGATACCTGACCCCAGCCCGGACCCGGATGTCCGCAGTGCGCATTTGACCCCGAAGTTCGTCATCGTCTACGAAACCTATCGGAACATTATCAATGGAGACGCCTGCCTGCGGGAACTGGAAAGTGTGCTCGGCCCGCTGGAAAAAGACCTTCTGCAAATGCAATGGCTATCACGAATCAGCCCCATCAGTTTGCATCAAGAAGCGGAGGAGTGTCTGCAAGGGCTAAACCGCATGCGCAACACTTATCAATCACGGCAGATGACTGACCTCAACCAGGGCTGGACTCGAGTGTTCCACGGGGCCGCCGCTCTAGGAGATAAGCTGCCCGTAGTGCTGCGCGCGATGGGTCAGGCCGAACAGGCCAACGCCGTGGAACACAGCCAGCAGTTGTCGGACGAAAGCACCCTGCGGTCCCGAGATTAGCCCTGTTTAGCCGCCACTCTGCCTTAGGGAGGAGAGGTGGGTAGGATAGAGACGTATTCGAGGTCATCGCTGACGCCGTTGTAGCGGGCGGGCACGAGTCCAATGTCGTGGGTCATCTCGGATCGTTGGAAATTCTTGCGAAACTTGGTCAGATACCAGTCTTGCTTGAGGTGACCGCTGAGGATCTTCAGCCGCTTGACCTCTTCCGGCGGAGCGTCTCGGTGATACTGGTCGGGATGAGTAAGCACCTCCAGGCGTTTGGAAGTGAGCTTGCCGGCCCACTCCAATTGAGCTCCCGAGGAAGTGGGCGAGAGCGGTTTCTGGCGGACATAGCCTTGCCAGGTCTTCTCCTGTTCGGTGAGCTTTTCCGGGACGGCAAACGACATGGCCTGATTCCACATCGATAGGAAGTTGCTTTCGTAGGTCCAGCTGCCGTCCATGTCCATTTTCTTGCGGGCCATGACGTAGAGCAGCACGTCGGTCCGGTCCTTTACGCTGATCTGGGTGATGCGCAGCGGGTAGATGGCCTTTTCGGTGCGGAAGGTGAAGCGGGTGGGGGTGATGTTGCCGATAAACTTACCGTTGGCTTCGCGCTTCATCTGGCGCGGGTCGATCTTCATCACCGTAAAGTTCCACTTTTGCTTGACGTAAAAGCCCAGCGTGGCCTCGTCGCCGCCGTAGTGGTATTTGTTGGCTTTGAGCCATTGAAAGAAGGCGTCGGCTTTGTCGGCTTCCAGAATCTTGTAGTCGAGATTGCCGACCACGCCGTGTTCAAGGACGCGCACAGGCGGCGGGGCCGATTTTGTTTCCATGCTTCGGGTAGTGGGGCCGCCGGCGGAGGCGGACATGGGCCTCATGGCCCGCTTGAATTTGGACATATCCATGGGCTCCAGGATGGTGAAGACGGCCAGCGAGCGAAAGAAGTCCTTGGGCATTTCCTGCAGCTTGGGTTTGCTGGGAGTGGGAATGACCATGCCGAACTCGTCGGCGTTGCCCTCAAACTGGGGCTGGACCGTGAAGGCTTCGATCTTTTCTTTCTCGTCCCAACTGATGAAGGCGCGCTGGGCGGGCTGGGTTACATCTTTGTCCAGGGCCGCAAAATAGCAGCAGGCCGCCGTAGCCACACCACTCCATCCCAGGGTGAGCGCCAGAGTTAGTTTTTTCATCGATTCCTCCCGATTGTCCATTTGCTCATTTGAAGAATATCCGGAAATCCGTCGTGGTCGTCATCGCGCAGGCCGGGCAGGCGCAGTTGGTAAGCCTCCATAAGATTGGTCAGCGCCTTGCTGATCAGAGGGCCGTCCATTTCCACCAGTCCCTCGATTTTGCCGGGGTGGCGGAAGAGCCACTCCGGGTTGAAGCACTCTCGGCCCGTATCTCGGCCCGCCACCAGGAAATGTTGGGCAATTTTGCCATCTCCGTCGACGTCACAGGCCAGCGTTTCGGTACTGTATAGCGTCAGTCCGCGCAGGAAGTGGAGCAGGCGGGCGCGCTCGCCTGGCTCGAGCGTCTGGTAGGCCTGGCGGGCTTTCTCGGCCTCGCCGCCGTGCCGCTCGATCACCTCCTCCAGGCTGAGGCTAGCCCCGTCGTGCCCATAGGGTCCGGTGCTGCCCACTCCCCACAGGGGGGAGGTGCGAAAACTACGGTTGCGACTGCCGTCGTACTGCACTTCGTGGAAGTCCGGGCCAAGATCGTGACGGCGGAAATCGCTGTAGATGCCGGAAAAGTGTCCGGGACCGCCTTTGAGGCGCTGCAGGCTCCCGGTCAACACGCCTTTTTCGTAACGGGTGCGTATCTCGAAAAAGCGCCGGTCCTCGGGCACGTTCCAAGAACTACGGTGGCATTCGGTGCAACCCACCTGCTGGAAGTGCTTCTGGCCCTGCAAAAATTCGGAGTCGACCTTCTCGGCCGGGGCCGGATGGTTGAGCAGACTGAACTCGAGCAAGTCCATGTCGCCTTCCGAAATTTCTTCGAAAATCCCGTCTCGATCCGGATCGTCAAGACTCACGCCAGTGGCCGATCGGCGAGTTCCGCAGTCGCGCGTAAAGCCGGTGAAGAACTGGGTGCAGCCGGCCAGGCTCCGCTGGGTCAGGCCATGCTCGGATTCTCGTGAGGCGGTCGGGTCGCAAGCTTGCAGGCCGGAGTGCATGTCCCATGCGTTGGAGCTGACGGCCCGCAGAGTGGAGCTGAGGCCGCCGTGGCCGATGCGGTCGCGCTGGCCGTGTCCGAAAACCTGTACCTCGAGGTTGTAACCGCCGACTCCGGCGTCCTTGAGGTTGCGGGCCCAGGGAATGCGCTTGCCCTGTGAGTCCAGGTAGCAGACGTAGACGATGCGATTGAGATCGGGCCGGCCGTCCCCGTCCAGGTCAGCGAAATTGCCGTAGTCGAGATTCTCTCCGGGAACGGGATGCACTACGGCCGCTCCGTGCGCTTCGCTCAGTTCGATCCAGCCATTCCGATTGGTATCGGCCTGGGCCAGCAACTGCGAGCGAATTTCCTGACCGATCATTTCCACCACACCGCCGCCGAAACAGTGGGGCGTGTTGCGGCCGGTGGAGGCGTTCTTTTGAATGGTGATGCCGGCGCCCATATCGCGCCAGGGAACGTTGTGGCAGGCCACGCAACTGTTAATGTGGTCGCGACTCATAATCGGTGTGCACTGGTCGTCCAGCACCTTACCGCCCAATCGGCCCGCATCGCCGAAAGCCCCGTCTTCGCGGCCGAACTCGCGAATGCCCAGGTCGCGGCCCATCTGATAGGCCAGCCACGGATCGTGTTCCATGAGCCAACCGCTACTGCCCGGCAGAGTGGTCCCGTGGATGGCCCGCACGCGGGCGGTCTTGATGGATCGGCCCGTCAGATCGCGAGCCTGCTCCAGCGGATCGCTGTAGGCACCGCCCGGGCGTTGACTGGAGTAAGGTGTGGGCTGGGCCAGAGCCAACCCGGACAGGGCCAGCCAGTAACAGACGCGACGACGCAAAAGCAACCTCCCCCGGGTGATGATTCCGTTTCGGTCGCGGTCGTTCTCGATATCTTCCCGGAGTCCCCTGTCGGAACCCCTTAGTTGGCGATCCCTCGACGAACAAAGTCCCGGTTGGCCTTCTGCAGGCGCAGCCCGTGCGAACTCGGAATCACTCCCAAATTCTTCCAGAGCGGACCCAGTTTCACTTGAGTGGGCCGCGGCCCCATTTCGGAGTGAAGCTGATGAAACTGCTTCCCTCCCACTGAGGCGTCGGCCACCCGCAAAAACTGAGTCAGCTCCCACGAGACCGAAATGTTTCCGCCTTTTGCTACGACGCCTCGGAGCGCTTTTTGCAGGTTCTCTTGATTGTGGCTTCGCACCCGCAAACGGACATCGGCAAGAAAGCAATAGAGGGCTCCGCCCCAATAGGTTGCCCCCCATCGATGGTTGCCGTCCAGCCCCTGTTGACGGAGGGCGGCAAGGCCCTCGGGCAGTCCCTCGGCCAGCTCGGCCCAGAATCTGGAAGAGCTAATCAGGCCCATTTCGTGACGAATGAGCGGTTCTACGTAGGTTGCGATGCCTTCTTCCAGCCAGTGTTGTTCGTAGGGCATGGAAGGAACACCCAAATGGACCATCTCGTGGCAGAGCTGCCAGGAGTTCAACAACTCCTGAGGCGGTAGCTCGGGAGAAACTTGAAGGAACCCTCCACTTCCAACTCCAGGTTTTGGCAAGGGTCGGGAAATCGCGACAATCAGCAATCTCACGTTAAAGGGCATGCGGACCGGTGCAGTGGCTAAGGATCCTTATCGGAATTTTTCTGGTCCGCATTCCGGGGGCGACTCGGAGTCTTTAAAGGCGGCAACTGACTCGCCGGCAGATAAATCCAGAACGTGCTGCCCTCGCCCGGCTTGCTTTCCACACGGAGATTGCCCAAATGCCCTTTGACGATGCCCAGCACGGAGGAGAGGCCCAGTCCCTGGCCATCGGACCTGGTGGTGAAGAACGGATCAAAGATCCGCTCCAGGGTGGCCGAATCCAAACCTCGTCCGCTGTCGTGACAGGCCAGCCAAACATAAGTTCCCGTATCGCCCTCCGGGAAAATAGTGGTGTTCAGAAAATTTCGGTCCAGACTTTTCACCCCGGTCGAGAGCCTGATGCTTCCCTGCTCTTGCCCGACGGCTTCGACTGCATTCAGGACCAGGTTCACCACAACCTGTTGCAATAAATCCGGGTCCCCTTTCACCTGGGGAAGGCGCTCGGCCAGCTCAAGATTCAGGTCGATGCAGGACGGGATTTTTTCCTTCAACAGGCCAACCGAATTGCGGATCAGGTCATTCAGAGAAAGGGACTGCTGGCTTTGGGCGGCCTTGCCGCTAAAGGAGTGCATCTGGTTCGACAAGGCTAAGCCGCTTATCGCGATGGCCTGGATTTGTACGAGCCGATCTCGAACACCATCCAGGCTGGTTTCCAGCAAGGCACTCTCCGCCTGAGCCAGGATGGTCTCCAGCGAACGGTTAAATTCGTCGGCCAGTCTTCCCGCCAGGTTGCCCAGACCGTTCGTTCTTTTGGCCTGAAGAAGACGGGCTTCGAGACGGCTACGTTCGCTATCCATCCGTTGGGATTCGGTCTTATCCACCACGATGCAGATGTGCAGCAAGGCGGACTCCAGACGAAGCTGACTGACGCTGAGCTGAGCCGGAAAGTCGGTCTGATCGCGATGCTGTCCGGAGCAGCTGAAGTTTCCGGCCGACAGCCTGGCCACCGACAACAAGGAGGACAGGCTTTTGCCCTCCGCCTCCTCAGGCTCCAGACCGAAAAGAGTCTGAGCGCAGCGGTTGATGCTTTCGATTTGGAAATCCGCGTTGGTGATAAGAATTCCGACCGGAGCGGCTTCCAAAATGGTCTTGAGCCGCAGGGTGGTTTCCAACAACTCTTCCCGAGACTGGCTGAGATTTTCCGTCAGGGACTCCATCTGGGCCCGAGCCGTCTCGGCCAGGTGACGCTTCAAAGTCATCGCCGCCGCGGCCTGGCGGATTTCCATCAGATCGAAAGGCTTGCTGAGCAAAAAGAGATTGTCGGCGCGT
>JALHOV010000072.1:15413-15912 GCA_022842865.1 Vulcanimicrobiota bacterium | reverse complement strand
CAAGAGTAGTCCGAGTAGGCCGTGCAAATCACAACCTGCAGCAAAGGGTCCTGCTCCCAAAGCTTTTCAATCGTTTCGAGGCCGTCCCAACCCGGCGGCATCCGCATATCCACAAAGGCCATGGCGTAGGGATTTCCTGACTCCATGGCCTGCTGGAGCATCTCCAGAGCTTGCTCCCCGCGCATGGCGGAATCGAGCAGATAAAGGGGCCTTTCCTCCGCCGCATCGGTGAAGTCCAATAGTTCCAGTTCCAGCTGGTCGAGCTCCGCTAACCCCTCCGCGCCTGCGCCACCCAAAATCTTTTGAATGTCCTCGTGAATGGCGGGATTGTCATCAACAACCAGAATTCGCCGGTTCAACTTACCCTCCGGAACAACCCTGAACAGATACGATAACGGGCGATAGGATCTAGCATAAGTAGGCTCTCGGCCCTTCCTCGAAGGACATGCCTATCCCTTCCAGGCAGGTCCTGCGTCGTATCCGGTAAAAACTGGCATCG
>JALHOV010000072.1:4595-15403 GCA_022842865.1 Vulcanimicrobiota bacterium | reverse complement strand
TGTCGGCCGTAAAACTGCGTCACCGAATTCTGCTGCTGGTCTTCTCTATCGTCACTGGCACACTGGTGTGCAGCCTGGCCCTGGTGGAGTTCCAGGTTGGCGAGCATATACGCCGACGAGTCAGCCAGAATTTGCAGAGATCGATGACCATTTTTCAACAGCGTGACCATGAGAGGGGCCAGGCACTCAGCCTGATGCTGGCGGCCATCGACTCCAATCCGAAATTGAAAAGCGTGTTGGCTTCGCAGGATTACCCGACCGTGGTCAACTTCCTACGAGAGGCGGCCCAAAGTGACCAGATTTTTCTGCTGACCGACTCTCACGGTCGCCTTCTTTTGAGGTCGGACCTGGACGGCACGGGTATACTGCTGGCTGGAGAGAATCTAGCCGAGCTGGCGCCCGTTCGCAGTGCTCTGGATGGCAGGCGGGAGAACTTCTACTGCTGGTTCGACCGGGAAGTCTGGCGAATGGCCTCCCTGCCTCTCCCGGCTGAGCGCTATGGGAAATTGGCCACACTCACCGTGGGCTATCGAGCGCAACAGAACCTGGTGGAGCGTGCGGCCCGTGAATTTGATAGCGATGTGGCCCTCTTCACCGAAGCCGGCCTGGTGACCACCAACGAGCGCTGTGGCTTACCCGGAAACCTGCTGGCCGAGGAGTTCAAACGCCTGGAGCCTCAGCTCCTTTCGGCCCAACCAGGCGAGTGGTTAGAGTTTACCAGCCAATCCGAGAACACCCAATACCGAGGAGTATTGGCGGGTCTGGGCCAGGAACCCAAGCAGTTGGCTTTTTTAGCCATTTTGCAAAACAACCGGGAAGCCGTTCAACTGATTGCCCAGACCCGATCGACCCTGGGTCTCTTAGGACTGGTAGCGTTGGTTGCGGCTCTCCTGGTCAGTATTCCCGTAGTCGGCAGGGTAGCCAACCCGGTGGAGCTGGTCGAGACCGTGATACAGACCGTGGGTGACGGGCTGATCCACATGACCCCAGACGGCACCATTCAGCGGGTCAATCTGGCGGCCGAAACCTTGCTTCAGTGCCAGGCCAAAGATCTGTTGGACAGGAATTTCTTCGAGGTCATTCAGCTGGGTGGAACAGGGCCCAACCCCCTCCTCGGCGATCAGCTTATGACGGCCCTCTCCGCAGGCCAAACGGTGCGACAGGAGGAGGGTTGGGTTCAGCACTCTTCAGGTCAGGCTCGTTTTGGGTCAGCCTTTGTGATTGCCCCTATCCGTCAAGAAGGGAAAACCAGCGGAGCGGTTTTGCTTTTTCGCGACATCAGCGAAATTCAGGCTATGCGTCACCAGCTAATGGCCCTCTCGCATCAGGCAGGAATGGCCGAGGTGGCTACCGGCACCCTGCATAACGTCGGCAATGCTCTCAACAGTGTCAGCGTCTCGGCCAGTCTGGTGGCCGACAAGGTGCGCAGCAGTCGTCTGGCCAGTCTATCCAAGACCGTGGCCATGCTCGAGCGGCCGAAAGAGGAGCTGGCGGCCTTCCTTTCTCAAGACCCGAAAGGGCAAAAAGTACCGGTCTTGTTGGCCAAATTAGCCCAACACCTGGAAGAACAACAGCAATCGACTCTGAAAGAACTGGAGTCGATGCTCAGCAATCTGGAACACGTCAAGCAGGTGATTAAAATGCAACAGGTTCACACCAAGACCTCCGCTTTGTTGGAAGAGGTAAACCTCTCGGAAATCTTAGATTCGGCCCTGGCCATGAGTGAAGCCTCCATTTCGTTCCCGAAGGGACTCGATGTAATCAAGGAATACCAGGCGGAATCGCCCATTCAGGTCGAAAAACACAAACTGATGCAGATTCTGGTCAACCTCTGCTGCAACGCCTTAGAATCCCTGGCCGAGGAGCCAGCAGCGGAGCAAAGGTTGCTATTGCGCACCTCGATCGTTGGCAACAAAGTCCACCTGGAAGTGCAGGACAGCGGAGGGGGCATCGCTCCTGAAAACCTCGACAAGTTGTTCAGCCATGGCTTCACCACCAAGCCGGACGGCCACGGATTTGGCTTGCACAATTGCTTCCTGGCGGCTCGCTCGATGGGTGGGCGTTTGAGCGCGCAGAGCGCCGGAACCGGCAAGGGGGCGACTTTCTTGCTGGAGTTGCCTGCTGCCTATGCTGATGGAATGGACCCCTCCTGACGGCTCGAATCAGGGACTGGTTTTCAGCGACAGCTTGAGCGCTTCGAGTGCCTTTTCATATTTTGGATAGTCTTGCACGGTGCTGTTCAGGTTGATCATCAAGGCCCGGTCTTGCAGAGACGTAATCAGCATCTCGTTGTGAATCGGTTGATCGATGGCCTTGGCCACGCCCACCAGCCGGATCCAGCGTGTTTCACCAATGTTGACGATCTGATCCTCCGTCACAGTCATGCGCACCCCCACAGCTTTTTTCATGAAAGAGCCAAATTCTACGAGTTGGCCGGGTCGCAGCTTGGAATCCGTGTGATTGATGGCGATCGTCACCGAGCGAGACGCGTTGCCGTAAGCCAGTTGCGGCGGTCGAATGGGCGGGAACTTCAGGCCGATTTCTTCGGCGGATAGCGGCGTAAACTCTTTCGGCAGAGTGAAGGTAAGCGCTCCCCCGCAGGCAGACACGGGTTCGGCAGCAAGTGGAAGGGTAACTTGAAACAGCAGCAACAGCAGATACAAAAGGCGCATAAGCTGCGACCTTCGAAGCCGGGCCCGGAACTCCCCGCTCAGAGTTGCGCGTGCGCGCATCTTAGTTGCGGGACAGTCCGAGCTGGGGGCCATCAGAACGGCGAATGGCCCGTCGTCCGATCGAGCCGAGCACGAGCCGTGTGACCAGCAGATGGATGCGGCTGCTGATCACCAGCAGGCGATAGAAGCGGCCCAAGAGGCCGGGAAACTCGGCGTGGGTGAGGACGGTCAGGCAGGCCCTCGCCTCCCCCACCGCCTGCAGCTCAAAGGTCAGCTGATAGCGGGAGAAGCGGTGACGGCCGGCCAGCACCAGGAGATGAGTGGGCTGAAACTGGTCGATATGAAAACCGACCAGGGTTGAGCCGAGAGCCAGGGGACCAGGCCCAGATCGGGCGGTGTCCTGGCAGCCGAGCAATCGCACGAAGACGGCCGAAAGCCCGCCGGCGGGCGGACGATCGAGCAGCTCGAGGAGCGCGCGCCAGACGGCCTCGGGAGGAGCGGCCACTTCTAGAGAATGGCGGTCGATAAATGGGAGGGACATCAGGCTGGCTTCCCCTCGATGTCGAGAAGTCCCCCAGCTAGAACATCGCCCCTTCGAGTTGGTTGCTTGTCCAGATTTTCAAAAACGGCGTCGGCACCGGGCTGCGCCTGCTTGGAGGAGGGTCGCTCTCTTTCTGAGGGAAGGCCGATGCATGCGGCGACTCATCGCATCGATTCTAGGAATGCTGGCCGTGGCCGGGCTGGCCCTTAGCATCGCCAGTGCCCACTGGAAAACTCGCGCCTTCCAACTTTATCACGGTGGCAAATATCACACTCGCGGCAGTCTGCAGGCACCCGCCTCGGTGGCCGAGCACAGCCGTCAGTTGGAACGCGACTGGTTGGCATTCCAGCGCCAACAACCGGCTCTGGCCGGGCTAAAAGGGAACCTCATGGGGCCGCCCACCGCGCTGCTTTACCGGGTCGGAATGCAAGCCCTGAAGGACGGGGACCGCGTCCAGTTTGAGACGGTATCGCGGTTGCTCAACCAGATCTGGCTGCAAGCGCGCGACGCCAGCCAGCTTGACTTAGAAGCAATCCAAAAGCTGGAAAGCTGGCAGCAAAGCCTGCTGTCCTTTTACGCCCAATGTGCAGTGCAGGGAGGCAAGGCAGAGCTGCCCAGGCCAGATCCCAAGGCCTGGCCGGGTCGCATCAGCCTGGCCCATCGACTGCTGGTCAACTACCGGGTCAAGCGCTGGGAAGATTGGGAGGTCTCAGGAGGGTTCCGGACCTGGCTGAAGGCTTGCGACTGCCTGGAGCGCCTGGATCGTTGGCACCAGGAGCTGGATTCCGGCCCGGTGCTCAGCCCCCCCTCGCCCGAACTCAAGCCGCTCTACGAAGCCCTGACAAAGCTGCAAAAAGGCCCCTGAATGGGCGGAATCGTCAGGGCCAGAGGTTGCCCGCCGGCCAGTGACCGGCCTGCTGGGCGATAAAATTGCGCAACGTAGTGCGCACCTGCACCAGCGCGTCGGAAGACTTCTTGGAACCCGGACCGGGACGAGAATTGAAGAGAAAGACATAGACCACCTGGTCTTCTCCCTGGCGCAGATACTCCACCCAGGACATCGTTCCGGGCAGGGCCCCGTCCTTGGACATACTGGTGATGACGCCCTGATCGTTGGCCATGAAGTTCCAGCCGGCTCCAAAGTAACGGGCGGCCGTGTCGTTGGCGGCCTGCGGCTGTTCTTTCATCCACAACCGACGGGTAGCGTCGAGAGGATTGCTAAATCCGGGCGGAGTTTTGTCGGGCGCCACGGCGTTGGTAAAACGGATCAAATCGGTGCAACTGGCGATCCAGCCGCCGGCCGAATCGTGGGAAAGACCGTCATAGACGCCTCCATAGGGGGCGGGCACCACCTCGGGTTGGTTGGTAAACACACTCTGCGAGCAGGGCTGCCCGGCGAAAGGATAGTAGCTTACCTCGTTGGCAGCAGCCTGGCCAAGACGTGTGTCCGCAATCCGCATATCGTGAATGCCCACCGGGGCCAGCAGGCGTTGCTGGCAGTAGGCTCCGTAAGTTGTGGCGCTCAGCCCTTCGGCTCGGGCCACCGCTTCCACCAGCCGTCCCAGCGTAACGTAGGCCACGTCGGAATAGACATAGGCGCTGCCCGGCAAACCGCCCAGGTTGGTGGTGGAAAAGATGTGGAGCAGCGTTTGCACGGAGGTGGCAGGGGGATTGGTGCCGCCCAGAGTGCGAGCCAAAGGAGCGTAAAGAGCCGTAGGATCGTCCATGGCGGCGGTCATGCGCAGCAGATGGGCGGCCTCCACTCTCTCCAACCTGCTATCTTTTACGCCGGAGGCCAGCAGGTTAGCGAGCAGGCCACCACTCTGCAGCGGGCGAGTGGTCAGACTCACTCGCCCAGGGTAGTCTTGCATCTGCAGCAATGTTGTAACAGCGGTAAACGCCTTGGAACAACTGGCCAGACGAAACAGCTGGCCAGGCTGGGTGAGAAGCTGCTGATCCGAATCCATCCGGCTGTAGCCGTAGCCGCGCTCCACCACCAGACGACCGTTGATGGTGATGGCCAACGTGCCGCCAGGAATTTCGAAATCCCGCATGGCCGTTTGGAACTGGTTCTCCAAAGCCAGAAAGGTGCTATCCGTCAAAAGCGACCTGCCGCTGGGCTGCGGAGTGGGCTGAGGCGCCACTGGCGAAAGGCTGGGCAAATACTGACGAACACCCTGGTCTTCCTTGACCCAGACCCGACCCTGGCGATCCACCGCTAGCGGTCCCTCGGCCGCCGTGGAGCTGACAGGAATGGCATCGTGACCGTCTGGAGTCCAGGCCTGCACCCCCTGGGGCGTGGCCACGTAGACGGCTCCCTCAGGACCCAAAGCAATACCGGTCGGGTCGGATACCCTCCACTGGTCGACCAGACGCGTCTGCACGGGACCGTTGGCCGGGTCGCCCCGGAGCATGCGGCCGGGCTGCCCCTGAGTCAACTCCAGCACCGCCACCCGGTCGTGGCCGGTGTCGGCCACAAAGAGGCGGCCGTCGCGAGATACGGCCAGACCCGATGGATTGAGCAGATCCGCCGAGAGCAAGCGACGCGCCCCCCAACTGTTGCCGCCGGTATTGGCTAGAAAGCTCAGGCCCTGGCCCAGAACATAGAGGTTGGCCCCACCGTCCAGGGCCAGGGCCGTCGGCTCCGGCACCGGCAATTTGACCAGGGGCACCGCCGCACGCGTCACTTCGTTTCCACCCTGGTCGGCCACGTAGACCTGGCCGGAAAAATCACTGGCCAGGCCGCGCGGCCTGTTCAGGGTCACCTGAGGAGGGGCCGGTTGCTCCTGGCCGTTGCTGCCAAACAAGCGGAGCGTCGCGCCATCGCAGACTTCCAAGGTATCGTTGGGGCGCGCGGCCAGGCCGGTGACCTGGGGCAGCGCTAAGAGCGCGCCTTGAGCATACTTCACGGAGCGAGCCGGGATGTCGAGTCGAGTGAGCATCCGCGAAGTCAGCGGAGCAAATCCCAGGCCGATCTCCAACGTGTCTTTGTAAACATGAACCTGACTGGGAACGGCCGCCAGCCCGCCCAGCTGGTAATGGCCGTCCGCGTCGGTGCGGGCGCTGACAGGGAATCCCTCGACCTGAACCAGGGCCCCTGGCACCGGCTGACCGGCCACAGTAACTCGGCCGGCCAGCGAGGCCAGACAGGCCGGCGGCTGCGCCAGGTAGTCGGCGGACTGAGTCAGGCTGCCCGACCGGGCCGACAGTTCGAACTGGCCCACATCGCCCCCGACCACCCTTTCGTCGCTGGCACCGGAAGGCGGATTGGTGCCGGTCAGCGGAGGATAAAGATTGGCTTCCTCCGAGGTCGTGGGGGGAACCAGCGGGGCCGGGGCGTCCGACTGGCTCCACCCAACGGCAGCGGCCGGTGAAAAACGTCCCTGGGCATCTACCTGAACCACCCGAGCGGCCACCACGTCTTGCTGGCGCAACTGGAAACGCTCAGGAAAGAGGGCCAGACGAGCTCCGGCACCGACTTCGGTCGAAAAGACCGGAACCGACAGGACCAACTCGGTTCCATCGCTGCAATGCACCCAAAGCCGTTGCACACCCTCGGGAGCGCTCAAGCTGACCTGTCCGTCAGAGCCACTGGTGGAGGCCGCTCCTGCCTGGAGCAGGCGCACCTGGGCCCCGGACTCCGGCCGAAAGCCCGCAGGCAGGGGGGCATCGAGCAACTGGACTGCACCGCTGCTGGATCGAGCCAACACTCCGCTCAGGTTTCCCGCCGGCGCGCTGAGTGATGGTGAGGAAAGCAGCGCGTTCGTTGCTGAATTACCGGCGCCGCAGCCACACAAAGCGAGGGCACTGAAAAGAATCCAACGGTGCATCGCCGTTAGCCTCGCGCGAACGCCAAGAACACGGCCACAAAAAACCCCACCACCACCGACAGAATGGCCCAGCGATTCAGGTTCATCTCAAACTGCCGCGAATTGGCGGCCGCCACCGCCTGCCCCCCGATGATCTGCAGCGTGGTGTCGGGATCGCTGGCCAAACACTGCACGCCGAGCGACTTTGCAATGGAGTCCGCCTGGCGCCGGGCCGCCTGAAAAGTCCCCTGATCCTTCTCCCCCATCAAGGAATAAGCCGATTCCACCGGGCCAATCGGTAACAACTTGCCATTGGCCAGAGCGGCTACCGGCTCATAGTGGACGTATTTTGAGCGCCAATAGCGCAGCCCCGTGGCCAGCACCTCGTTCACCGCCACCTCCTGAGAGGCATACTGGGCACCGAGCACGCGATAGGACCACTGCAGCAGATTCGCTTCGCGATGCCAGATCAGAGATACCTGAAAGGCCTTACCTAGAAGCCAGAGGACTCCAGCCAGCAATGCCAGGCCCCCGAGAAACCGTATCTTTGCCTCGTCTCCCGTATAGGCGGAGAGATGGATGAAACCAGGAATCGCCAGCAAAATTCCCACTGGAAGCAGCAGAACCCAGGCACCTCGGTGCTGAAATTGATTGAGAACCATCGAGCAACCTACCCCGGTCAGCTCGCGGGTCCTGCCTCCGAGGTTGATACGACTCCAGGCCTGGAAAGTAGGAGGGTCGGCGAAAAGCGCAAACGGCCGGGAGATGCACACCCGGCGGTTCTCCAGTTCACTCCTCCGCCTCGGGACCTTGGCCCTGTGCCTTCACCAGTCTTTGGCCGCGCAGCCGCTGCCCCAGCTGCTGCGCGAATTTCGCCAGGGCGAAGCACTGACGCGAATCGAAGCGCGGCTGCCGCACAGCTCAGGGGCGGAGCGCCTGCGACTGCTATTGTGGAAGGTGGAATGCCTTACCGAACTGGACCGCCTCCCCGAAGCCGCCCAAATTTTGGGAGGGCTTCCCAAACAGGGAGCAAGTTACTTTCTGCTGCGCGGGCGTCTGGCCAGACGGAACGGCCAGGACGAATTGGCCCGGCAAGATCTAGAACACGCACTGCTAGAGCCCCCCAGCTCGGAGAGCTGCGACGCGGCCCTTTTCCTGGCCACTCTGCACTCCGAGAATGGTCGTCCGGCCGATTGCGACCTGGCCTTCAGCAAATGTCTGGAAATTGCGCAGAGCCTGCCCGAGAGGCAGCTCAACTGGCTCCGAATCTATTACCAACGGGGCCATCAGTTGGAAAAGATGGCCCGTTTGACCCAGGCTATCGACTTGTGCCGGCTGGGCAGTGCCCACTGTGAACGGGTCAGTCCGGGCAGTTCCACCCCCCTGCGCACCTTGGAAGCCACGCTGCTGGGTCGAACGCAGCAGTACGAGCTGGCCGACCGCTGTTGGAAAAAACTGATCGAGCGCGACACAAAGTCGGTGGGTCCGCTGCTAGCCTGGGGATACGACATGCTTTATCAGAGGTCCGATGCCCAGGGAAGTCTGCGCTGGCTTTCCTCCAGTCGTCGTGCGCTGGAACACAAACTGAGGCCCGAAGCCCGACTCAACCTGATGCTGCTGCAGGGGCAGGTGGCACTCTTTCGTTTGCACAACTCGCGCCAGGCCGAAGCCATTCTCGCGGCAGCCCAACCGCTAGCCCCCGCCAAGCCTCATTCCGCGCCCGGAGGCTGGCGCGTATCCCTGCGATTTCACGGCTACGGACCCGACCCTAGCTCAGAGTTAGAGTGGATCTGCTGGATGCGCCTGATGGCCATGCAGCGACGCAACGCCCCCACCGCCGAAATCGCCAGCTTTATGAAGTCAGCGGCCCCTCGATTACGGGCGGAAGAACGCGGGCCCTGGCTCTACGAGCTCTCCAAGCTGGACGGGGAAGGTGCCGCACGCGAACAGGCCCTGGCCGTCAGCCGCGGGCTGCAGCGTAACAAACTGCTCACTTCGATGCTTGCCGACGGGCAAATCGAGGCACCGCGTTGGCGAGAATCCCTGGCGGACCTCACCTCTTCCGAACGAGAGCAGGCGCTGGATTTCCTTATGGACGAAGCGGCCAGCTCGGCCAGTCGTTTTTCGGGCGGCTCGCCTCCTCTCGAGGCTTTGGCCAAAGAATACCGCACCCCGCTGCAGCCTTCGGTGATGTTGACCCGCCTGGAAGCTCGCCAGGACGTGAACCGGCTTGTCCCCTTACTCGTCCGTCAGGCCCAGCGGCTGTTTTCCGAAGGCAGGCGCGGGGAAGCCCTGGCCAGCGCCTATCGTCTGCAGGCCTGGGGAGAGCGCAGCGGCGAGGCGAATACACAGGCCAGCGCACTCTATCTCCAGGCACGCATCGAAGCGGCGGCCGGACGCCTGGAACGAGCCGCCCAGATGCTGGAGAAGTCCCGCCAGATCCGCATTCTCAAAAAAGAACGGGAATCGGAGATCAGCGCCGCCCGGGCCCAGAGGCTGGTTCTGGAATGGATGGGACAGTCCGAACAGGCCCGCAGCTTGGCCACGGAATATGATCTGGCTGCCCAAATCACGGGCAAGCCGGAGCTTATGCTTTCGGCCACGGCAGCTACCACCGAATCTCGAGAGTTTCTGGCTGGCTGCGCCCGCCTGGCCGTGGATTATCCTGAATTTAATACCAGTGTAGCCATGCTACCCAGCCGAATGGTGGAACTTCATTCCAGCCTGGGTCCCCAACAAGTTTTGCTTCAGCTCTTTGTGGCCCCCCAGGAGACGGTGGTGCTGGTGGCCGCTCCGGAGGGATTTGCCATTCGGCGCCTGGTGGTCAGCGCAGAGTTGCTGCAAGACTGGGTCAAAGAGTTACGCGGGCAGTTGCTGCATCCCGCCGATGCTGCGGTGGGGGAAGCCGTCCAGGCCCTGCTCTTGGAGCCGCTGGCTCCGCTTTTAAAGCACCGGAAGGTCACCCTGGTCTGCCCGGGCCTTCTCCAGGACCTGCCCTGGGATCTGCTGGGAGCGGATTGGAACTGCTGGTGGCTCTGGGCGGGAGAGGCGGCTCATCCCTATCCATCCCCGGCTGAACCTCAAGTTTTGGCCATAGGCGACGTGCCCGGGATCGATCTCCCGGCTACCCGGGTGGAGGTCGAGCAACTGGCTCAGCTCTTTCCTGGCCACAGCCAGCTGCTGCTGGGCGCCGATGCCACCCGCCCGGCCCTGGAGCGTCTGGCCCGTTCCAGCGACATCGTCCATCTGGCCACTCATGCCAGCCTGGACCGCCAGGCGGATCGGGCGCATCTGTCTTTGGCCGATGGTGCCTACAGCGCTCGCCAGGTGTTTGCCTGCCCCCTGAAGCCTGGAGCGCTGGTCGTGCTTTCGGCGTGCAACACCGCCAACAGCCGGGCCCAGGAGCGCGCACCCACCACCCTGGCTAACGCATTCCTGGCCGCCGGGGCTTCCCAGGTGGTGGCCACCCTGGCACCCGTGGAGGACCAGGCCGCCCGTCTCTTCTTCGCCAGCTTTTACGGTCAACTCAAGGCCGGCCTGGCTCCCGCCGAGGCCTTGCAGCGGGCCAAATCCGAACGACGGCGGGCCAGCCCGGACCAGAACTGGGCGGCGTTCGTATTGCTCGGTAGCTGTCCTTAGAGAACCGCTCAACCAGGGAAACAGCCGCCGTCTGAGAACAAGACTCCATGCAGCTTCGGGCCCGGGCCGCTTTCAGTCTGATGGAAGTCCTTGTGGTCATGGCCATCCTGGGAATGTTCCTGGGTCTGAGCCTCAGCCTGTCCTCGT
>JALHOV010000072.1:0-4585 GCA_022842865.1 Vulcanimicrobiota bacterium | reverse complement strand
CAAAAAAACCAGCTTTCCGCTCAGTCGTTGGCCGTGGAATTGTCCAGTCAGCTACGCTGGGCTCGCGAGCGGAGCCGGGCCAGAGGCGTTCCGGTGGCGCTGGTTTTTCCGCGTCAGCCTCAACCCGCCTGTCAATCCGCCCTCGTTTTGGAGGGTCAGGTCCACGGGCGGGTGTTACGTCGTCTCGACTACCGCAATTACGCGGCTCTGATCCATTTGGGCTCCGACTCGTCGACCACCGTTCCGGCAAGGTTTTCGCCTACCCACTGGCTGCCGGATTCGCTCAAAGATCAGTCGGTGGTAGCTTTTCTGCCCAATGGCCAGCACTGGTTTCAGCACCTCCATCATCAGGCTGGTGTGACGGCTTGGGCGGTGGGACAAAATCTAGGGGGTGCCGCTCAGACTTCGGCCACGGTTCAACTCTCGGATCAAGGTTGGGTTCATCAGGTAAAGGGTCTGACGGGAGTGACTCCCAGCTTGGGGATAGTCACCCCTTCGTCCCTGCCCGCGCTCGTAGCCCCGCCCTCCAGTCCCCCCGAGATCCTCGAACTCAAAGCTCAGCCGGCCGAAACCTCCGGCGCTGCGCTGGTGACCGAACCCGACACCCCGATTCCTCTCAAAATCAAAGTGCGCGATCTCGATAGCAATCGGGTTTCCTGCCGCTGGAGCTGCAGCCTGGGAAGTCTGAGCCACCAGGGCTATGTGCCCCTTCACTGGGACCCCGCCTCGAATTCCTGGTTGGGAGAAGTATCCTGGACCAGCAGTGTGAGTCAACCGGAAGGCGGAGCGGTGTCGGTCGAGTGCGAAGTGGTGGATGATCAGGGGCATCGAGTGTACGACCAGGCCGGCACCCGCCTGGCGTTTAACACGGGTAACTCCGAACGAATCATCTCTTACGCGGTTTATCTAGGAGCGGGGGGCGAACTTTACGGGGGTTTTGTTTCGATGCGCCCCGATGGTTCAGCCTTTCGCTTTGATCAGCGCCCCGAGCGCGATGCTCGCTTGCTGGGGATCAGTCGCTCAGGTTTAATTGCCCAGATCTTCAAAGTCGGAGAGTTCGGCTACGACCGTCTCCAAGACCGACGTGGAAACCCCATCCCCGGCACTGCTTTTCCGCCTCCTCCCGGGTCCACTTACAACTATCCTAACGTTTGGGGTCTACAGGCACAAAAATTTGAGGAATACGGACTGGATTGGTCTTATCAGGGCAATGTCTGGCAATCCAAGACCAACTTACTGGCTCACGGCAAGTCCATCTACAACTGGAACCTGACCAAAGAGTGGCAGGCCATCCACTATCCCCTGGACGGCAAGACCCTCCTATATTGCCAGGGGCAATATGACGGAAGTAGCTTTAGCCTCTATCGGTTGGCCACCGATGGTTTATCGGGGCCCGCCAAGGCGTCACAGGTCTCGGTTTTACCCAACGGTCAATTCAATCAGGCGACCTGTTGGTCGGGCCCGAGCGGGGAAAGTTTTATGTCCTGGCGAGAGTGGGAACTGGACCACCGCTATTTTGGAAAGGACCACTGGTGGCGCGTCGATGCCTCTGGTCAGACCCAGGACCTGGGGATTCGCATGACGGACTCCAATATCGCTCATCGAGCCCTCGCCTTCTCGCCGGATGGTCGCTCGTTCGCCAGCCCTTGCGGCTACTACGACGTGGTGAAAAAAAATTACCCGATGCGCATTTACTCCGGCGACGACTTGTCTCAGCACCGTGAGTTTTTTGCCCCCGCCGGAGTCTATCTGAATGCCGGGGTCAACAGTTACAGTCTGGCTCTATGGCGAAAGTAGTCCGACCGGCTGCCGTCGGGTTGAACGCCTCAGAAAAGCTTTGCCTGATCTTGCTGGGCACCACCCTGCTCGGCTGGGCTTTGTCCTGGTCTAGAGCTCCCACCAAGGCCACCTCAACCCGCGATTCGCTCTGGCAAATTACCGTGACGGGAAGCGTAAGCACGCCTCGGGAGCGGCTTCTGGTGCATTTAGACCTTCCTCTCGATCGGGTCACGGTGAGCGACGATCAGGGAAAGTTTGAGTTGCGGGAGAACTTGCGAGGCTCGCGCCCTCCCTCGACCTGTCTGGTGAGTCGACTCCCGTCCTCCATACTCGGTCGGGGCGTGTTTGAGGTCGTTGGAGTGGAGTGTCACTGCGATTTGGGTCGATTGCTTCTTGCGGAGCCATCTCAGCAGCCTCCCAAGGTCACCAACCTGCCCCCAAAAGCGGCTCGACCGCCCCAGCCTATCAACCTGGAGTTAGACGAGAAAACCCTCAATACTCTTCGTAGCGAACCAGGGACCAACCCTTAGTGGTCATCTGAAAGTCGGCCTGCACAGTTCGGGTGGCCAGCGGAGTCAAGACGTCGTCGCCCAGCAAGCCAGTGGATCGGAGGGTCAACACTTCGAAAGGCGCCCTGTCGTATTGCCAGTCGACCTCCACCTGGAAAACACCGACCTGTTTTCCCGAGGAATTGGTGAGACTTTGACTGTAGGAAAAGGACGAATGCCCCCAGATCGACGGAGGAGGAAAGCGCGGATCCTTGAGCAACTTGACGCGGCCATCCTCCAGGCCGGCCCTGCCCAGTTCGAGGGCCTGGGCAGCCAGTTGAGCTTCGTTCAATTGGCGCCGTTGATAACTTTTTGAGGTCAATAAAGCCAGACCCATCACCAGCAAAAGAGTGCTCAGCAAAAGCACGGCCGGCAAAAGAAATCCCTTTCGAATCAAGGAGCACTCTCGATTCGGCGGGCCACTCGCACCACCAGCAACTGGTCGCGTTGAACGAGCGCCACGCGCAACTGAACCTCGATGCCTTGATCCAGCGCGCTGGCTTGAAAGCCCTGCACTCGATCAGATAAGACGGAGCGCCCTGCAGCCCTGTCACAAACCAGGGCCCCCTCGCCGTCAGCAAAATAGCGGACGGTCTCGACCTGACCGGGTGCCCGCGGCTCCCAGGCGTCCGGCACCGGGTTAGGAATGGGAGTTGGCAGCCATTCATGTCGCGGTTTGCAGTAGATTTCCAAAGCCAGGCTGGGTGAGGTGCCGGTGACAGGCTCCACCACTTTGCAGCAAGCTCGAATTTCGCCCGCAACCGCCCCCAGAGTGACCTGCGCGGCTTCGATGCTTTGATCGACCGCCTGTTGCGAACCCCCGATGTCAGCTGCCCTTTTGGTCAGCAGAGCCGTAGCCCCAAGGATCAAGGCTCCCAAGAAAGCACTGCAGAGAACTTCCAGCAACGACCACCCCGACCGTTTCAAGGTTTCTCCAAATTGACTTCGGGTCCATATTCCAGATGGCCAAGGCCGCCGTAGTAACCCTCGACAATGACCCCGGCCTGTCCTCCGGGATAATTGGCAGGTTCGGACCCCAGCTGCATACGGTTGCGCAGTGTGCAGCGGCGGCCCTCTCGAGCCGGCAAAACCTGCACCGGGACCGCCAGTGGAGAGGGATTCCAGACGAAAAAAGCGTCGGGCACCGGTTGACCATAGCGATCCAACAGGCGTGCCTGAAAGTCCACCGTTTCATCAGCGCGCAAGGAAGTGGGCAGGGGGCCGATTGGAGAGACCTCCACGGCACCCGAGCCGGGCAATTCTCGCCGCGGATCCCCCACCAGGCCGACCAGCTCATATCGTCCGCCCGACCAGGTAACGACGACTTCGACTCGCTTCAGGGAAGAGGCCAACAATCGTCGGGTGGACGTGTCGTGAACCTGCTCCAGTGAATCCGAAGGAGAAAGCGTACTCCAGACTGCAATCACGGTGCCGACCGTGAAGGCGGGTTGATATGGGTCGGGCTTGGGAGCCTGGCTAACCAGTTGGTCAAATCCGTAGCGCCCGGATTCTGCGCTCCGGGCCAGGCGACGCAACTCCTCCAGATGGCGTTCCGCGATCTCCAAGGCCTGGCTGCTACCCTGATGAAGGTGGGTATAGCGAGTGGAAGTGAGCAGCAAGGAGCCGAAAACCACCAGGCAACTGATCATGAGGAAGCTGGCCACGACCACTTCAATGAGGCTGAGCGCCGCCCGAATTTTCACTGAGCCAGCGTTCCCAGGTAGCTTGACAAGGGCAAGAAGACGGCCAACACCACGCTGCCAATGAGCAGGGAAACCAGGCCCAAAATAACCGGTTCGAGGAGCTTGGAGCAAATCTCCAGTCGTACTGTAAGGGAGCGTTCCAGATAGCCCATCAGCGTCTCAAAGGCCGAGTCGAGTCGGGCCGCCTCCTCTCCCGACTGCACCAGTTGGCGAAAACTGGACGGATAGATGGCGGGTCGGGCGCCAAAAATGTCCCCCAGGGTGCGGCCCGCCATCAAGCTGTTGGAAACTCGGGGATGGTCGCCCAGTAAAAGGGGACTCTGGCTGGCCTGGGCAGCAGTGTCCAGGCACGACCTCAGGTCCTGGCCCGCCTGGAGCATGACCTTCATGGCCAGACAATAGCGCAGCAGGGAGCTCTCGTGAAGCAAGGGACCCCATTGAGGAATGCGCAGCGCCAGCGAGTAGAGGCTCTCTCGGACTCGGGGGACTTTTCCCCACCTTTGATAGAGACCCCGAAGCCCAAAGAACAGAGCCAGTCCCAGCAGCCAGAAGGTG
>JALHOV010000071.1 GCA_022842865.1 Vulcanimicrobiota bacterium | reverse complement strand
ACAAAATGGTGCAGGGGCAACCCTTTATTCAGGGGGTGGTTCTCCGCGATCCTTACCCGACCAAGCAGAGCCGGCTCGAGATGAGCATGCAAGAATTCATGCAGCGCTGCACTTTTGCCACCCGCGTGCACGTGCGCAGGATGTAGACCCGCCGTTTAGAACTGCCCCAAAATATGAAAGCTTCTCAACTATTGCACACGGCTTTCGTGTGCGACGGCCACGCCGACACCTTTCGCAACATCGTCAAGAAGGGGGGAGACTTTCTGCGGGGGAGCGGGGGTTGGCACTCCAGTCTGCCGCGAATGCGACAGGCCGGATTGAATCTTCAGATTGAGGCTGTTTACACCAGTCTGGAGGAAGTGGGACCTACTGGCACTGCGGTTGCCCTGCAGGTCTTCGAGAAAATCCATCAGACGGTGGAGGCCTCGGCCGGGCGACTGCGCCTGGTCCAGGGCCGCACCCAGTTAGCCGAGCTCATGACGCGCGGCGGCCAGGGGGTGCTGATCTCCTTGGAAGGCGTTGACCCCCTGCTGGGCAACTTGGAGTTGCTCGATGTTTTCTATCGATTGGGACTGCGTGCCATCGGGTTGACCCACAATCACAACAGTCCGGCCGCTGGAGGCTGTGGAGCGAACCCTGTCGCCGGGCTTTCCGAGCACGGTCGGGAGCTGTTGGACCGGATGAGCGAACTGGGAATTTTGATGGATACGGCTCATCTAGGCCGCAAGGCCTTTGATGAAGTCCTACACTACTATCGAGGGCCGGTCATCAACAGTCACAGCTGTTGTCAAAAATTTGTGGCCGGCGAGCGCAACCTGGAAGATTCCCAGATCAAGGCCCTGGCCGATACGGGCGGCCTGGTAGCCGTCACGTTTGTGCCGAAGTTTCTAGTCACTCAGGGGGTGAGCACCAGTCAGGACGTGTTCCGCCATTTGGAACATATGGTTGAGGTCGCGGGCATCGATGCGGTGGCCATCGGCTCGGATTTCGATGGGGTGGACGTCCTCCCCACGGATTTGCAGGATCCCCGCGACCTGGTGCACCTGGTGGAGCGGATGCTGGATGCTGGTTGGAGCGACCTGGATATCGCGAAAATCCTCGGTGGTAATTGGGTTCGCGTTCTGGGTAGTGTTTTACCGAATTAGGAAAGGACTCCTACTTCGTGAAGCGAAACCGGCCCGCCACGGGACTCCGTAGGAGGTATTTTTATGTCCAGTAATTTCAAAAAATTCACTTTAGCGGCCAGCCTGGTGTTGACCCTTGGCTACATGGTTGGCTGCGGTACCCGAGGTGAGAATACCGGCTTCGGAGACAACGATGCTAACGGCGGCGGAGGCGCGGGTCTTGGTAGCAGCGCGGCGAGCTCCGCCGCAAGCACAGGCGGCGCCGGCTTGACCGGCGGCACGGCCGGCGCGGCCACCGTGAACCCCTCTTTCCCCTCGACGGTTGCCACCGGATTGACGATCTCCAATATGCTGCCGTCGGCTTCCGGCGGGGGCGGCGGTTCTGGTGCCTCGAATCCGCCCACGCGACTGGGAATGGGGAACTTCGCCTTCGGCATTCGTCCAGCCGTTGTTCAGGGCTTTGGCATCTCTACCTTAGGCTCTGGCCGGGTGACCCTCTTGCCGCGCAATCCCGAAGGCACGGCCGGAACCAGCAATATCGTCTTAGCGCCCACCACCGGTAGCGCATCGCCTTTGACGATCACCAACCCCTTCGGCATGTTGGTGGACGGTAGCACGATTTATGTCGGTGACCAGGCGGTCGGAGCAGCGATTGGTCGCATCATTCGTTACACGAACATTTTAGCGAATGGCGGGTGTACGGCCGACCAGCTCGCCATCAACCTGAATTCGCCCGTGGATATTGTTCGCGACGGCAACTTCCTTTACGTTGCTGAGTTTGGTTCGTCGGGCGGTCTGGGTCGCATCAGTCGCATTGACATCAGCCCGGGCGCCGCCTTCCCGAACGTAGCGACCTTTGTGCAATCCGTGAACTTCTGCACGTCTCTTGCGATCGACAACGCCAACGGTCATCGTTTCCTTTACCTGGTCGAGAATACGGGTGGTTCCAGCGGCGGCGCCAACGGTAGCGTAGCTCGCATCGACCTGAATACGTTCGTTCCCAACACCCCGCTCTTGACCGGCGGGGTGGGCAGTGCTGCCAGCATTGGTGTTACTCTAATACCTCCGGCAACCGGGCAGACCGCCTATAACAACCCATTTGACATTGTCACCGACGGCTTCAGCAATGTGGTGATTACCGAGGGTGTCAATGCAGGAGGCACGAGTCTGCTGAGTCCGACAGCAAATCCCGGCGCACTGCGTGTGATCACCGGTGGCGTCACCCCGGCGACCACCAGCCGGGTCGTCCTGCAGAACAGTGCTGCGGGTTCAGCTACCGGACTCAACGCCCTGCGCGGCGTCCATCTCTTCAACGAGGACGCGTCCGGTAGCGTCGTGAGTGCTTTCTTCACGGAAGGCAACACGATTGGAATCACCACCACGATGCGCCAGTTGACCTTCCGCGTGTCCGATGCTGCGATTTTTCGCCATCTTCAACTGGACAGCGGCAAGCTCTCTCCTCTGGACACCCTGTTTGACATAGGGGATACGGCAGGCAGCATCCGTGCCAACGTGAAATATTGTGTTGGATCTTTCAACGGTGGCACCAATGGTCAGGTGCTTGACGTTCGCTAGACTCCGTCAAGGAGGGAAGAGACCCGGCCTCGGTCGGGTCTCTTTTTTTTACAGGAGCCCGGCCGTGAGTGAAAGAAAATCAAGCGATGCGTAGTTCCGCTTTCTGTTTATTTCTTGGCCTGACCGTTGCCGCTGGAGCGGACGAGCCGGCCGCTTTTTCTTTTCCGAGCTGGCAGCGGACTTCATCAGGAATCAAGATGGTGACCACGCAGAAACCGACCAGTGTCTATTTTCGCCGGCTGCCTGAAAAGCTGGTTGTCGAGTTTGCTGGCGTCCAGTTACGCGGGGGGACTCCCTCGGCCCCGACTGTCGCAGGCATAAGTGACGTGCGCTGGCGCCAGCCCGACCTCTCCCATGTGGCCTGTGAAATTGGCTTGAACTTTCGAATCCCGGCCAGTCAGGTCAAAGTCAGCGCGGAGGGGGTGCAAATCGACCTGGACTACAGTTGGGAAGACCGCATCAGGCTTTCTCCAGCGGTGGTCTGGACTCGCATGGAGCGAGCTCAGGGCGGTCGTTATCTGCTCTGGAATCAACTGCAGGTGGACCCTTCCGACCCGGCAGCCAGCCTGGAAGTCGGTCTGGCTAAAGAGCGTACGGACAGCCGTGAGAAGCCTACGGAAATGATCGGTCGTCTGGGTGCTCTGGCGGGTGTCAACGGAGGCTATTTCGCGGATTCGGGCGGGCCGCTGGGGGTGGTTGTCAAGGGGGGGAAACTGGTCAGTCCTCATGTAGGCCGTCGTCCGCCGCGCACCACACTGGGCGTGATGAAGGACCACCGCATCGAATTCGACCAGATGGTGGCCAACAAGGGGCAGTTGGCGTCTCGTTCCGGAGAGACCTGGACCGATGTCGAGCTGGCTTTGGGCGGAGGGCCGAGACTTTTGCGTCGGGGTCAGGTCGCCCTGACCACCGATGAAGAAGAGCTCGGTCCTCGAGGAAATGACATCACCCGTGTGACAGCTCGCACCGCCGTCGGGACAACCAAAGACGGCAAGGTGCTGATCGTGACCGCTTCCGGATACAACGATAATCATCTACAAGGATTGCGTCTCGAGGAGTTGGCGGGGGAGTTGCTGCGCCGAGGAGGCAGCGAGGCCATGAATCTCGATGGCGGCGCCAGTACGGTCATGGCCGTGGCTGACCAGGTGGTCTCCACGGGGCCGGGCTCACCGCGCCTGGAGAAAGCGGTGGCCACGACCCTGTTGGTCAAAGACGGGCGGGCCCAAGGCTATCCTTATCGAGTGCAAGTGAGCTGCAGTGAGAGTGAACTGCCCGCCGACGGTTCCAGTCGGCTGCGACTGGAGGCCCGCGTGACCGATGCCAGGGGGCGTGCCGTGCCCGATGGCATTCCGGTGCGTTTCTACGCCGAGCGACTCGGTCTGAGCAAAGCGGTGGCCAATACTGTCAATGGGACCGCCGCTGTCGAAGGACTTTCCCTGGCCGCCCCGGGCAATGCCAAGGTATTCGCAGATTGCGCCGCCGCACGCGGTCAGGCGGAAGTGCGCCTCACGGCCGGCCCGGTGGGTCGGTTATGGACTGTGCTCCAGGCGACCGCCGCTCCGGGCAAATATTCCTTGACTGTGCAGGCGGTGGATCGTTGGCAGAACGGGGTTAAGAATGTCTCCATGACCTTGTTGGAACGGTCGCAGTTGACAGGAGCCAATGGCCAGACCACCTTTGAGGTTTTACAGACGCCAGGAAGCGCGGCCAGGACGGTGACGGTCACGGCGGATGGTGGGCTGAGCGCCCAGGTGACCCTCCCGGCCGGGCCGGCAATCCTCTTCCCCACCCCGACGCCCTCTCCAAGTCCGACTCCCAGTCCAGTTCCTGACGGGACTTCCACCGAATAGGGGCGAAACGCGGGCCGCATGCGTAAGACTTTTCTTTGTTTTTGGGCCGCCCTCGCGGTGGCCGCCTCCGCACAGCCCGCTCCGTTGGATTCCGCCGGGGTTTATGACAAGCTCTGGGTGCAGACCTCGGCCGATTATCGGGCTCACTGCCTGCAGACCTACGGATGGGCGACTCGTTCCCTGCGCGAGCGTTCCAGTTTGGAGGGAACCCGCGATGCCCAGGGTCGGCTGGTGGAGACCACCAACGTGCAGGAGCGTCCACTGGCCGTGATCATGGACCTCGACGATACGGTCATTGATATGTCCGTCTACCGCACCTTTCTCCACTCCATGGGTCGCGACTTCGAGCTGGAAACCTGGAACTCGTTCCTTAAGTATCAGTCCGAACATGCCGAGGCCTGCCGCTCCGTGCCCGGGGCCCTCGAGTTTATCGCTGAAGCCGAAAAGTTGGGCTACACCGTCTTTTTTATCTCCAATCGAACCGAGGCCACCCGGCCTGAGACGATTCGAGTTCTCGAGAAGCTAGGGGTGAACACGAAGGACCTGGACCAGCGGATGATGTTGGATGCGGGAGCGGAAGAGGATGCCAGGCAGGCTCGCGGTCTGATGGTTCGTCTGGGCATTTCGGAGGCTTCCGCTGAGGGTCAGGCCCTGCTGCGCGCCCAGAGCCGCAAGGAGCGCCGTCGCCTGCAGGTCAGCCTGAACTACCGGCCAGTGGCCTTCATCGGGGATGACCTGGGCGATTTTCTCTCCTTCGTGCCCGAAGCCGGCGCATCGCCCGAGAAAATCCTGCAGGCGCGCTACCAGGCAGTGGCTAACGCACGCGAGCGCCTCGGCCGCCAGTATTTCATCCTGCCCAACCCCATGTACGGCAACTGGAGCCCCGGCAGCACCCTCCCCAAAGAAGGCGCCGCCAAATTCCTGAGAGACGACGGCTTTTTAGACTATTACCGCTCCCTGTCTCGCTAGCCAGGCTGTCCGTGGAAGGGAGACCGCGTTGCGGGAGGGCGAAAGTCGCGCGTAGGAGCTTTTTGGTTAAGAAAAGCTTGCGCTCGAGCTGAACTCAACTTTCCAAAAGATGCTTGAGCCGGGCTGTCTCCATTTCCCCTTTTCTCCCCCGGGTCTCCTTTTCAAGGATGGGCAAAATGCAAAAAGGCCGAGTCTCAGCGTGAGACTCGGCCTTTTAGGGGAGTCGGGAGTTTAGAAGTTGCCCCAGATGTGCTGGTTGGTGACTTCGTGGTGATAGATGATCTCGCCGGTTTTGACCTGGGTTCCCAGTTCTTTGGGTGAGCGTTCGGCGGCGGCGACTTTGCGCTCCACGTACTTGTCTTTGTTGTCGCTGCCCAGCACTTCTTCCATAAAGTTGCTGGCCTTGAACAGGCGGATGGCGTCATAGATGTTGCCGGGCAAGTATTTGGTGCGGGTGCGACGGTTCTCGGAGGTGATGGTTTCGGTCATCGGTCCTTCGAGTCCGGTGCGCAGAAGCGCGTAGAAGGTCAGGTAGGGGTTGGCGTCCGGGGCTACCGTGCGCACTTCGATACGGGCCGACTTCTCGTTGCCCAGGGGAATGCGCACCATGGAGGTGCGATCGACCGGCGAGCTCTTGATCTGGTTGGGCGCTTCGAAGTGCGGGTCCAGACGGCGGTAGGCGTTGACGGACGGGTTGAGGATCAGGCACAGGTCGTTGGCGCTGTTGAGAATGCGATCGACGAATTCCCAGGCGAACTTGCTGATCTTCTCCTCGCCGGCGGCGTCATAAAACGAGTTCTTGCCGCGTTTGCTGATGGAGATGTTGGTGTGCATACCGCTGCCGTTGATGCCGGCGATGGGCTTGGGCAGGAAGCTGGCGGTATAGCCCATATTGGCGGCCACCTGACGGGCCACCAGTTTGTAGAGCTGCAACTGGTCGGCGGCGATCAGGGCCTCCGCGTAGCTGTAGTTTAGCTCGAACTGCGAGGGAGCCACTTCCGGGTGGTCCTTCTCGTTTTCGAAGGCCATGGCGCGTTGAGCTTCCGCCAGGCGGTCGATAAACAGCTTGAGCGGGTCGTTGGGCAGCGAGTTGTAGTAACCGCCGCTGGAGACCAGTACGAAGGGATGCCGGGTGTTGAAGGTCTGTTCGGCGTTGAGGCCATCGAAAACGAAGCCCTCGCACTCGACGGCCACGTTGGCTTCCATGCCTTTTTTGTATAGCTCTTCGGAGTAGTCTTTCAGGACTCCGCGCATATCAGACTTGTAGCTCTTGCCTTCGGCGTCTTTGATCAGGCCGAAAACGATGACCTTGCCGGGTCCGAAGACGTCGGAGGGAAGCCAGCGGAAGGAGCCCCAGTCGATGGCCAGGCGCAAGTCGGACTCGCTCACGACCGAGAAGCCGCGGATGGAGGAGCCGTCAAAAGTCAGGTTGTCATGGGATTTGAGCAGGAACTTCTTGTCGTAGTCCAACATGTGGAAGCGACCTTCCAAGTCCGAGAAGCAAACCGAGACCGCCTTGATGCGTTTTTCATCGGACAGATACTTGAGGTAGAAGGTCTCAAGCTCTTTATCGCTCTTGCGAGCTTGCTGCTTCTGCTTGGCTTCGAGGTTCATTTCCTCGAGCTGGTCGTAGGGGATTTCTAGAAAGTCCTTGAGGACGATAGAAGAGGAAGTGGTTGGTTTAGAAGTGCTCTTGATCATGGCCGACACTTTAACAAATTGGCATAATTTTGGCAATGGTTAGACTTATTTAGAAGGAACTTGTTCTTGTGAGTGAATTTCGTAGCGGTTTCGTGGCCCTGGTAGGCAAGCCCAACGTGGGCAAGTCCACTCTGGTCAACGCTCTGGTGGGCCGTTCCATCAGCATTGTCTCTTCCAAGCCGGAAACGACCCGCCGGCGCATCCTGGGAGTGATGCACGGAGACAACTATCAGGTTGTGCTGGTGGATACTCCGGGCCTGGGTAGCTCTCACACTCTGCTGGGGCGCAAACTCCGTGACACGGCGACCAACGAAGGCATGGAGGCCGATATGGTGGCTTTTGTGGTGGACACGACCCACTATCCCACCAAAGAGGACCGGGAAGCCGCTGAAATTTTCGCCAAAGCCACTTGTCCCAAGGTGCTGATCGCCAACAAAGTGGACGTCCACGATACCGCTGAGAAGGTGCTGCCCTACCTTCAGGCCTACTCGGAATTGGGGGATTTCGGCGACATTCTGCCGGTCTCGGCCCAAAAAGGCGTGAATCTCGATAAGTTCAAAGCGCGTATCCTGGATATCTTGCCCGAAGGCGTAGCTTTCTTTCCTCCGGAGAGTTTTCACGATGTGGATAAACGCACCCGCGTGGAGGAGTTGATTCGCGAGCAGGTGTTGCTTTCCACCCGCCAGGAGTTGCCTCACGCCGTGGCTGTGCAGGTCGAGGACATGAAGCCGGGGGATAACCCCGAGGTGACCCTCATTCGAGCCATCCTGTATGTCGAGCGCGACAGTCAGCGTCGCATCCTGATCGGCAAGAAAGGGGACATGCTCAAGAAGCTTGGCTCGCAGGTACGCCCGCTTCTGGAGAAAGAGCTGGGGGGGCGGGTCTTCCTGGAGCTCTGGGTCAAGGTCAAGGAAGGCTGGCGGGATCGTCCGGATTGGCTGCGCGCCCTGGGCTACGAGTAAGACTCTTTCCGCAAGGATTGCCTTGAAGGTGGAGCGAACCGAGCCTGCCCCGCGTTTCGGGGAACTGGTTTTTGAATAGGAAAGGTGGAACTAACGGTGACAACCTACGAAGCTCTCGGAATGATTGAGACTAAGGGCCTGGTGGCTATGGTCGAGGCCTCGGACGCGATGGTCAAAGCAGCCAACGTCAAACTCATCGGCTACGAAAAGATCGGCGCCGGTTACGTGACCGCCCTGGTTCGCGGTGATGTGGCCGCCGTGCGCGCCGCTACAGATGCAGGTGCAGCCGCCGCTCGCAAGGTCGGCGAACTGATCGCCGTGCATGTCATCCCTCGCCCGCACCGCGATCTGGACGAGGTTCTTCCGATTGCCCCTCCCGCCCAGAAGGCCGGCAAGTAAGATTCGGTAGCTATCCACCTTGGACGCCTCGCTCGTTCAGCTGATCACCGATTTGGTCATGGCTGAAGTGAACCGGAGCGAGGGCGCGCAGCCCTCGTCTCCGCCTCCTCCGCTGGAGGTGGCGGCTCCGTCGGGTGACCGTGCACGAGGGGGCCGCCAACTCTTGCTCGTGCCGGCCCCCGCTCCGTTCTCGTCCCTCGAAGGGCTTCTTGCTTCCCTGCGCGAGGTCCCCGGAATCTCTTGGACGGCCGTGCGCGTGGCCGGGGTGTGCGAGAAGCGGTTAACTCAGGCTCTGGGTCCGTTGCGTTGGATTGATGCGCCTCTGCTTTGGGACGAGTTGGTCCACTCTATGGAAGCTGTGGTCCTGCCGGTGCTCCGGCTGGAGGTGCTGAGTCGGGTGGCCAATCTGCTCAGCGACGTTCCTGCCAGTGCCGCGGCTGTCGCCGGAGTCATGCAGGGTGTCCCCGTTCTGGCCGGAGCACTGGAGGTGGACAACCTCAAGCGCTCCTCGGGTCGCCTGCCTGGACCTTTTCTGTCGCTCTTTCACCAGCACTTACGCACGGTCGAGGGCATGGGAGTGCAGGTCCTCGAGAATGAGGCACTGGTTCGTCGCCTGGGCGCTAGAGTAGCCGCCCCCGCCAGTGCCGCAGGCAAAGGTCGGGACGTCATCACGGTCTCTGATCTGGAAGCGGCCGCTCGGGCCGGCCAGAAGGTTCTTCAGGTGCTCCCGGGCACGATAGTAACGCCGTTGGCCCGCGATCAAGCGGCTCAGATGGGCATCGAGGTAATCTTTACATGATAGTGGCTCGCGTCATCGGCACGGTGGTATGCACGCAGAAAGACTCTCGCCTGGACGGCCACAAGCTCCAGGTGGTTGAGCCAGTGGCCATGGCCACGCAAAAAAGTGATGGTAAGCCGTTGGTGGCTATTGATACGGTGGGTGCCGGGTTGGGCGAGATTGTGCTGGTGGTAACCGGTAGTTCCGCCCGGCAAACCGACGCCACGACCGGAACTCCGGTCGATGCTGTGATCATGGGAATTGTGGATTGCATCGACCTGGACGGTCAACGGGTTTTCGAGAAGGGGTAGGCTATGGATCGCGATCAAGTCCAGAAAATCGTGGAAGAAGTGCTCAAGCGGGTCGCGTCCCAGAATGGGAACGGCGCCGCCGAGGTGCGCATTGCTGTCGGCAAGGATGGCGTCTTCCAACAGACCGACGACGCGGTGACGGCCGCCAATCAGGCCTACAAGAAGTGGAGAGCCACCAGCCAGGAGATTAAGGCCAACTGCATCGAGGCGATGCGTGCTGTGAGCCTTAAGCATGCCCAGGAGATGGCCGATCTGGCTTATTCGGAGACCGGTTTGGGCCGGGCCGAGGACAAGGTCAAAAAGAACATTCTCCAGGCCAAAAAAACCCCGGGCCTGGAAGACCTGCAGGGTCGCGTGATGTCCGGCGACCGAGGATTGACCTTGCTGGAACGGGCCCCCTTCGGCGTGATCTGTTCGATCACGCCCACCACCAACCCGGTGGCCACTATCATCAATAATTCCATCAGCATGCTCGCCGCGGGCAATACCGTCATCTTTAACCCGCATCCCCGCGCCAAGAAGTGCAGCTTGCGCATGATGCAGTTGCTCAATCAGGCCATCGTGTCCGCAGGCGGTCCCGAGAATCTTTTAACCAGCGTAGCTTCTCCTACCTTGGAAACCAGCCAGGCCTTGATGGTTCACCCAGGCGTGCGCGTGCTGGTGGTGACCGGTGGTCCTGGTGTGGTGCTGCAAGCCATGAAATCCGGGAAGAAGACGATCGCTGCCGGGCCGGGCAACCCGCCCGTGGTGGTGGACGAAACGGCCGATCTAAACCAGGCGACTCGCGACATTGTGCTGGGTTCTTCTTTTGATAACAACGTCATGTGCACTTGTGAGAAAGAGGTCTTTGTGGTCGAGCCGATCTATCGGCAGTTCATGGAGCGCCTGGCACGCCAGAGCGTCTATGTGCTCAATAGTCGCCAGGTCGATGAACTCACCAAGGTGATTTTTCATGCCCCCCCGGTGGGCGGTAGCAAGCTGGTGCTAAACAGTGACCTGGTCGGTCAGCACGCTTGCGACATTGCCAAGACCATCGGGTTGGATTTGCCGCGAGAACTGCGTTTGTTGATTGCTGAAGTTCCCGAGGAACATCCTCTGGTGCAAAAGGAACAGATGATGCCGGTGCTTCCCATCGTGCGCTCGCGAGATGCCGGCTGCGCCATTGAATCTGCTCTGAAGGCAGAAGGCGAGCGCTATCACACCGCGGTGATGCACTCTCATAATCTGCACAATTTGAGCCACATGGCCAAAGCGGTGAACGCCAACATCTTCGTCAAAAATGGTCCTAACTTTGCAGGTCTCGGCTTCGGTGGTGAAGGATTCACTACCATGACGATTGCCGGCACCACCGGAGAAGGATGCACGACCGCTCGTAGCTTTACGCGCGAGCGGCGCTGCGCCCTGATTGACCACTTCAACATCGTCTAAGGCCATTCTGGCCCTGGTGGCTTTAGCGGCTGCCTTGCGCTTCTATTCTCTTGGTTCCGCCAGTTTTCAAATTGACGAAGCCATGTCCATCCTGGGTGCCGCGCAGTGGCGGCAGGGGTTTCAGGATGTCCACCCTCCCCTCTACTACGGGCTGTTGGAGCAATGGGCTCGCTTCGGTCTCAGCGAATTCTGGCTGCGTTCCAGTTCGGTATTGGCCAGTCTCTGGAGTCTGATGCTCTGGGTCAGGCTGCTGCGTCAGTGGCGACCCGATCTGGTCCTTCCTTGTGGGTTGATGCTGGCCGTTTCCTTTGCCGACCTTCAGCAAGCTCGGGAAATTCGCATGTACGCCTGGCTGCAGTTGTGGACTCTGGCCTATTTTGTTGCCTGGCTGGAAAATCGCCGTCTACTAGC
Organism: Vulcanimicrobiota bacterium; assembly: GCA_022842865.1. Lineage (GTDB taxonomy): Bacteria > Vulcanimicrobiota > Xenobia > Xenobiales > JADMJV01 > JADMJV01. Next base: position 10,154 of record JALHOV010000071.1, on the reverse strand, counting down.
AGCTCTGGCGCTTGTGGCCGCATCTTTCACCCATCTGTTCGGGCTTTTTTTGTTCCCGCTGAGTTACTTTTGTAGGCCTGCCTGGTCGCGATGGTTGCCGGCGGTCCTCGCGCTCTGGCTTGCCTGGGGTGTGCCGCATTATTTGGCCCAGCGCGAACATCCCTTGGGTTTGCGTCAAACGCCCAGTCTTTCGATGGGTGTTGAGGCGATAGGGAGATTGCTGGGTGGACGCATTGCACCCTTTGGCGATGTCGTGAGCCTGGGGTTGGGGACGATGGCTCTGGCCTGGTTGCTGTGGCGGCGGCCGTCCTGCCCGCGACTGGTCTACGCCTGGGCCCTGCTGCCGTGGTTGTCGATATGGTTGGTGTCGCGGCTGACGCCGCTGCAGATCTTTGAGTTCAAGTATCTGGTATGGACCCTGCCTGCCTGGATTTTTCTGTTGGCCAGTAGTTTGCGGGCTCGTTATTTGCTGCCCGTCTGGGTGGTCCTCAATCTTGCGGGAGCGTTTCCCTTCCTGGCCGATCCTCACCGCTGGCTGGCGGACTGGCGTGGCGTAGCCAGGGCCATTCCAGGCGCGCCCGAGGTCATCTGTGTTCACCCCTCCATGATGGCGGCGCCGCTTTTGTGCTACGGATACCAGTCCCCTCGCCTGCAGCCGGTGGACGAATGGTCGCAAGTCGTCCCCCAGCGAGATATGATCTGGGTCTCAACCCCTTATCATCCGTATGTGATGCAACAACAGTTGTTGGTGGGAGTCAGGAAGTTTTGGAAATTGGGCAAGCAGATCGATTTCCCAAGTCTGCTGCCCAGTGGCGAGATCCAGGTGACCTTCTGGCAGTGGCCGCAGGGGGCAAATGGGGACGGGGAGAAACAGGGCCGCTGAAGTCTGCTGGAGGTGCATGGTTTTGAGGGTCGTCATCGGTAGTGACCACGGCGGTTACGAAATGAAAAAGGATCTGATAGGGCTGCTCAAAGAGCTAGGTCACGAGGTCGTGGATTTTGGCACCCACAGCACCGAGCCCGTCGATTACCCCGACGTGGCCTGTCTGGTTGCCACGGCCGTGGCTCGCGAGCCGGGCGGCGGCACGGTAGGAATCATGATCGACGGCGCCGGCACGGGTTCGGCTATGGCCGCCAACAAGGTGCCCGGAGTCCGCGCAGCCGCTTGTTATGACACTTTTACCGCGCGCAACTCGCGTGAGCACAACCACGCGAACGTGCTGACGTTGGGCTCGCGCAACACCGGCATCGAGGTGGCCAAAGAAATTGTCAAAGTTTGGCTGGGCACCACCTTTGGGGGCGGTCGGCAGATACGCCGCATCGAAAAGCTGATGCAGGTCGAGCGCCGCTTCATGCGAGAGAACTAGCTTTGTTTTTGGGCGTGGTGCGCGGTTCGGTAGTGGCTACCCAAAAGGACCCTGGTCTTGAGGGGGCGGCCCTGCGCATCGTGCTGCCCGTGAACCACGACCGCAGCCAGGCCGGGCCTTTGCTGGTGGCCGTGGACAACATGGGCACACGAGAAGGTGACCTGGTCTATCTCGTCAAGGGCAAAGAAGCTTGCATTCCCTGGACCCGGAGTTCGCTGGCTCCTATCGATGCCGCCATTGTTGGTCTGGTTGAAGGGATGTCGGTGTGATCATCGGCCAGGTGGTGGGCTCCCTGTGGTCCGCCGACCAGGATCCCGGGTTTGACGGGCAGCAGCTCCGACTGGTCGTTCCGCAAGATGCCCGGGACGGTAAAGTGGAAGGCAATACGGTTTTGGCCGTGGATCTGGTGGGCTCGCGTCAGGGGGATACGGTCCTGATCGTCTACGAAGGAAGTTCGTCGCGCTTGTGCTTGTGCAGCGAGTCGACTCCCGCCGAGGCGGTCATTGTGGGAATTGTCGATCGAATGGATTTAGTGGGAGGTTAGAGTGGATATCGAAGCGTTAGTGGCTAAAATCACCGCCGAGGTGGTCAACGAGATCAAAAAACAGGGATCCGGCCCCTCGTCTAGCGCGGAAGTCGACCGACTCCCTCCTCCTGGCCGCTATCAATCGGTCTCGGTGGCTCCCAGCGTTGCCTCCAGCAACGGCAAGGTGTGTCAGGCCAAGCTGACGGGGGAATGCGCAGGCACCGGTTGTTGCGCTGAGTTGTTGCCTGGAGAAGTGCGCAAAGTGTTGCAGTCTGGCGCTGATCGCGTCGGCAACACCCTCGGTGGCAAAGTGGACCACGATCTGGCGGCTATGATCGACCATACTCTGCTCAAGGCGGACGCCACCCGAGACGAAGTGTTGGAGCTTTGCTATGAAGCTCGTCAGTATAAGTTTGCCTCGGTTTGCGTCAATCCCGGTTGGGTGAAGACCGCCTCCGAGGCGCTCACGGGCAGCGGCGTGAAAGTATGTACGGTCGTCGGCTTTCCGTTGGGCGCCACCACCACTCTGGCCAAGGTAATGGAAACCCGTGACTCGATTGCCGCCGGCGCCGATGAGATCGATATGGTGATCAATATCGGCGCTCTCAAGAATCGCCAGGACGATTGGGTCGAGTCAGACATCGCGGAAGTGGTAAGAGCGGCCCAGGGTAAGATCACCAAGACCATTTTCGAAACCGCGCTGCTATCCGATGAAGAGGTGGTGCGGGCCAGCATCATGGCCAAGCGGGCTGGCGCCGATTTTGTGAAGACTTCGACGGGCTTTGGACCGGGCGGGGCCACTGCTCATCACGTGGGTTTGATGCGCAAATCCGTCGGGCCCTCGATGGGTGTAAAAGCCTCCGGAGGTATCCGTGACTTAGAAACGGCCCGCACCATGATTGAAGCAGGTGCCACCCGCATCGGCGCCAGCGCTTCGGTAAAGATCGTCAAAGGCGAGCAGGGAACCGGAAACTACTGAGGGGCGGTCAAACTGAGACTCTGGAGGCGGTCGTATTGCGCCGCCAACCGCTGCGTGATACTCAGGAGTTGCTGGTTCTGTTTAGCCCCCGCGGACGCATCGACTGCGTCTCTAGAATTTCGGCAAGGCGGACGGGTTTGCTCGAACCCCTGACCTGTATCCTCGCCCACCTCCGATTGGGGCGATCCTTGCCCCTGTTGGATGAAGTCAGTCTGGAGCGTACCTATGCCGGATTGCTAGGCGATTTTGACCGCCTTCATTGGGCTGGATATTTGCTCAATCTCTGGCTGGAAGCTTTTCCCGGAGAGATCGAGAACAATGACGCCTATCGTCTTTTGCGGCTTTCGCTCGACTCTTTGGATGCCGGGTTGCGGTCGGAGTGGCTGGTCAGTTGGTGCGAGCTACAGGCTATGCGCTTATTGGGCAGCGCGCCTCAGTTGCGGCGCTGCGTTCGCTGCGGCGCGGAGCACCAATTGGATTGGTTCTCGGTAGCGGCAGGGGGAGCGCTTTGTCCTCACTGTCGAGAATCGGGGGCGCGTCCCCTGGCGGCCGAAGTGAGAGAATGGCTGGCTTTTTTGCAGCGCGCCAATTTGCTGCGACTGGCGGCGGCACGGCCCGACGACGGAGTGGTTTTGGCAGGGCGTGATTTGATTGGAGACTGGGTGCTTTATGCTTTTCCGCGATTGGAGCGGTTCTTGAAGGGGGGGCTGTGAGGATACTGGCGGTGGATTTTGGTCGCAAGCGGCTGGGGTTGGCCCTGTCAGATCCGACGGCTACGGTGGCCGGTCCGCTCCCGGCTATCCAGCGCAAAGGCGAAGTCTGGTGGAGTGAGCTTCTGGAGTTGATCCGGATGCACGGAGTGAGCGAGATCGTGGTCGGACTCCCGCGCAATATGGACGGCAGCTATGGCCCCTCGGCGGAGATCTGTCGGAAATTCGCCGCCGATTTGCAGCAACGGAGCGGCCTTAAGCCCTATATGCTCGATGAGCGGCTGACCAGCAAAGCTGCATCCAATACTCTGCGTGAGGGTGGTCTCTCAGAGCGCCAGCAGCGAGGCAAGCTCGACTCCGTGGCAGCCTCGCTGCTTCTGCAGGTCTACCTGCAGAGGAGGGGTACGTCTCCGCCAGGCGAAAAGCCGGCCCCGTGAAATGGTTGTTCCGTGCGTTCTTGGTCTTGATGCTTCTGGCTCTCGGGCTGGTTGGAGTGGGTTACCAGTATGGGCAGACTTTATTGCTCCCGGCCAAGCCTGAGGATACCGGCAAGGTTCTCTTTGAAATCAAGTCGGGGATGTTGGGCCATGAAGTGGCTCGCGCCCTGGCTGAAAAGGGGCTGATCAAGGACGAGCTAGCCTTTCGCCTGCTTTTGCGCTTCCATCCCCAGGGCAAGGATGTTCGCGTCGGCTTCTTTGAATTGTCTCCCGGTGACAACGCCTTCGAGATCTTTGAGAAGTTGCAGCACGCCAAGGATCTTTCCCGGCACGCCACTTTTCCTGAGGGTCTGGTAATTCCTCAGGTGGCCGCTATCGCTAAGAAAGCAAATTTGATCAAGGATGAGTCTCGGTTTCGCGAGATGGCCAGCCGTGAGGGGAAGTCATTCGGCGAGCTCTTTCCGGAAAGTCTCGAGGGTTATCTGCTGCCAGACACCTATGAGTTTCCCTACCAGTGTGACGAGAAGGTTGTGCTCAAGCGCTTCACGGACGAGTTCAAGAATCGAGTGGTTCCCCTTTGGGAGAAGCGCAAGGCCAAGAGTCCGCTGAAGACTCTCAGGGAAGTGGTCATTCTGGCCAGTCTGGTCGAGCGGGAGGCGCAGGTGCCTCGGGAGCGGCCGGTGATTGCCGGAGTCTATGTGAATCGTCTGCGCATTGGCATGATGCTTCAATGTGACGCGACGATCCAGTATGCGCTGGGCAAGCAGAAAGCGGTCTTGCTATACTCTGACCTGGAGTTGGATAGTCCCTACAACAGTTATAAGAACTACGGACTTCCGCCTGGACCTATTGCGAATCCCGGGATGTCCTCGTTGGAGGCGGCCATGTCTCCGACGCCCTCGAAATATCTGTATTATGTTCGGGACGATGTTAAAAACGACGGTAGTCACCGCTTTGGCCGCACGGACGAGGAGCATAATGCCAACAGAGTTCGCTACCAACGTTAAGGGAGGCTCCAAATGATTATCGGAGTAGCCGGAGGTTCCGGCTCTGGAAAAACCACGGTGGCTCGCCGCCTGGTGGAAATTTTTACCGAGCCGCCGGTGGTCGCGCTCATCGCTCAAGACGCGTACTATAAAGATCAGGCGCATCTTAGTTTCGAAGAGCGCCAACAGATCAATTACGATCATCCGTTGGCCTTTGACAATGACTTGTTGGCCCAGCATCTGCGTAAGTTGCGTGCTGGGGAATCGGTAGAGCAGCCCATCTATTCTTACCTGAAGCACACGCGTCTGGCGGAAACTCACACCATAGGGCCCGCCAAAATCGTCGTGCTCGAGGGCATCCTGGTTCTCGAAGACGCGGTTTTACGCGATTTGTGCGATATTAAGGTCTATGTCGACACGGACTCCGACGAGCGCTTCATTCGCAGACTGACTCGAGACATGATGGAGCGGGGCCGCTCTTTGGATTCCATCATCGATCAGTATCTGAAGTCGGTTCGCCCGATGCACCTTCAGTTTGTGGAGGCTACCAAGCGTTATGCCGACGTGATTATCCCCGGGGGGGGGAGCAATGAAGTAGCAATTGGCCTGCTCGTTGCTCGCATCAAGGAGCGGGTCGTCAGTAGCCTCTGAGCAACCTTATACTCTCCTGAACTGTGTACAAAAGGAAAAGACTGGTTCGGGTTGAACTTGCAGGCCTGTTGGAATGAACGTCGGTAACAGATTCGCCTGTAGACCTGGGTTCCAGGGTTCCCGGGATTGTGGATTAGTGGTGCTGATGAGATCAGAGAGGTAACCAAAAATGGCGCTTGCGCAACCAATGCGGTACACGATGGACGAGTTGCTCCGGATAACGGTGGAGCGCGGTGCATCTGACTTGCATCTGACGGTTGGTCTGCCGCCCGTTTTGCGGATCAACGGCTCGTTAGTCGCGACCGAGTATTCCAGGTTGTCGCCGGAAGAGGCGAAACGGCTGGTCTACAGCATCCTGAACGACAAGCAGAAAGAAAAGTTTGAAAAGACGTGGGAGCTTGACTGCTCCCACGGCGTGCGCGGCTTTGGTCGCTTTCGCGTCAATGTCTACCGTCAGCGCGGTGTCGTCGGCGCCTGTTTGAGAGCGATCACCAATACGGTTGCGTCGCGCACCGAATTGAATCTCCCTCGGATTGTCGAGGACATGGTCAACAGGCCTCACGGGTTAATACTCGTCACGGGCGCTACGGGCGCCGGCAAATCCACTACCCTTGCCTGTATGTTAGACATTATCAACCAGACTCAGAGCTACCACATCATCACAATCGAGGATCCGATTGAATACATCCATCCTCACAAGAAGTCGATGATCAACCAGCGCGAGGTCGGGCACGACACTCTCACCTGGTCAAACGCTTTGAAAGGGACCCTGCGTGAGGATCCCGATGTGATTCTGGTCGGTGAGATGCGCGACCAGGAAACGATTGCGGGTACGCTGACCGCAGCCGAAACAGGCCATCTCGTTTTCAGCACTCTGCATACTTGTGATGCTTCCCAGACGATTGAGCGCGTTGTAGACGTTTTCCCTCCACACGGCCAACAGCAGATTCGCGTGCAACTTTCTTCCGTGCTGGAAGGCGTTGTCTCTCAGCAGTTAGTGCCGCACGCAGCCGGTGTTGGACGCGTTCCGGCGGTGGAAATTCTGATTGCAACCCCTGCAATCAGAAACCTCATCCGAGAAGGAAAGACGCATCAAATCTATAATGCAATCCAAACCGGTTCGAAGCTCGGGATGCAGACAATGGAGCAGTCCCTGTTCGAGTTGGTTCAGAGCAAGATGGTAACTGCAGACGAGGCGTTGGCGCATACGATGCATCCGGATGATTTCAAGCGGATGGTTGAAAATACGCGGCGGTAACCTCGCAGAAGGGTGGAAACAATGGGTATCTTTTGGTGGATCGTCCCCGTGGCGGTCATCATTGTTGGGCACCTCACGACGCTCTAAGGCGTCGCGTGGATGCATTGTAAATTGGCGAACCCGAGCCGGTTTCGGTTCGGAATAGACCACGTCGGTAATTGGAGGAAGAGGTCGGATGCCTACTTTTGTTTACGAGGCGCGTGATGCCACCGGCCAGCTAAGGAAGGATACGATCGAAGCTGCGAACTTGCGAGCTGCTACCCAGCGTTTGCAAGAACAGCGGATGACCGTAATTCAGATCAAAGCCAAGGCCGCGGGCGCTGGGGCAGACGGTATTGCCGGCCTCCTGTCTCGAATGAAGCGGGTCGACGAGCAAGCGCTGACGGTGTTCAGTCGCCAGTTCGCGACCATGATTAACGCCGGCTTGGCGATGGTTCGCTGTCTAGATATTCTCTCGGAGCAGACCGAAGACAAGAAGTTGCGAGAGACGCTCATCCAGGTCCGCCGAGACGTGGAAGGCGGTTCGACGCTTTCGAACTCGCTGGCCAAGCATCCCACGGTATTCTCCATGCTTTATATCAGTATGGTGAAGGCTGGTGAGATGGGCGGTGTGCTCGACGAAGTGCTCGAGCGACTGGCCGGCTTTATGGAAAAAGACTTCGCCCTGAAGAAGAAGGTAAAGTCCGCGCTGACTTACCCGGTCGTCATCTTGCTGATGGCGTCTGGCATCGTATTCTTTCTGGTGACCTACATCCTGCCCACGTTCGTGGCGCTATTTGAAGGTATGAGCCTGGCGCTTCCGCTGCCGACTCAGATCCTTATCGCTGTGACTAAGGGTGCGCGTAACCCTGCCGTGATGATTCCTGTGTTCATCTTGTTATGCGTAGGTGGATTTCTGGTTGGCCAGTACATCAGGACTCCCGCGGGCCGGAAGCAGTATGACATGATGAGGCTGAACATTCCTGTGTTCGGTCTGCTGAATCGTAAGGTGGCCATTTCGCGCTTCTGTCGAACTTTGGGCACGCTGCTTTCGTCCGGTGTTCCGATCATGCAAGCTCTGGAGATTGTAGGTCGCGCCTCCGGCAACGAAATTATCGCGATGACCGTTACCAAGGTCCGCGAAAGTATTCGTGAAGGTGAAAGTATCGCCAGTCCGCTTGGTGCCTCTGGCATGTTTCCTCCAATGGTCACACAGATGGTCGCCGTGGGCGAGGAGACCGGTAACCTCGACGCCATGCTATCGAAGATCGCTGACTTCTACGACACAGAAGTAGAATATATGCTGGCCAGTTTGACCTCGATGCTCGAGCCGATTATGATTGTCGGTATGGGTGGTATCGTAGGGTTTATCGTCATCTCGGTGTTCCTGCCGCTCTATCAGTTGATCGGCAATATCGGCGGCTAACAGGGGCTTCACCTCTGCATCTGTCGAATCGTGAGGAAGCGGGCTTCGGTCCGCTTCTTTCGCTTTTTGTAGGACGAACGGAGTCGTGTCAGTTGCGACTCGCCCCCGCGAAAGTGCGACCGCGTAGGTTTTGGGACCTACAAGGATCGCGCGTTGCGAGGCTCAGGCTGGTCAGGCCGAAGGTCACCAGCCTTCTCTTGAGTTGTGGTCTAAATTGGCCCACTAAGTCTTTGCGGGAGTCGAAGCAGCTTGCTGCGAGCGAACGCTTAAGGTGGGGCCAATTTAGGGCTAGTTGGGCCACGCCGGCCAGACGGGTTGGGAGTGAACGGGATTGGAGCCCTCTGAAGACGACGATGCTCTTGCCGAGAGTCTCTCTGGTCCTCCAGAAGACGACGAGCTCGCTCTTTTCGAGGCTTATCGGGCAAGTCGATCAACCGAGTTGCACGAGAAGCTTATCGTTAGGTATTCCCGTCTGGTGGTATCGCTCGTTCGCAAGTTTCGCGGACGTGCTGAGTGGGAGGACCTGGTGCAAGTAGGCTACTTAGGCTTGCTGAAGGCTGTATCGGCTTATGACGCCACATCGGGAAACCGCTTCTCCACCTATGCCAGTCACTGCATTCTGGGCGAGCTTCGCCACTATCTGAGGGATCGTACCGAGACGGTACGCAAGCCGCGCTGGCTACAAGCTGTTTCGCGTAAGGTCGGGGTTTTCGTTGAGTCTTTTCTGCAGGCCAACGAGCGCTTGCCGACCGTCAGTGAAATCTCGGAGGGTTGCAACATTGCCCGCGATGGCGTCGTCGAGGTGCTAAAGGCTGGCTCGGTGGTTTCGCTGGAGCAGATGCAAGGTGAGAATGCGGGCTCCAGTCCACAGGTGAGTCGCATTCGTAGTCTCCGCGAGGAATCGTTCGTGCTCTCGCTGGAAGATCGAATCTGGCTGGACTCCGCTCTGGAGCGTTTGGTGGAGGTGGAGCGTCAGATCGTGAAAATGTTCTTCTATCGAGACCTCAATCAGAATCAGATTGCTGGAGAGACCGGGCTTCCTCCCAAGCGTGTCTCGCGAATCATGCGACGCGCTCTCAGTCGTCTGCAGGTTGTCATGCGACTAGGCGCTAAAGCACCACCGGATGAATGAGGATGACTTCGGAGTGCTCCTGCTTGACATGTTGACCGGGGTGTATCCCTTTACAGTCTGGCTCTCTTTCTGTTTGGGGTTGCTCATCGGGAGCTTTTTGAATGTCGTTATCTACCGGCTGCCCCTGCAGCGCTCCGTGGTGATGCCCGGATCGGCCTGTGGCAGTTGCGGCGTGCCCTTGCGTTGGTATCACAACCTGCCGGTGCTCTCCTACTGGCTCCAGGGAGGGGCCTGCGCCTTCTGCGGTTCACCCTACTCATCACGCTATATGTGGGTCGAGTTGATGACTGGCCTGGCAGCTGTCGGTCTGCTCTATCACGACCAGGGGTTGGGGGTGTCCTGGCTCTATCACTTTGCGCTCTTTTGTGTGGCTTTGGCGGTCTTCTTCACCGACGTGGATCACTGGATCATACCTGATGAGGTGAACTTGTTTGGCGTGTTGTTTGGCACTGGTTTCAGCGTTTTTATGCCCAATCGCGGAGATATGTACATTCTTGAGGACTTGACCAACTGGAACTTGCATTCAAATTTCTATAGTTCGGTTTGCGGCGTCGCCGTTGGCTGGCTGTTTTTCAAGTTTATCCAGTTCCTGGGGATGCTGGTGGCGCGCCAGGAGGCGATGGGGGAGGGCGACGTAAAGTATGCGGCCGTACTGGGCGCCTTCTTGGGCTGGCAGATGGCGCTTGGGGCTTTCTTTCTGAGC
>JALHOV010000070.1 GCA_022842865.1 Vulcanimicrobiota bacterium | reverse complement strand
GCTGAAAACCGCGGATATTCAGGGCCGTGAATCCCATCACGGTGATACCGACCGCCACGGCGGGGTTGTAGGCTCCACCCGAAATGCCGCCCCCGGCAAAAGCGCCGGCCACTACCGTCATACCGATGGCCAGACCATAGTAGGAATTGCCGGCGGTGGCTTTGGAAGTAGCAACGTTCAAGACCACGTAGCAGAGGGCAAAGGTGAAAAGAAACTCATTCAGGAGCGAGCGGGGAATATCGGGAGACATGGCAGTGAGAGCTGGATTCCCTTTGAGGAACCCCACCGTCAGAGCGGCCACGCCGGCCCCTACTACTTGAGATACCATGTAAGGCGCTACGTCTTTGGCGGCACATTTGCCGCGCAGGAAGACGGCCAGTGTTACGGCCGGATTGTAGTGCCCACCGGACAAATGTCCGCCCGCATAAACCATGATCATCAAAGTGATACCAATGGCCAGTGGGGCGAGATTTCCGGCGGCGGGCGCCGCGATACCTTCCGCTGGCGATACCACCGTCAGGCCAATCACCAGGACCAGAAAAAACGTTCCAAGAAATTCGATCAAACAATTGCGCATGGGCGGCCTCCTTTATTAAAAACAAGAATACAAAGCTAGCCCCGTGAGGCGGCGAGCCGCCAGCCTGGGACGAACGAAAAGGGCCTGTCGCGCATACGAAAGGGCCGTAAAGTAGCCCACGCGGTCGTGGCATTTAGAGCCAGAAAAGAACGCCAGATCCTGATGTGCGAAAAAGTTTCTTGCTAGACCAATCCAGTCCTCCAGGACAAACTTACTAGAAAAAGCGATCTATTTTTCATCTCGGCAATCGAAGCAAGCCGATGCTTTGATGCAGTAGGGAATCAGATTATTTGATTCGCCGGCGCAGACTCAATAATTAAAAATTCGAATAGCTTGGCCGGTGAGAAGTATTCAGCGAATGTTCGCCTCCCTGGTGCTCGCTTCCAGCTGGACCATCCAGGTTGCGGCGGAAGAACATATGGACCAACATCTTTTGGACGCACTTTCCTTTGTGCGAGATCTGCCGGGAATTCAAGTTCAGATCGAGCGCCGAGTGGAGGACGTCCATTCGTTGGTGCTGGGAGCCGATGAGGTCATGCCGCTCTTTGAGGGTTTGGGCCAGCGCGGTTGGAAGGTCCAGATGACCGGAGAACGCCTGGAGGCCGTCAAGGGCCCACTGGTCATCTACGGTAAGCTGCTCCCTTCCCGGATCGAACTTCAGGTGCGTCCGGTTTCCAACTCGCTGGACGCGGAAGCTCCCTTTGACTTTCAGCCGCTCCTCGGCTAGCTCGACCAGGGGCAGACAGTGCGACTGCTGGTCGGTCCCTACCGATTGACCTCGTTGCTGAAAGCCCTGGGAGAAGCGGGCTGGAGAGCTCGCCTCACCGGTGATCGAATCACCGGAAAGCGCGGTCGCCAGCAGCTAGAGGGCATTCTGGAAGGTTCCCAGGCCGTATTTAGATCATGGACTCCTTAACTCGCTCACGAAAGGCAATTTCATCATGGCGCTTCTAAAAAAACTCACCCTGATGGGTCTACTGCTGGGAACCGGTTGGGCGGACCAGGCCAGTCTGGTGGACCAGATCATCGCTCGCTCCAATCAGGTTAGCAAAGAGAACGGCGTGCGCGCCGTGGCCAAGTTGAACTATCTGGACGAGGCGGCCGATGGCCATTCTTCCGAAATGGCCCGCCTGAAATACTTCTCGCATACTTCCCCCACGGTGGGTCAGGAGAGGCCCAAGTTTCGCATTGAGCTGGCGGGCGGCTGGGACATGTCGATTGCCGAAAACATCTATCGTTCCGTGGGCGTCCCCGAGGCCGAACTGGCTCAGGATGTGGTGGACGCCTTTTTGAACAGTCCGGTTCACCGAGCCAATTTGCTCAATCCCAAACGGTGGCGTTGGACACCTATCAGGCCGGTCCCGTCGGCTCTGGTTTTGAAGTGAAGTTAAAGGCCCACGTAGTGGGAGGGGCAAGCCAGGGCGGCGTTTTTTTTGCCGACAAAGTGGTGCAGAAGTTTGAATCCCCTCAATTTGAGAGTGCCTTTCAGGCTCCCGGCGACGGCAAAGTGATGACCGGCCGGAAAGGAGGGGACGGTCAATACTCGGTCGAGCTGGACTTCCCGGTGGGGGGCCAAGGTGACCCCCGGGAAGATTATCCAAGCGCCTCAGGGGGTTCTGGCTGCATGAGCCTGACTTGCCGGACGGGGACGGCCAGTTCAATGCCTTCGTCGGCAAAACGCTGAAGAATTCGCTGATTCAGCTGGCGAGCGACCGCCCATTGCTGCAAGGGGGCGGTTCTAACCAGGGCACGGAGCACTACGGCGCTTTCCGCCAGCTCCTGAACTCCGACAAAAATCGGCTGGGGCTCGAGCACTCCCACCTTGTCTTCATAAAGGCGGGCCACTTCCTCACAAATCAAGGCTAACGGCCGATCCGTCGGGCAGCCATAGGCGATGCCGATGCGAAAGTCGGCATTGGCAAATTCGCGCGAATGATTCTTGATCACCGTAAACTTACTGTTGGTGACAATCGAGAGACCTCCGTCCAACTCGCGAATGCGGGTGGTGCGCAAATTAAAGTTTTCCACAAACCCGGTAGCCACCGGAGTCTCGATAAAGTCTCCCAGGCTGAACTGGTCATCGGCCAAAATGTTGAACCCATAAAAATAGTCCACCAAAATGTCTTTGCCGACCACGCCCAGGGCCAGACCCGCCACGCCCGCCCCCGCGAAGAGCTTGGAGAGATCCACTCCTAGCGAAGCCGCAAACCAGGCGCTTCCCAACAGGCCCACCACGGTGGCGATCAGAAAGCGCCCCCCATGCACCAACGTGTCCACCCGTTGGCGATGGCCGAGTACATAGGCCCGTGCATAGCTGTCGAGAAACAAGCACCCCATCCGGTAGCACATCTGGCCAACCGTCCAACTAATGAGAAAGAAAAAGACCGGTCGCAGCGCGCCGTTGATCAGCACCGGAGCGAGAGGCGTAAGCAGCGGAAACATCGACACGTTCACCGCCAGGTAAGAAAGCCACAGAAAAGCCTTCAGCGACCAACCCGGACTATGTAAAAAACGCCGGGAAAAAACATCGGCCACTCCATGCAAACCCAGACAGAAAAAAAACAGCAAGCAGGCTAGATAGGGATGAGTAGCCGAGTAACTGGGAGACCGTTGAAATGCTTCCTTGGCCAGATCCAGCTCCAATCGGCGTTTCCAGTGCTCGGCCAGGAGCTTCTCCAGCTTTCGTTGGGACGCTTCCGAAAGACGAGCGTAATAATCCGGGCAATCGACCGAAAGCACCGTTGCGAAGGGGATTCCACCGATCGAAACGGTGGTTGCTTCCTCCTGCTGCACTTCCACCGGAGGGGCGGAGCCACTCAGTCCGTTCACAATTTGCTGATACTGGGATTGAAGAATCTCCTCCCGCTCCAGGCCCGTCAGTTTGCTACTATCGCCCAACTGAAAGAGAAAAGGCTTCAAAAAGGGGTTAAAACCGCGCTCCCGAGGACCAATGGGGGGAAGAGGCAGACTACGATCTTGCAAAGCGGAGCTGGGCGGCGGAATTTCCAGGGTGACGGAAACCTCAGGAAAGTTAGCCAGCGTCCAGGTGCACCCCAAAATTCCCACTACCATCAGAACCAGGTTGCGGCGATTTCTCAGGTCCCTCAGCCAGGGCGGAAAAGTCACAAGGCCTTCCAAGAAATAAGCATAGGGCGAAATTCCGATTGCAATCCGGCTTCTCCTTCGCCTGGGCCTGAATAGCCAAAAGCCATCAGCGGCAGTGCCGCTCATGGCTTTTGGGCTTCTCTTCAGGGCACCGGCTATTTGCCGGTCTGAGTGTCTTGCCAGGTGGTGACCTTCTCACCCGTCTTGGGCGCCCCGGGCGCCTGGGCCACGGCCCGAATTTCAAAGGCGCCCTGTTCGGCCAACTTGCGCAGCAAGGTATGGTTGGCCTGGAAGAAATCGCGCGAGACGCGGTTGCCCGCGGCCAATTTGGCGATGTTGGTCCAGGTCTTGATCTCTTGCCACGAGTCCGAGCTGGTCTGTCGAACCGACAGAACAACCTTGACCGGACCCTTCTGGGTGGTCGAGGCCGGGTTGTTGACGGTCACCCGAATGTTGATATCGGCACCTTCACGGCGGGCCAGTACCTCTTCCACCGACACGTCGGCAAAAGCAGAAGCTCCCAAAGCCAAAAAGGCCAAACTTAAAATCTGTTTACGCATGGTTCTATTCCTCCTTAGTCGCCCATCAAGAAAACGTCGCGGATCTCATAGATCTCGCTCTTGTCGCCGAAGGTGACCGTAGTCAGGTCACCCTTCTTGGTGAACTTCATCTCCTGGGCCGAGTCCGAACCGACCGGCTTCCCTTTGACAAACAAGATGGAGCGGTCAAAGCCCTTCATCTTCAGCACCACCGTGGCAGTACCGTCCTGGCTGCGGCGAATCACGCCGGCCTCGCTGCTGCTCACTTTCGGATCGAGATCATACTTGGCCGGCACGGAGGCGGTGGCATGGTAGGCCGTCTTACCCACCTTGGCGTCCCTTTTGGCCGACAAAGGGGCCAGCGGTTTGCCGGTGATGCCGATGTCCAGGCTAAAGTCGGATTTCTGATTGCTGTCGGCGGCGTTTCCCATCAGATAGACCCGAATGGAGTAAGTGCCGTCATTGGGTAGCAGCCGATTCTTCAGGGTGTCCCCACTGCTGCTGCCATTGTAGAGCGCATTAGCACTTCCCGGCACATTCACGTTGAAGTAAGTGGTCGTCTTGATAGGCTTTAGAGTCACACTGAGGGACTGGCCGGCTTTGGCCGTTACCAGGTAGTCGATGTAGCCCTTCCCCTGAACGCTGCCCTTGACCGTCTTTGCGCTCTTTCCGGCCGCAAACATGACCTGCTCCTGCTTTCCACCCGGAGCGGCCGAAACGGCCACCGAGAGAGACAGGGCGGCCAGAGCAAGGCTGGCCGAAACAAGATACTTTTTCATAGATTCTCCTTACAAATTCGGGATATTCGAAAAAAACTACCAGAGTCGAACGCGCTTTGTCTCCTCCAACCAGAGCGGCTGGCCCGGCTTAATGCCAAAGGCCCGAAAAAATCCGGCTTCATGCCGTGAGGGTTGAGATTGACGATAGAGTCCGGGAGGATGGGGATCGGTGGCGATCAACTGGCGGAACACCGCCTCAGTAGACTTCTCACCCCACAACTGGCCCCAGGAGAGGAAGAAGCGTTGCTCGGGGGTCAAGCCGTCGCGCAATTTGCGATCCTGGGGATGTTCCTTCAGATAACCTTGCAGGGCGGCGTAGGCCAGCGAAAGGCCGCCTACGTCGGCCATGTTCTCCCCCGACTCCAGAGGCCCATTCAAGAACAGCTTGGGCAGAAACTCAAAGCCATTGGCCTGGTCCACCAGCTTCTGGTTTTCTTGTTGGAAGCGTTTGGTGTCCTGCGGCGCCCACCAATCGCGGACATTGCCCTTGGAGTCGTAAAGACGCCCGGAAGAGTCAAAACCGTGGGTAAACTCGTGCCCGATGGTGGCCCCCAAAGAGCCCATATTGACGGCCATGTCCGCTTTGGGGTCGTAGAAAGGCGGCTGCAAAATGGCGGCCGGAATTTCGATTTTGTTGGTAGAACTATAGGCCGCGTTAATGTCGATCGGGAGAGTGGAGCCGGGCGTGTCAAAATGATCGTGAGTGACCGGCTTGCCCCAGCGAGCCAGATCGCGCTGGAAGCGAAATTGGCGAGCGCGCAAACCGTTGCCCAGATAGTCGTCAGGGCGGATGTCCAGGCTGGAGTAGTCGATCCACTCGTCCGGGTAACCCACCGAGACGTTCATGGCATCTAGCTTGGCCAGGGCCTCCTTGCGCGTTTCCGGTTGCACCCAGGCGTTGCTCTCGATGCGCTGACGAAACTCGGCGCGCACGCGACGAAGCAGTTCTTCCACCGACTTGCGCCGTTGGGCCGGGAAATGCCGGGCCACGTAAAGCTGAGAAACGGGATGTCCCAACACCTTGGGAACCGAAGCCACCATGAGCAGCGGCCGGGCCGGGCGCTTGACTTTGCCATAAAGAGCTTCCCCAAACCGGATGTTGGCTTCTTCAAATTTGGGGCCTAGAAATCCCGAGCACTGAAGCAGCGCGTTCAAGCGTAGATTGTTGCGCAGCAGCTTCCAGTTGCCTTCGGCCACGATGGCGTTGCGCTCGGCCAGGGAGTCGGGATTGAGAACCCAGATGTATTCTGGCTTGGGCAGCTTGAAGTAGGCCAACTGGGCGGGCAAATCCAGGGCTGGGTAGGCGGTCAGAGCCTCTTGCCAGCCGAGTTTGCGAAAGGCCTTGTTGGGATCGCGGCGGTCGGCGGGGGTCAGCTTCTTGGCCGCAATGCGCTTTTCCGTTTCAAAGTAGTCTTTGGCCTGGGCCTCGGCTACGGCCGGATTGACGCCGGCCAGCACCAGCATGGTCTTGAGTTTCTCCAAGTAGGCAGCGCGCACCGAAGCAAACTCGGGTTTGGTGTAGTTGTCCTGGCCCATACCCAACTTGGCGTCAGCCAGAAAGATGCTGTAGCGACTGCTGTCGTTCATATCCCCGGCGATCAACAGGCAGTGTTGGAAGAAGGCCTCGTCGTCGGACTTAGAAAGCCATTCAGCGCAAGCCAGAGCGAATTTGGTGGGATTGTCGACCTGAGCGAATTTCTCGAAATCCGCCTGCAGCGGACTGGCTCCCAACTGCTCCAGCCGGGCCACGTCCATGCCCGAAAGATAAAAGTCTCCCACCTGCTGCAACGGCGAACCCTTGGGAGCTTTAGCGCTTTTCCGGCTGGCCTCTTCCATGACCGTCATCACCTGGGAATCCACCACCCGCTTGGCCACCACCAGGGCATTGAGTTGGGATTCCCCTGGCATCAGGCGAGCCTGTTTGTCCCATCGACCGTTGGCATAGCCGACGAAGTCTTTGCCGGGGGCGACTTTGGGATTCATTTTTTGCACCGAAAAGCCACGCGGCAGGCCGAAATCTAGAACCACCGGTTGAAACGGCTCTGCCACCAACTGCTTAAGCGCTTCGCCCGGTTTCAGCCGGTAGAGAGTCTCTACCTCGTTGACGTCCTTGAAGACCAAACGCTTGCCTTGGAGGCGGAAAGTCCCCAGGTCAGGCTGTTGCGAGAAGCCCACCTGACTTAGGGATTTACCGGCGTTGACCGAGTAGAGCGCCGCGCCCTGCTGGTGATTGCCCTTCTTCCAGCTGACCAGCACTTCCGGCCAGCCATCCCCGTCCAGGTCACCGATCTGGGCGCCGCTCAAAGGACCCTCGATGGCCTGACTCACCGGCTGATTGCTGGTGGCCAAACCTTTGGGCTGCAGAGTGAAGTTCTGTCCCGAGGAAGTCAGTGAGAAATGAAGCTTCTTCCAGTTCAAATTCTTGGGCACGGGAGTGGCTGCGGCCAGTCCGCCTAAAACCAGAAATCCAACCAGTGTGTGAGTGCGTTTCAAGATGACATATCCCCTTAAGAGCAACTTCGATAACCTGGGAAGTAGCCGGCCTTCGGCGCAACACCGAAGGCCGGCCTATTTCAGAAGAGTCTACTGAACGTTGAATGTCCAGTTGCGGTCGGTGCGTTGACCCGACTTGTTCCAGCCGGTGAACTGCACCTGGTGCATCCCGCGCTGCATGTCGAAGTCTGGCTGGAAGTAGATCTCCTGCCCCTGCTGGTGGACGTAGGGGGTGATGTCTCGACCGTCGAGGTTCATGGTGAACTGGCGGAAGATGGTGCCGGGGGGCACCGTTACCCCAACCGGAGTGCGCGGCGCGGCAGTTTCGCTGGGGAAGGTGGTCAAGGCCTGAGCTTGTGGCCAATTGGGCTGGGGAGGGGTGTAGTTGGGAGCGTAGGTGGTCATCTGACGCGGCGCTACCTGGAAGTTCCAATCGCGAGTGAGCTTCTGACCCGAGACGCTGCGGGCCACCACGCGCAGGTTGTGATTTCCTGGGGCCAGATCTGTCGGTGGAACCCAGCGGATTCCGTTGCCGGAAAAAGAACACTGGTTGGTCAATTCCTGACCGTCGGCAAACAATCGAGCGGTAGCGATGTTTTCGTTAAAGTCCGCTCCCAGTTTGCTACGTGGGCTCTGGTTGGGTCCGGGTTTGGGCCAGAATCGGGTAATCTCGAGCGGCTGACCGCTGGAGTTATTGCCGGGAATCTGGAAGTTCCAGTTTTCCAGCACCTGATGCCCGTGGATGCCGGTGGCCACTAGTTGGGCGTTGTGGCTGCCGGGAGAGACGTCGTACTGGGGCTGCCAGATGATAGAATTGGTGGTCCGACTGGCACTATTGGTGATGTCCTGACCATCGAGCATCAGGCGCACCGTCTGGAGCTGTCCTTTGAAGCGAGCCCCGATTTCAGGACGGGAAGTGATGGCGTTCCCAAGGGGAAACTTCTGGTCCAAACTGAGATTGGGAATGTTCGACCTGCCCAGCAGCTGGAGCAAATTGGGGCGGGGATTTTCGATGGTAAAGGACCAGGAATTGTTGACTGCCTGGCCATTCTGAGTAACCGCAGAGAAAGAAACATTGTGTCGGCCGGGATTGAGGTCATAGGTCGGCTCAAAATTCATGATGGTTGGCCCAATCACGCACAATCCAGTCATATCGCGACCGTCGATCACCATTCGAGCCGTTTCGGGCCGAAGGCGAAGGCCGGTATAATTGGCGCCAATCACCGGGCGCTTGTCCTTCATAGGGACGGAGGGAAAGCCGGTAATGGCCTGAGCGGAAGCCCCCGAAGCGAGAGCAAACATCAGGATGGAGGCCGAAGCCAGGTGACTCATTTTCACGAAACTGATTCTCCTTTTAGATAGTGTTACGGTTCGTTAAGTCGAAAACGAAAAAGTATCCCCTTGGTCATAGGTCCGGGTCCGCATGCGTTTGCCCGATGTTGCGCATCAGCCAGAGCCCGCACAGGGCGTTGGGCAAAACCAGCCCAATCGGCATCAAACTCTGCAGAGTCGATTGGCTGGCCACCTTGGCCGCTTCCGAAGCAAGGGAGCCCGCCGAAATGCCAGCAGAGGCCGACCCCAAGGTAAAGGTGGCGAAATCCCACAGCCCGTGGACCAGGATGGGGATCCAGAGCGAACCTGTGCGGAGGCGCAGGGCAACGAACATCAGCCCGCTGAGGAAGGCCGCGGTAGATTGGATCAGTGCCGCCTTCAGATCGCCCGTGACGAAGACATTCAGGCTATGAACCGCTCCGAAGGCCACCGAGGTCAGCAGAACCGCAGTCCAGATCGAAGTGGCCTGACGAAACGCCTGTAGGAGCACTCCGCGAAACATCAACTCTTCGGAAAACCCTACCAGCATGCAGTTGAGCAAGATGAGGCACAGCACGGAGATCGGCGGCATTCCGAGGAAGGTGGCCAGCGCCAACCCGCCCACAATGTAAAGCATGGGAAGCCAACTCAGCACCCAGCCACGCGTGGTCGCCCAACGGTTCAACCCCACATCACGCCAGCCTTGCCAGAGGACCACGGCCAGAATAAAAGCGGAGGCAACCACGAAGGTCCAGCCCACATTGCGCGAAACGGCATCCACTAAAGTGCCCTTGCCGCCCGTGGTCATGTTGCCGCCCACGATAGTAATCGCTACCCAAAGGACGAAGGCAATCAGCGAGATTCCCAGCCGTTTATTCATTCCCGCTTCCCTTCTCCCGCCGCCTCAGGCTGCGCCTGACTCTTCCTTCTTGCCCAGATTTGCTGCCGTAGGCCTTTGCTAGCCAGGTGAAACCAACAGTTGAACAACGGGAACCAACGGACCAAGTCGAAACGCTTCTCCGAAACCTGGACGGAAGATGGACAAAACTTGTGAAGGGGGGGATTTTCTGAGTCTACCCGATGCATCCCTGCCTACCACGTGCTATTCGAGCTATGCCACAAGCATCGTTCGCTTGCGAATCAATCATCCAAGAAACCTGGCACCGAGACATCAATCGTCAGGATATACCAAGGGAACCAAAACCAACCTGCTAGCGCCCCCTTCCCGATCCATTCGAGCAATCTATTGAGCGCAGGACGCACCCGACCGGCCAAGTTTATCCTGCGCTACCAGACAGAACGATGATCTAGATCACATACCGCCAGGACCACGGCCAGAGCAAAGGCCGCGGGAGTCGTTACGGGCCAAAGGTCTCTGTCCTGGTTTCAATCCACGCCCCAATCGTGGGACCGGGGCGATCGACTTTCTTGATGCCGCGAGCCGATTTAATGAGAGGAAAAGCAACATTCTGTGAGGGTCGGCCTGAGCCCCCCCTCCCCTCTCGTCGCAAGGCCCTCAGAGTTAGCTGCGGCATTTTGAGATGTCGTTGTGCCCCCGTGGATCCGACATTAACTCGAACCGAGTCCAGATCGTTAGGACAAACCGGCCCTCGACTAGCACTTTTCAGGCTAGCGATCCTGGCAGGTTGCTGAAAAGCTGTAGGGAATGGATCTTGCTGTGGAGGGTTCGATCCCATTGCTGGTTTTGGGCGACGTAGCCATCGAAGGGACGCTCGAGGGCTTCGAGGTTCGCCCACTGGCCGAAGCCTTCAACCAACCCATCAACCTGGGTGTCCACGCCGCCCACCGGCATGACTTCTTTGAAATCTTCGTGGTTGAGACTGGCCGGGCCGAGATCAGCGTGGACATGATTCCCCTGGCTTTTGCGGCTCCGGCCGCACTCTTTCTGGCCCCCGGGAGAGTTCACGCTTGGAATGTCGCTCGCTGCACCATGGACGGATTTTTGCTCCGATTTCATTGGGACTTTCTTACACAGGGCGAGTTAGACCCTGAGAACAGCCGCGTCGCGACGAATCTTGAGCGAACTCTCTTGATGTCGATGACGCCTGATGCTGTTGAGCGGACACGGCAGCACCTGGTAACCATGGCGCGCGAGAGCCAGGAGCGTGAAGGGGGATGGGTCCGCGTGATCCGCCGGCTGCTGCAGATCTTTCTTATCGAGCTAGAGCGTCTACGCGTACATCCGAGTAAACCGCCGCAGGTCGAATCGGATCCGGCTTTGCAGTTGACGCGAAGCTTCAGCCGCCTGGTGGAAGAGCGCTATACGAAACGCCTGGCCGTGACGGACTATGCAGACGAATTGGGGGTTAGCGAAAGTTATCTGAAGCGGTGTCTAAAACGGATCACCGGAAAAACCGCGGGTCAACTCCATCGGGAACGTCTAGTTTTGGAGGCCGGGCGGCTGCTCCATTATTCCCCGCTGATGGTTTCGGAGATCGCCGATCGCTTGGGTTTTGATGACTTGTCCTATTTCACTCGCTTCTTCCGCCAACAGATGGGGATCTCGCCCACCGAGTTCCGGATGACCGAAAAAGCCTCAACTTAGTGGTCCGGGGCGTAAGTACGCACAAGAAATTCCTTGAGAGGCGCCCCAAGTGCAAGGAGCCACGAGGAGTCTCATCGGGAATACGTCGACGAGTGGCAACGCAGCGATTGGTGTCGCGACGCCTTTGCGAAGACGGTCGTGGTCGCTCCGGCATCAGCGCACATCCCGCCCCGGAATGAAATTTCCAGGTCCGCCATGGAAACCGCTTGGAACCGTAACCGGGGGGTTATTCAGCTTTTTTGGTGACCACAGCGTCAAAGGATGCCTGACCCCGCTCGCGGGTGCGGATCAGGTTATCGGCGCTCTCGACCATCTTGCTGACGCCACGCTGAACGGCTTCGTCGGCTTTGGAAGTGGTGGCGAAGAAGCTCTTCACTTGCTCCAACGATTCGCGATCATGGCAGTCCTTCAGACAAGTGACCGTTTCCTCGGCAAAAGCGTTGGGCATCTTGGCTCGCAGGGCCGCAAAGTTTTTGAAGATCCAGTTCTGCAGACGCAACCGACGAGGTTCCTGATAGCCATTAAAAGCCAGCAGCTCCCGAAGATC
This sequence comes from Vulcanimicrobiota bacterium, assembly GCA_022842865.1. Lineage (GTDB taxonomy): Bacteria > Vulcanimicrobiota > Xenobia > Xenobiales > JADMJV01 > JADMJV01. The sequence continues at coordinate 9,773 of JALHOV010000070.1, read as the reverse complement.
AGAAGGGGTCACGCTTTCGTCCAGGATCAAGTCCAGAGCGCGATCCTGCACCGCCGGCACGCCAAAAAATCCGAGGGTGCCCAGCAAAGTCGTGCGGCGCTGAGGATCTGTGCTGCTCTGCATGGCCTTCTTCACCCTCTCCAGCAGGGCCAAATCGCCCCCTTGGGCGGCCAGGCGGAGATAGGTCTTGATGGTGCTCGGGTCAACCTCGCCGGACTCACTCAGATACTTGTCCCCCTGCTCGCGAGCCCGGGCGAGCAAGGTGGGGTCGCTGGCGTCGAGACTATAAAGGAGAAACAAATTACTGCGCAACTCGTCGGTTTTGGGGGACTCGCCCGCCTTGGGAGTCCAGCCGATCCGATCCCCCACTGCTTTCAGTCTTGGGGTCGCAAAGGCAGCCCAGGCGCCTCGGTTGCCGTCGTTGACGAAGAGCGACCGCTGAGCCGCTAGAATTTGCACCGCCATGGAGACGATAGCGGGGTGGCGCTCGTCAAGAAAATCAGAGGCGATACGCACCTGCTCCCCCACCTCAAGGCGACCGGCCGAGACCAGACCCCCCAGGTTATTGAGAAGAGCTAGCTTCTCTCGATTGCTCAGGCTCTGGCGATGAGCCATCAAGGCCTTCAACATCGGAGCCGAGAGCTCCCAACGATAATAAGCAACTCCCCCGTCGTCCGGGAAAATCCACTCGGGCTCAAAAGCCAAAGTTGCGGTTTCAGAGGTGCCGTCCATGAAAACCCGGGCCACCGCCTGACGCTGACCCGCACCGTAGCGCATCACAACCGGAAAGGCCCACTTGCGGTCGGCACCTTTCACTCCGTAGGCCAGGAAGCGATGCTGGGTCAGGGTCAGCAGCTTACCTTTCACCTCGACTCCCAGCAGCGGGAAGCCAGACTGAGAGGTAAACGAGTTGAGCACGGCTTTGACGTTCTGCCCGGAAGCCTCACCCAGGGCGCCCCACAGGTCGTCGGCCACAGCGTTGCCCATGCGGTGACGCTTCATGTAAAGCCGCATGCCCTTTTGGAAGTTCTTCTCGCCCAGCCAGCGTTCGACCATGTTCAAGACGGCACAGCCCTTGGCGTAAGCCAGCCCCAGTCCGTCCATGATATCGGCGTCGGTCTTGACTTGCTTGCGAATCGGTCGAGTGGTCAGGTTGGCGTCCATGGCCATGACATCGTTCTGCCAGGTGTGGAGAGCCACTTCCAGTTCAGGGTGCAACTTGATGACCACTTTGTCGGCCATCCAGGTAGCAAAAGCCTCGTTGAGCCAGAGATCATCCCACCACTTCATGGTCACAAGATTGCCGAACCACTGATGGGCCAGCTCGTGAGCGATGGTCTGGAGAATCTCGACCCGATTAGGCAGCAAGGCGGTTTTCTCATTGAGCAAAATCGTGTCTTCGCGATAGGTAATCATACCGGGGTGCTCCATCGCACCGAAGGGGAACTCGGTGATGGCCAGCTGGTCCATTTTGGAGTAGGCGACTTTGGTCCCAAAGTAGTCCTCCAATGTGCGCAAAATGGCCGGAGTCTCCGTCTGGGAAAAGCGGGCCAACCCCAGCTTGCCCTGCGGTGCCACAATCGAGCCGGGTACAGACATCCCTTTCACCGGCACGGAATCAAAGGGACCGACCGCCAGAGCCACAAGATAGGACGGAATGGGCAGGGTAGGCGCAAAGGTGTGGACCACCCAGTTCCCTTCGCTCTTTTTACTCACTTCCAGGGAGTTGTTGTAGACCCGCAGGCTGGCCGGAGCCGCCACCGTCAGTTGGTAGGGGATCTTGAAGCACGGTTCGTCAAAGCAAGGAAAGCAGCGCCGGGCATCGGCCATTTCAAACTGGCTGCTCAGGAAGGGTCGGCCCTGGTCAAGGTATTTATAGAGGCCAGCCGAGCGGCGATTGAAGGGGCCCTGGAAATCTAAAGCCAGCCGGTAACGACCGGGAGCCAGCGAATTGGGGCTGGTGGCAATCACGATGTCGTACTTGGCACTCTGGATCTTCAGGGGTTTTCGCTGAGATCCCTGGATCAGCGTCGCCTTCTCCACGTGAATATCGGCGCAGTTAAAACGGATCGGCGAGCCGGCTCGCTTGACCTCCAACTCGATCTCGGTCTTGCCCGAGAACTGATCTTGGGCCGGGTCGACCCGTAAGAAGACGGACTGGCGCAGAGGCTGCACCGCCTGACCCAACCGATATTCTTGCGCAGGCAGCGAGGCGGCGCACAGCCCCGTCAGAAAAGAAGCTCGGACCCAATCGATAAGACGCATACTATTTCCATTCTTGATGACGAAACTTGTAAACCAGGGCCGCCAGGGCTCCACCTCGCTTCGTCTATTTCCCACGGCGGGAGCCGCCGCTAGCGATGACCATTTCCGGAAGCCAAGCGCCAGGAACCTCCTTTCTTCTTAGTATATTTTGACCGGCCGCAATCAAAACTTTTTAGCCAGATACTACCAAGAACACGTTACGACTCGATATTTTTGGCCGTACCCTGAAAACGTAGCCGGGAGGGTGTCCTTCCAAGGGCCAAGAAGCGCGACCTCTATCATCAGAGGAGAGACTCAAATTGAAGCGTATCCACACCCTTGTCAGCTTGCTCCTGCTCTCTGGAGCAGCCACAGCCACGCCCTATCGGAAAACGCTGCCCTGGAAAAAGCTCAGCTTCACCGTGGAATCGCAAGCGGGTCACTATGTCCTGCAACCCAAAGGCCTGGCCGCGACCAACGAAGCCATTCGGCAGGATATCGAGGGAATGGTCCACTCCGCCCAGCTCGGCGACCTGGACGGCGACGGTTGGCCCGAGGTTCTGGTCACCTGGCAATCCGAGCCCTACCACCAGGGCGCAGCCGTCTATTCGGTCAACGCGGGCAAATCGCTCAGCCCGGTGAGCTTTACCCCGCAATCAAGCCTCGGCACCTTTGCCCTGAGGGGCAACATCCTGGTGCACAAAGACCTGAGCACGGTGGAAACCCACTACCGCTTGCGCAAGGGGGAAGCCTCCAAGCAACTGGTGGCCAACCAGGAACAGCCGTCCGACCTGGACTTCGGACTGCCCCGGGGGTTTTCGGTCAAAAAGATGAACCGCAAGGCCAATCCCGCCCGTGACTTTGTGGACTTCTCCAGCGGCGCCTGGAACCGGAAGTCTCACCTGACCCCGGAGCTTCTACAGATTTCGCCGCTGGTGGTGGTGACCAAAGTGGTCGGCTCCCAGGTCGAGACCGTGTTGGAAGATGCTCGGCTGCGCAGTACTAAGGCAGCCAAGGGCACGCCGTTACAGCAGGTGGGCGACTTCTACGCCGCCGGCATGGACGAAGCACGGCTGAAACAGCTGGGCGCCGAGCCGATCCGGCCCGAGCTGGAAAAGCTGGCCGATGTGGATAGTCCCGCCAAATTCGCCCGCGCCTGCAGCGACTGGAGCGGTCGATTGAACGAACCCATCTACGGGAGCCTGCTGGTTTCCCCGGACTTGAGAGATCGCTCGCGCTACAGCCTCTTCCTGGCCGATGGAGCCTTGGGCCTCAGTTCGGACAACTACACGCGGCCTGAGTTCGCAGCCCTGCGCAGCGCCTACCTGGACAGGATCCAGGGGATGCTGGAGCTGTATGGCATTCCCACCACCGAGGCTCGCGCACAAGCCACCGCCTACTTGGAGGCGGAAACGCGACTGGCGGGCAAGAAGCTGACGCCGGCTCAACGCAGCGACCCCAACAAAGCCTTCCGCAAGCTGAGCTGGGAAGAGGCGGTGGCAGCCTATCCTGCACTCGATCTGGCCGGTCAACTGGCCCATTTGAAATTGGGCAAACCGGACGGCGTGTGGATCCTGGGTCCCGATGGGGTGGCCGAACGCAACGCTCTGGTCGCCGAGGGGAACTGGAAACAGCTTCGCGAGCACTTGCGCATCGCCGTGCTCCTCAAGGCAGCGGGCTATCTGGGGCCTGACTTTGAAGCGGTCAACTACAAGTTCTCCAAGGCGCTCTATGGTGAAGTCAAAGACTCTCCTCGGCCGGACAAGCAGGCCTACATCACCGCTCAAACCCTGGGACATCCCCTTTCGCGTCTCTACGTGGCTCGCTATTTCCCAGCCGAGCGCCGAAAATCAGTCGAAGATATGCTGCACAGGGTTCGCCAAGAGTTCCGCCAACGGATTGTCAACAATCGCTGGCTTCAACCTGAAACCCAAAAACAGGCCCTGATCAAGCTGGATGCCGTGGAAATCTCGGTGGGCTATCCGGACGAATGGATCGATCACTCCAGCATCGACGTGCGCCGCGACGACTATCTGGGTAGTATCTTCCGCATCAATCAGTTTCTTTTCGCGCGCAACCTGGCCCAGATGGGCAAACCGGTCAAAGTCGACCGTTTCGCCTCTGCGGGCGCCACTCTGCCCATCGACGTCAACGCCGCCTACAGCCCCGACTCGAACAAAATCGAGATCCCCGCTGCTTTCCTTCAGTCCCCGTTCTACGACTCCAGGGCGGACATGGCGGTCAACCTGGGAACTCTGGGAGCGGTCATCGGACACGAGTTGACTCACGGCTTCGACTCGTCGGGTCGCCTCTATGACGCCCAAGGAAACGTGCGCGACTGGTGGACCCCGGCCGACTCCCAACACTTCGAGCAAGAGAACCAAAAGCTGGTCGAGCAAGCCAACGGCTTCGAAATTCTGCCCGGGCTGCACCTCAATGGCCCCTTGGAATCCGGAGAAAATCTGGCCGACGTCGGTGGCGTGGCCCTGGGCTATGCGGCGCTGCAGACTTATCTACGCGAACATCCGCAAGAGCGTAAGCTACGCGACGGCTTGACTCCCGAGCAGCGCTACTTTGTGGCCTGGAGCCAGCTCTGGGCGGAGAAAACGGTCGAACAGGCGATTCGTCAACTCAATGTCAGCGACGGCCACCCTCCCGGACGCTATCGCCAGAGCCAGCCGGCTCGTCACGAGGCGGGCTTTTTCAAAGCCTACGGTATCAAAGCGGGGGACCCGCTCTGGATGGATGAGAAGAAAAGAGTCAACGTCTGGTAGGAGAAAATCATGAAAAGAACCTTTGTCCAAGTCTGTCTGGCCCTGGCGGCCACCTCCCTGTGCGTGCAGGCAGCACCGGGGGGCAAGCAAGAGCATGTCATGTTTGCCGCCGGCAAGACCTCCAAAGCCGTAAGCGGCAGCGTGCAGGGCAAGAACACCCTGGATTTCCTGGTCACCGCCAAAGCTGGCCAGTTGCTGAGCGTTAGCCAGAAAGCCGGCAGCAAGGCCTACTTCAATGTGAATAGCCCGGGCAGCGAGCTGGCCATGTTCAACGGCAGCATGAGCGGAACCGACCTGAAAAATCGGCAACTACCCAACGATGGCACCTATACCGTGCGCATCTACTTGATGGGAGGTGCCGCCGACAACAATGAAAAGGTGCCGGTCAACCTGAATATTTCCGTTACCAGTAAGCCGCTGCCCCCGCTCTCGGAGAAGATGGACGCTAAGGTGGGCAAAACCGCCTATCACGCCACCGCCCCGGTGCCCTGCAAGTATTATCTCGACCCCAAGCTGACCAGTTGCGAGGGAGGCGTGATTCGCCGCGGGAAAGATGGCACGGCCACTCTGGTGCTCAAAATGAAAGGCTTCAACCGAGCGATTCTCTTCGTCAAAGGCAAGCCGGTGGCGTCTGACTCCACCGAGGAGATGAAGTCCGTCAAGAAGGGCGACCTCACCACCATCACTTTTGGCGACAAAAGCGAAGTCTACGAAATCCGCGACGTCTTTGTAACCGGGGAATAGCCTTCGTCGCGCCGCGCCCTTGAGTGAGAATCAAACTCCAGGGCGCGCGACTTCGTTTATCATTCAATGAAACTTCTCGCCCTTTTCAAGCATAGCCAGAATTTTCTCCAGCCGGGCCCGACGGGTTTCCGGCTTCTTGGCCGTCTGCAAACGCCATAAAATCGCATAACGGTTGGTCTTGTTTAAACTCTCGAAGAATTTGGCGGCCTGAGGGTTCGAGGCCAATTCAGCGGCTAAATCCTCAGGCACGGTTGCGGTAGAGGGACTATCGTAGGCTTGCTCCCAGCGCCCATCCGCTTTGGCGCGCTCTACCTCGGCCAGACCGGCGGACTGCATTCGGCCTTGCTCGATCAGCTTCTCGACCTTGGCACGATTGATCTTCGACCAGATGCTTCGGGCCCGCCGGGGAGTGTAGCGCTGCAAGTAAGTATGCTCGTCCAAAGACTTGGACTGACCGTCGATCCAACCGTAACAGAGAGAAATTTCCACCGCCTCCGGGTACGAGACCGACCGCAAGGGGGAATTTTTCTTGGCAAAGTGCATCCAGATTCCCGGAGATTTGGTGTGATTCTGCTGCAGCCAGGCCTCGAAAGCGGCGCCGTCCGCGAACATGATGGTCTCCAACTCAGAGCTCAAAGCGATACCCCACTCCGTACACCGAATAAATCACTTCCCGGTCAGGCAACTCCCGGGCGATCTTCTTGCGCAGGTTTTTAATGTGACTGTCCACCACCCGGTCGGTCACGTCCTGGTCTATCTCATAGGTCAGGTCCACAATCGAATCGCGCGAATAGACCCGGCCGGGATGGCCCAGGAAAAGCTTGAGAAGCCGGTATTCGGTCGGGGTCAGGTCGAGGCGCTGGCCCTGCACGTAAATCATCTGGGCAGACTCATCACAGCGAAAGAGGGAATCCTCCGGGCGCGGCACCCCGCGCATGCGGCGCAAGACCACTTTGACCCGGGCTACCACCTCGCGGGGACTGAAGGGTTTGCAGATGTAGTCATCCGCCCCCAGTTCCAAGCCCAGCAGACGATCCAACTCCTCCACTTTGGCCGTCACGATCATGACCGGCGTATCCGAGATCTTTCGGATCTCTTTGCAGATGGTCAGGCCGTCCACACCGGGAAGCATCAGGTCGAGAAGCACCAGGTCGGGCTTATAGTCAAGGAAAGACTCGAGGGCCTGGCCTCCATGTCCGACCCAGCGGTGGTCCATCTCGGAATGAGTCAGGTAGTCACCCAGAATGCCGGCCAACGACTCCTCGTCCTCAACCACCAGAATGCGCGGACGCTTCTCTATCATCGGCTCTGAGCCACCGGTAGCAACAGGTCAATTCGAAGTCCACCCAGAGGCGAGGGTCCCGCCTGGAGCTGGCCCTCGTGAGCCTGGGCGATGGCGCTGCAGATGGACAACCCCAGTCCCGCCCCCCCCAGCTTCTTGCTTCGAGAAGATTCGACGCGAAAGAACCGGTCGAAGAGTTTCTCGCACATCTCGGCGGGCACGGCCGGAGCGGAATCATCCAGCCGAATCCGCCAGTGTGTGCCGGTATCCTGGCAACGCAGCTGGATACGGCCCGGGGCCTCGGTATAGCGCAGGGAGTTTTCCAGCAAATTCGAGAGCAACTGGCGCAACCGATCCGGATCCCCCCATACCTTCGCCTGCAAGCGAGCCGACTCGTGGATGATCGAAAGCTCCAAACCCGCCCTGGCATAGCGGGACTGAAAAGGCTCACTGGCTTCCTGAAGCAGTTTCCACAGCTCCACATCACGCATCTTGTAGTTGAGCTGACCCAAATCGGCTCGCGCCAATTGGAAAAGATCCTCGGTCAGTGCGGTCAGAGCCATCACCTGACCGTGCAGTAAGTCGAAGGCTTCGGCGTTGGCGGGACGCACCCCGTCCTGCAGGGATTCTACCTCGGCCCGGAGCACGGCCAGCGGGGTGCGCAGTTCGTGGGACACATCGGCGATCCACTGCTTGCGAGAAGCGTTGCCGCGTTCCAGAGTCTGAGCCAGATGATTAAAACGATGGGCCAGTTGGCCCAGTTCGTCAGCGCCCGCCACTTGAATGCGCGTTTGGTAGTCGCCGCCAGCCAGCTTTTCCGTTCCACGCAGCAGCCGCAAGATCGGCCTGCGCAGGTGAGACGATAGGGCGGCGGCCGTCAGGGTACTCAGGACCAGCGCAAAGGCGCCGATGAAGGCCGAGGTGCGCATCTGCGATCGGAGGAATTCCTCAGCTGCGTCGGGACGGTCCAGGCGCGTGCGATATTCCTCAAACCCTCGTCCCAGGCTGAGGCGCAGACCGGTGAGCATGACCAGCACCAGGACCGCGGAGGTGAGAAACAGCGAAGCGAAGATTTTGTGGCCGATCGAGATCTTCACCTGCTAAGGTGCGCTAAGCATCAGCACGCGACCTCCTTCAAACTCAAGCGCCAGCCGGGGATTCCCTGGTCTTGTTGCAAACCGACTCCTTCCAGGTGCGCCTCCAAACGCTGGCAGTTTTGCTCCAGCCCAAACTGTACCAGCCCCAATTGGTCGTCTAGCAGGGCCCAGGTGGTGGCGGCAGCGCCATGCTGCCCGTGCTGCTGCCAGGCAGTGCCCCGGCGAGTGCGCACATAATGGCTGTGGGCGTTGGCGCGCCAGGGCAGACCTCGACTGAGCAGACGGGCCGGCGGCCGGTCGCTCCATTGGCAGGCCAGAGCGTGCAACGGGGTCAGCCCCAAGGCCAAGACCAACGCATCCAGCAATCGATCGGGTTTGCCGGTTCGCTCATAAAAGGCAACCAGCTCCTCAGACTGCCAGAAAGCCACCCGCCCCCCCAGATCGGAGACCAGCCAGAACTGGCCCTCCAGATCAAGCTCCACGGTAAAGGAACGCAGGTTCTCTCCACAGCGGTAAACCAGGCGTCGGCCCACCGGTAGATGCAGGTGGACTTCGCCGGCAGCGGTTAAAGTGCTCAGGCGATCGCCCTCGCGAGGCCGACAATCCAACAGAAAATGCTCGCCCACAAAAACGTGGCAGAGATGAAAGGGCAGCGTAGATTCGCCCAGTCGCGCTCCGGGCTGGACGTGCACGTGCAAGTGTGGCTGAGGTGAGCGGCCACTATTGCCGCAGCGTCCGAGCACTTGCCCCAGCGCCACCGTTTGACCCGGCTGAACCTGCAAGCTGCCCTTTTGCAGATGGGCCAGCATCACCACCGGTCCGCTGCTGGACTGGATCATGACGTAGTTGCCCCAGCGCTGTTGGATGTTCACCTCGCCCGGCGCATTGTCGGGACAGTCGCTTACGCAGTCGAGCACGCGCCCGGCAAGGGGAGCCAGGATCTCGGCGTCCCAGCAGTAGAAATCCGTCAGCTCCAGGCCCTGCCGGGCGAAACTCCTGCCCTCGTGCTGGCGAACGAAATCCAGGGCGTAGCGCCATTGTTCCTTGTGAGTATGCGGACCGTCGAATGCCTGATAGCAGGTCCACTGGCCGCGAAAAGGGGCGCGCAAGGCCAGGCTGCTGGGATCGAGACCGCGTGCCTGGGCCTGGGTGCAGCGCTCCCAACTCCGTTCCGGCAGGGCCGGACTTACCAGCCTTTGGAAACGCCAGAAACCGCTGGCCCGCGGCCAGCAAGCCCACAGGCCCAACCAGGTCACCAACACGAAGGGCAGTGCCAGCGGAGGCAGTCCCAAGGGGGCCAGCAGACTGGTGCAGCCCAGGTAAGTGAGGCTCGAAGTCGAGGCAGCCAGCAGGCCAATCACCAGACTGGCCCGTCCGGGGGAAAGCCACAGGCCGCTGATCATCAAACAGGTCAGCATCGCCTGGGTTCCGGCCAGAACCTGAGCATAGGAATCCAGCGGAACTCCCAACAGGCCCAACAGGGCATAAGAAAGACCAAAAGAAAGCGCGCACAGCAGCAGCAAATAGGGGGAACCGATGGCGATGGCCAGCGCCACCAGTGCCCCACTGACAGGATTGGGCACCAGAAAGATTTCCCCCAGGGCACAGAGGAAAGGATAGCCATGCTGCGGC
>JALHOV010000069.1 GCA_022842865.1 Vulcanimicrobiota bacterium | reverse complement strand
ACACTTTTCAACGCACCGCCAATGAGCGTGGCATGGCCCAGCAGTTTTCGAACTGGTCTCCAGGCGCTAACAAAAACAACAACAATTTGAGTGACGTCATCAAGGTCAACGGGCAGTTCAACGCGCCGGCTATTCCCAACGTCAATATCGGCAACGTAGGCGGAGTCAAAGATGCGGACTCCCTCATGGGTATGTTCACCAATTCCCAGTCCAGCCAGGGGGGTCTTATGCAGAGCATGCAGACCATCGGCAAGGAACAAACTTCGCAGCTTACGCAGAATAAGCAGATCGGCGGGATGGTCCAAAAGTTCGGCAAAATGGAGCAGACTTTCGGAGTTAAGGAAAACGGCTTCAAGGCCAAGGAAATGCTTTTTAAAGGTCTCTCCAAGACCTTTCAGGGCATCGCCACCGCAATGGAGGCGGCTGGGACAGCTCTGACCACGGCCGCCACCTCGGTCGAGGCGGCGGCTTCGGCTTGTGCCGCAATTCCTTTCGTGGGCGCGGCGATTTCGGCGGTGCTGCGGGCGGTGGCTCAGGTGCTCAAAGGCATCGCTAAGATGCTGCAGGCTATCGGTAAGCAAATGCAGGGAATGGCCAAGTCGATGGACGCCAAAGGCCAGTCTTCCCAGGTCGCTAAAGAGAGTATGAAGGCTCAGAAAATGGCATCCCAGGCCAAGAAGATGGCCAACGAGGCCAGCCTCAAGCAAGGGCAAGCGCGGTTGGAAAAGATTATGCAGTCGCGCGCTCAAGTCGAAAAAGCGCTGGGTGTGAACATGAATAACCAGCAGACTCTGGCTGCCCGGTTACAAGAACTGGGCCGCAACGTGCAAATGAACGGCGGCGCCAACGGCCAGAACCAGAAAATGCAGGCTGGAATGATGGCTGCCGGCATGGCAGGTCAGGCCATGCAGTCGGTCCAGGCAATGGCCATGATGCAGCAAATGAATCAACAAAATCAGGCCATGATGAATCGGCCCACCCAGCAGAGCCCAACCAGCTTGGGCCTGGGTGGCGGCGGTTCCATGGGCGGCGGCAACTTCAGTGGTGGCGGAAGCCAATTCGGCGGTGGAGGTGGCGGCTTTCGCCCACCAGCCGGTGGTGTCGCTCCTGCCGGGGCAGCTCCAACAGGCCCCGTCCCCGGGCTGCAGAGTTTCACGCCGCCTCCGATTTTTCGGCCGGCGGCCCCGACTACGGTCACACCCGTATCTTTCAATCCAGTTCACACAGCAGGCGGTGATCAGGCTCGCACACCCCAACCTGGCGGCCTCGATCAGAATCGACGCGGGGCTGAAGGACTACGCGAAGATGGCCGCAAGGCGGATGGGCAGAAGCCAGAAGGCCGCAAACCCGACGACAAAAAGACTCAAGACAAGAAAGATCCTCGCGATAAACGGACTGAGGAGCAGAAGAAAGCCGACCAGCAAAAGGCCGAGCAGCAACGAAAGGCACAGCAGGCGCGCAAAGCCCAGGCCGGGCGTGGCGCTCAGTCTACCGGAAAGGGCCTGGGCATTCAGGGCAGCGCCAGCGAAGTGCGCCTCAACTACGAAGCCCAACTTCAACAACTTACAGGCGATATCGAGTCCCTGAGAGGTGGCGAAGGCGCCGCCAAAGGTCGTCCCCAAGGTATCGGTGGCCGAATCAGCCCGACCGGCAATCTGGCCGACACCGCCAGACCGTTGACCTCCCCGGGATTGGGGGCCACCCCATCACCGGGAGGACCGGCACGACCCGCTGGCTCGACGGCTAACATCAGTGGCGGAAACATCCGTTCAGGTGGAGCGCGCGCCGGTGGTGGAGCGTCTCCTGGCTCTGCTGGTGGCGGTAGCCTGGCCGAAAAACAGCAGGCATTGGCCAGTCTCTACAACCAGATTGCCGAGGAGGGTGTGGAGATCAACGGTGGCATCGAAAGCGCTGCGCGTCGGGCCCTGAAAGGCTCCGGAACGGAGCCGGCCAAGCCCATAACGGTGGCCCGTGAAGAAGGGGCCGGTGGTCAATTGGGCGGCGGAGCTGCGGGACGAGGTCCGCTGGCCGGTGGGCCCGGCGGTCAACAACCAGGTGGCCCTGGGGCGGCCGGTGGGTCGGGGCTGCCAGGTCTCCAGATGGCCGACGCGGCGGGTGATTTGGGCGGCAGTGGGGATGACGTTCAGACCCGCCCGCAGCAGGTGTAACCAACCAGACCTCAGCTGTCGCCGGGCTTCAAATCGGCCACCGCAGCGCCAGCCCGAAGTCCCGCCTCGACGGTCAGGATGTGGAAGGTGTTACCCCAGAATTGCAAGGCTTTGAACTGGATTTTGCAAAGATGATCTTGTGAAACAAATTCTCCTCGGGCTCCGACCAGGGCCGGCCTCCTGAGCTTTGGCATCTCAATCGTTGAAGGTGCGGGCGCTTCGTCTCGAGGACGCGGCGCTGGTGGCTGCTTTAGCGGATCGGGCTTATCCCTGTTCCTATCGGTTATCGGCCCAGGAAGTGAGCACGTGCCTGGAGGGTGACCATCTCTGCCTGGGGGTTTTCACCGAACACCAATTACTGGCCTATTTGATGTGCTGGGTTGACGTTAGTCAGGTTGAGGAGTTGCTGAATCAAGCGGTGCTGCTACTGGATGATATCGTAGTGGTGGAGGGGCGGCATCTGATTTTGTTGTTGACCGCTTTACGCGGCATGATCCTGGCCAGGGGCCTCCAGGGCCTTGCCATGGAGGGCGTCCATCGCTCTCGCGCTGAGGCGCTTTTTGATGGCCATCCTCGGGTCGTGGCCCGACTGGGTTACCAGCGCGTTGCTAGCCATCATTATTTTGGGGAACGCGAACAAGAGAATCTTTGCTGGACCCGCTATGAGCCTGTCGAAATCAGCAGTGCCCCTTAGCGCCTTGATTCGAATCGGCTCGGGACTGTAGACTAACAGGCGCCAGGCAGGCACCTCAAGGACAGTTTGGATGAAGTCTTGGATAGCCTGTTTCCTACTTGGAGGCTCCCGGGCTGGTCAGGGCCCCCCTCGCCGACTCCGGCTTCGAGAACAACGGGACTTAAAAGAGGCACGCGAGCGCTACCAGAACTTGAGTTCTGAGTTGGAGGACGAAGGTATCCTGCACGACGAGAATTTCACCGAGTCGGTGCTGTTCACGCCCGATAAGATCGTGGTGGCCGCCTCCACCGGAGGTCTTCCCGAAAAGATTGCCGATTTCTCTACGCCCAGCGACTTTGTAACGGTGGCCATCGACGGCACGGAAATCCCCGTGGTTATGGGAACGAGCTCGGGAACTTCTCATGCAGCGCCCCAGGTGCGGCGGCCTCCAACTTTTAGCTGCCTGTGGCACGCACGTGCGTGCCGCCGCAAGATTTCAAAACCTCACGAGCCGCCTTAGCCCGGTCGTCGTGGGTCAGCACGCCCACCAGGATGCCTCCCTGAGCCACGCGCTCAGCCATCAGCCGTGCCTCGTGCTCAGGAATGCCCAAGCCCACCAGCGCACCGATCAGGCCGCCCAGCGTGCCTCCCGCGCCCGCTCCAGCCAGCGCGGCCACAATCGGACCGGCCGCCAATAAACTGATGCCGGGAATCACCAGATCTCCCAGGGCCACCAGGGTGGCCACGATCGCTCCCAGCACACCCCCGGCGGCCGCGCCCAGGCTAGCTCCCTCGGGAGCTTTACTGGACACGTTTACATTGAACTCACGACCCTGGGTGGCGTCCGACATCAAAACGCTGATATCGCCTTCCCCAAAGCCCGCCGCCAACAATCCCTCGGTGGCTGCCAGAGCAGTGGTGCGGTTGTCATAAACAGCCGATACAATCTTTCCCATAACTTCCTCCAACATCTAACTCACCCCATTGTAAAGAAGTCGCTGATCGAACAGCAGGGATAGGTCGACCGCCTGAGGAGTACTACCGTCCCCTGACCGCCTCGTAAGCAGCCCGCGCAAACTCCACCCGAGCCAACTCAAAGTCACCCCCTCCGGAACGCACGAAATCCCGGGCCGGACCGATGACCAGCGCCACCAGCACGGGTGGGCTCAAGCGCCGCGCCTCACCGCGCGCCACAAAAGGCTGCAGCCATTCGATCACTTCCTGGTGAAAAAGCCGCTGCTGCTCAGCCACGGAAGCAATATGCACAGCCATCAGTTCGCTGCTCATCACTCTCCAGACAAAGGCGCCCTGGCGCGGATGAGCCTCAAACCAATCCAAATAAGACGCCAGCATCCCCTCCAGACCTGCCCGCAAATCCCCCCCCAAAGCTGCCCGAATTCCCCGATGAATGGCCTCGATGGCCTCCGAATAAAGGGCCACCGCCACCGCCTCTTTACTCACAAAGTGATGATAAAAGGAGCTGCGGCTAATCTCGCAGGCGGAACAAAGTTGATCCAGGGTCGTGCCCGACAGACCGCTCGTCAGAAACAACTCCAGAGCCGTCTGCAGAATGCGGTTACGCTTTTCCGGAGTCGCTCGATTCTGGCTTCCCAGCGTTCTCATTTGTAAAAAATCCCACCAATCGTTCCCAGAGCGCTTCGCAACCGGGACGGAAAAACCCGTGATGCCCCACCGCCTGCAGACCCAATTCGCCCGGCGTGAACATGTCAAAGCGCAGAGCCACCCCGGGATAAAAGCGCATCATCTGCGGAATCGTTTGCCAATTCGCAATCGGATCATCGGTGAACCCGATCGACCACCAGCGCTGGCGCAAGGCGGCCATGCGCTCCAGCCGAAAGCTTCCCAAATGCTTGCCAAAATAGTCCTTGGAACGGCACCACAGAGACCATTGCAAGGCCGCTCCCTTGGGCAAGTCCTGTCCTTGACGGATCAAACGAGCCGGCGCAAAACCAAACAGGGCCGTCATCAAAGGCATATACAAATACCAGACAAACAGGCAAAACCAGCGATAAGGTTTGAGCATCTTCCACCAGATACCCACCCCGGTGCCCACCGTGCAAATGGCCCGGGCCCGCTCAATCCCGCCGACCAGACCAGGCATCTGACCGCCCAGACTGTGGCCCAGCCAGTAGACCGGCAGCTCCCCAGTTCGCTGCCCCAATTCGGCCCAGGCCGCCGTCATATCGCGTTCCGCCCAAATCAATTTATCGGCCTGAAAACCCCGCAGAGAACCACGTCGTGAGCCCCCGATGCCACGGTAGTCGTAGGTCATCACCGACAAACCCCGCTGCTGCAGAAATTCAGCCAGGCGACTGTAGAACTGGCGGCGGATGCCGGTTCCCGCGCTGATCAGCACGCCACCGCGCGGTCGGGCTGCGGGAAACCAACTGGCGGCTAACTCATAGCCGTCGGTGGAAGCAAAAGTAAAGTCCGTCATTTTTTCACTATAGATTGGACCGGCAGTCCAGTCAACCAGATAGAGCCTTGCGATAGGGAAAATAGGCCAGCAAAGCCAGCCCCCCGATCAACGTCCCCACCCGGAACATCCACACGAACCCGAAACCCTGCAAGATTGCGCCCAACACGGCCGTCCCCAAAGAAGCACCCAGAGTGCGCAAAAAGACCACCGCCGCAGTGGTTTGCCCCAATTGCTCACGCGCCACCGCTTCCTGGACCGACAACGTCAACGGCGTAAAGGAGAGACCGCCGGCCATGCCCAGCCCGATTTGCCCGACCACCACGGCCGCCCAATGCTGACTGCACGACAGCGACAAAAACCCCACAAACAGACCCAAAGCCGACAAACCCACAATCGGCGCATAGCCAAAACGCAGTCCGAGCCGGGCCGACTGCGAAGAACAGGCCACCCAGCCCAGCATCATGGGCAACATGGCCCGGCCTGCCCCTGCATCCCCCAAACCTAATTTCTCTTGGAGGAATAAGGGAAAGTAGCTGACCCCACCAAAAATGCCGGCTCCCAAGAGTGGAGCCAACATGGTGGCCGCCGAAAAGACGGGAAACCGCAGCAACGGCAGAGGCAAAAACGGATGATCCAGACGCCGCGAGTGAAGCAGCAGCAGCCCCCCTACGGCCACCACGGCCACCACAAAAGGTGGATGAAAAGCTTCGGTCGCCTTCAGGGTAACCAGCATCCAGCTTACAAACAAGGCCAGCCCAAGCCAGTCAAAAGGAACCTTCTTGGGCGTCAAATGTGGCGGCCGTAAAAAGAAGAAGAGCAATAAGGCGCCTACTCCTCCGAAAGGCAGGCTCAGCAGAAAAACCCAGCGCCAGCTTAGATTTTGCGTAATCCACCCGCCCACCGGAGGCCCAAACAAACTGGCCAGTCCAAAGGCACCTACCTGCCAGGCCTGCGCCGAAGCCCGCTCCGTCTTTTCATAAATCAAGGACAGAACGGTTTGTCCCAACGGGGTCAAGCCACCCCCACCCAGACCCTGCACAAAGCGGGCCAGCACCAGCTCCTGCATCGAGTGCACCATGGACGCCCAGGTGCTGCCGATCAGGAAGATGACCACGCAGAGAATGTAGACGGGACGAGCGCCCAGTCGGTCGGCCAGGTTGCCCCATACGGGCCCCATAATGGCCAGCGCCCCCAGATAAGCGGAAAACACCAGCGCAATGTGCTCCGAGCCTCCCAGCTCGGCCACCGTACGCGGCATGGCTGTGCTTACCACCGTGCCTTCCACCGCCACCAGGCAGGTGATCATCACGATTCCAAAGAGCGCCCAGCGCCTCGTATCCATGGCGCCAGCCTTCCTTTCAGCCCCCTTTCAGCCCCCCAGCTCATAGTAAAAAGAAAAGACACAACGGAGCCGCCGCCGAGTGGATCAAGCAATCTTAGATCTGGCCGACCAGCTGCGTCGGGATGGCTATCAAGAAGCGACGGTCCGACGTCTGCTGGGCGTGCCCGACCTGGTGCGCCAAGCTTACTTCGATGTAGAAGAAACCTGCGAAGCCTCTCGCTGGGTCAACTTCTGGTTCCGTCACCAACCCCAGCCCCGTCAGGGTGCCTGGGTGGACGCTTTGCTCGAGCTGGGCCTGCTCCAGCGACAGGGCGCGCTGGTGCAGGCTCTTTGCACCCTCACCCCCTGCGCCGAACTCTTTCTGCTGGCCGAGGCGGAGCTGCAGCCGGACAGCCGACTGTACGCTCTGGCCCGGCTGGCGCCTGCCCGGCCGGCTCTGCATTTACATTGCGGGGCCGGATTGCTGCCGCTCACCCGAGGCGGCGCCTGTCACGATGACGATCCACGCGCTCTGGCCTTTAGCGAGCTGAACGCCCGCCTCAACGGGCGGCCTTTCCAGGCTTCTCAGGCACCCGCCCTGCATGTGACCGCCTGCCTTCCCTTCCCCCTTCCCGCCCGCGGCCAGCTGCCGCAGAACCCCGATCTGCAGCCCTATTTGGAGAAGGTCGAGCCGGGCG
Organism: Vulcanimicrobiota bacterium; assembly: GCA_022842865.1. Classification (GTDB taxonomy): domain Bacteria; phylum Vulcanimicrobiota; class Xenobia; order Xenobiales; family JADMJV01; genus JADMJV01. The sequence goes on along the minus strand of JALHOV010000069.1, from coordinate 14,450 downwards.
GCAGCCTGACGGTGGCCTGCAGCCTGGTGGCTCCCCTCAATCTGGGGGATTACGCTTTCGAGCAATTCGACTACGCCCGCGCCAGTGCCGCCTCCTATGCGGCCTCGCTGGCCGACCTGCCCCGTCTGGTGCAGGCCTTCGGCGCCGAGGCCGGCCACGAGGCCTTTACCCAAGAAGTCCACCGGCGCCTCGACCAGCTGGAGGCGGCCGGTATTGAGCAGATCCACGACAGCATCCTGATCCTCCACAAAGCCCCAGGTTCACGCCGCCGCCAATCCATCGCCTACCCTCTTCCCGATCCCGTATCCACCCAACGCTACCCCGAGGAGCCGCTGCCGTCAGGCCACCCCTACAACGAAAGCGCCCTGCGTCAATTGCTCGATCTTCCCGAGGTCCTTTTCACCCCCGAGCAAGTTCCCGGCCTGCTTCACCGCCTGCGCCACAACCAATCCGAACTGGCCCGTCAGGCCCGTCACTGGCTTTTGCAGCCCAACAAAGCGATGCTCTTTCCTTGTCTTGGTCATCTCTTTTTCACCGACCCGATGTTCGGCGAAAAAACCGACCAGGTCTACTGGCTGGGGCCCGATTCCCTGGCCCTGGCCCGCTGCGTGCCGCGCCGACCCTGTGGTCGCAGCCTGGACCTGTGCACCGGTTCGGGGGTTCAGGCCGTCCTCAACGCCAGCCACAGTCAGGAAAGCTGGGCGGTGGACATCAACCCCCGGGCCGTCCACTTTGCCCGTCTTAATGCCCGCTTCAACCGGCGCAGCCTCCACGTCCTCCAGGGAAACCTTTATGATCCGGTGGAAGGCCGCTTTGACCTGATCACCGCCAACCCGCCGTTCGTGCCCACCCCCGAGGCCGGCTTGCAGCTCTTTCGCCCGGGCGGCGAAAGCGGGGAGGAGATTACCGCCGAGATTATCCGTCAGCTCCCTCACCGGCTCAACGAAAACGGCCTACTGGCACTGGTCAGCCAGTGCCCCATCATCGAAAACAGCGACGCCCTGGAGCGCGTCCACGGCTGGCTCGACCACGCCCCCGGCTGGACCCTGCTGCAGTTGCGATTTGGAGCCCTCAGTCGGGCCGGCCTCATCGCCAGCCACACCGAAGACTTCCAACGCTGGGAGGAAAGCTATCGCCGCCTGAAAATCCAAGGCGCCCACCTGGCCGTCACCCTGGTCAAACGACTCCCCCCCGGCCAACCCGGATCCCGGCGTATCCTCGACCTCGAAATGCCGCGCGCCTCCATCTCGGCCGCCGTAGCCGCCTGCCTGAACTAGCACCGAGGTTCCGCACGACTTGTCCCGAAGGGCCTTCCCTATGTTGGGACGAGACCCGGAATTCTGGCGCGCACAACTGCACTCAACGCACTTACCAGTGCGTCTCTTTGCTCTGCGCATCATCCGCCAGATGGGCAGTCAGGGCGCGCGCATGCTGCTCGAAGCCAAAGTGGAACTGCCCGACTGGCCCTTCGTCTGGGCCCTGCAGGGCTGCGCCACGCCCGCCCTGCTGCGCTCGGGAGCCGCCCACTCTCCCCAACGACTGGCCCTCACCCTGCAAAGAAGAACGCCACGCTCGCGCGCCAAAATCGCCCGCCAGAGCCTGAGCCGTTGCATCGCCGGTCTGCGCAAGGCCGATAACTCCCACCAGCGTCTATCGTGGATGATGATCCTGCTGGAACAACACGGGGAAGCAGCCACAGAAGACCTGCTCGGACTGATCTCCACCCCCACCCCGGAAAAGCAGCAGTGGGAGCAATTGGCCGCGCTGGCTTCCTGGGCTCTAGGCCAACTGGGCCGCGGCGTTCTCTTCAGCATTCAGGAACGCTTTCGCCAGGGCACTCCCGCCGTCCAGATCTGGCTCTGCCAGGTGCTCTGGTATCTCGGACCCCAGGCACAAGGCAGCGAATCCTTTCTAGCCACTGCTCCCGGCATCTGGGCCAGCGCGGCCCTCTACGCCCTTGAAGGAGCCGGCACCCGAGCGCTGATCCAGCGACGGGAAGCGCCGCTCTGGGTCGATCGCGCGGCCCTGGGCCGCCTGGCCGAGCTCATCCAATCCAAAGAGCGCGACGACCGCCACTACGCCGCCCGCGCCCTGGCCGGCTGGGGTCCGGCGCTGGCGCGCGTGGCCCGCTTACTGGAAGGCCTCTGCCACGACCCCGAAAACGCCCTGCGCGATCTGGCCTGGCGCGGACTCGAGCAATTGGGGGGCGTAACCTCCCCTCAGGCCTTGCGCGCCGGTCTGCATTCCCAGGACGTCGAAGTTCGCGCCGCCGCCCTGGCCTGCTTTCGCGACAACTACGGCAACGAACCGGTGGAAATTTTGCGCCGCCACCTTCACGACTCCGAACTCAGCATGCTGACGGTGCTGGCCATCGAGCAGACCGGCCTGCAACCACACCAACTGGACGAGGCACTCAAGCTGTTGCCACGACTGCACGGGGTCCATCTGCTGATGATGCTGGGAGCGCTCAGCCAGAGCCTGGCGCCCCCTACCGAAGACCCGGTGGATCTGGGCCAACTGATGCACCACCGACAGGTGGACATGCGCCAGGCGGTCGCCCGCCTGCTCATGGCCTGGAAGCGGCCCGCCCGCGAACTGGCCCCTTTCTTGGACGACCCGGACGCCCAGATCGCCCGTCAGGTGAGCGAGCACCTGTTGGAGAATCCCAGCCCCGAAACGCTGCGCCAGATGCTCAGCGACGGCCCACGCCTGGCCCAGCGCCTGCTCCATCTGGAAAGCCAGAACACGTTGGGACGCCTGGAACGACTGGGGTCTTCGCGGGCCCAACTGGCCAGCGTGTTGGAGCGCCTGCGCCAGCTGGCTCAAATTGGCGAACCCGAGGTGCAGCGGGCCTCCAATCGCATTCTCAAGGCCCAGAACCTGGACACCTTGATGTGGTCGGATTTCGAAACCCTCGAGCCGGAGCTTCAAAACTCGCTGGTTTCGCTGGTGCGCGAAAGCGGGGCTCTGCCCGACGGTCTGCGGGCCGGCCTGCTGGAAGGCCTTTACGTCAACCCGACCACTCTGGCGCTGGCCCTGGAAACGTTGCCGGCCAGCTCCGCCTCGACGCTGTTCTGGAGCTGCTTCATCAAATGCCCTCATGGCCATCGAGAGCACTTTCTGTTGAGCCTTCTGCAATTAGATAAAGCGGGTTGGGAGCTGCTGTTGGAACTGCTGGCTCATCAAGATCCCGAAGTCTCAGAAGATGCCGGTCTATTGTTGCTGCGCTGGCTGGATCAGCGCGGGCTGGACCTGTTGACCGACGAGTCTCTGCTCAAAATACCACCTTGCCCGGAAGTGCGCGCCCAGCTGGCGGTGGGGCTGGCCCAAAGGCTGTCGCTTCAAGAAGACCCGCGCTGGTTTCCCTGGTTGCGCGCCCTGGCCCGCCAATCCGCCCCCACCGCCGCCCGCCTGGCTCTGCAGGCCCTGTCGCGCTCGCAAGATGAGCCGGCCTTCCTGGAAATCCTGGCCGCCTGTAACCATCCCCACGAGCAGGTCCGCCTGGAAGCTCTGCAGCTCCTGCATCCTCAAAAGCCGGAACACATCTGGCTATCCACCGTGCGCCTGCGCGCCTACGGCATCGATCCCCACCCGCGCGTGCAGATCCGCCGCTATCTATGGATGCAAGAAGCAGGCGACCTGACCACCTACGAACTCGACCAGGCGCGCGAGCTGCGTCTCAGCATCGACGACCCCGAGTTGCTCCAAGAAATTGACCAGCTGTCGATCTCCAGCGCCACCGATCGACTACTCCTTACCAAAACCCGTAAGGAGTAATTGACCATGGATTATGTTGATGGATTTGTGCTAGCCGTAGCCACCGACAAGCGCGAAGATTACCGCAAATGCGCTGAGGAAGGCGCCGTCCTATTTAAAGAATTCGGAGCCCTGAGCGTCGTCGAATGCTGGGGCGAAGACGTTCCTGACGGCAAGCTCACCTCTTTCCCCATGTCGGTGAAGCTCGAGCCCGGCGAAGTGGTCGTCTTCTCGTGGATCCGCTGGCCTTCCAAGCAAGTCCGCGACGAGGGCATGAAGAAAGCGATGGCCGACGAACGCATGAAGAACATGTCCATGCCCTTCGACGGTAACCGCATGATCTTCGGCGGCTTCCAGGTGATTGTGGACGCTTGATGTAGGCCGTGCGAAAACTGCAACAACGTTAACATCTTGATCGCTTGCATCCGCCTTCCGGGTGGCTCAGGCTCAAAGTATGAAGATCCAGCGCGCCCTCCTACGAACCCCTCAGCAGCTTCCCACCAGGAAGCAGCAGCTCAAAGAATTGGCCCAAGACGAGTTCCAGTACAGCCGTCCGAAAATGACGGCTCTTTGGGGAGCGGCCACCGGGGCTTCGGCGCTGGCCGGCGTCGGTGTTTCCAAACTTTGGGATCTGGCCAATCTGCCCACCAACTTCGGCCCGGCCGGCATGCTCATCGGGGGTGGCATCGGTGCCGCCGCCACTTACTTCACCCTGGGTGACAAAGTGGAGATGCCCAAACGCCTGGGCATCTCCCTGGCCGTCGGAGCCGGAGCCGCTCTGGCCTGGAATCACTTCGGCCTCAACGGCCTCAAAGAAGGTGTGGGAATGGCCATCGGCGGCGGCATCGGAGCCTACGTCGGCGCCAAATCCTTGCCGAAAGGACAAGACAGCCTGATCAACCGGGCCGGCGCCGCCCTCTACGGAGTCGGTCTTTGCCACGTGGCTGGAATCGTGGGAGCGACCGGCGGTGGAGCCGGCATGTTCGCCCTGGGCGCCTTCCCCCTCATCGGAGCCGTGGCCGGGGACACCATTGCAAAAGGCAACCGCCGGCGCGCCTAGAACTCCTTGCCGCTATGGAGCTCTGGCACCTACCGGCCGATCAGCTTTGGGACCGACTCAACGAGCTCTCCCAAGAGCAGCCTCCGGCCGATCCTCATCAGCAGTTGCTGATCAACTCTTTCTTAAAACACGCCCCGGCTGAATGCCTGGAGACCTCCTACACCCAGGCCCTGCTGGAAGGCCGACCCTTCTCGGCCCTCTGGGCCGAGCTGCGCTGCCTGGGCCCCCAAACTCCCCTCAAGCACCGTGAGTTCGTTTCCCAACTTCAACAACTGGCCCGCAATAGCCGCGAACGACCGGCGCTCCAGTCTCTCAGCTCGCAAGCTCAACTGGGTGACGACGACGCCCTCTTCGCCCTCATTCGGGCCAGCCTGGAAAGCGACGAAGACCTTTACGAGTCTCTCCGCCAGGCCCTGGAAACGGTTCGAGTCGATCCTTTCCTTTGGGAACGCTTTCTCAAACTCTATCAAGACGCTCCCGAATTCAACGAACGCATCCACAACTTCCGCCAGACCTTCCTGCCCGAAGTGCCGGAAGTTGACCTGACCCGCCTGGAACTCCCACTGCCAGCCCGCCCGGCCAAACCCGCTCCCCAACCCTCCAGCCTCACCCCCGGCTGGAGCCTGCGCTACATCAAAGGCATCGGACGCCTGACTCTCTTCTCCCGGCCGCGCAAGGCCTTCGACATCGGCATGGAAACCGTGCGCTGCCTACCCAAAGGCTTTCTCTACACCAGCTACAAAGCGGCCAACTTCGACTACATGGGTTCCGGAGACAGCCGGCGCATCCACGCCACCCGCCTGGCCGACGACCTCAGTTACCTCGTCTTGCAGTGCGCCGGGGGCACCTGGGACCTGCTCAGCCTGAAAGGCAAGGTGCTGGCCTCCATCCCGGAGGGTCCCTGGACCTGTTACACCACCTGTCAGACCAGCAAACTCCCGTTGCTCGGCGGCCCCCACGGCATCTATCGAGTGGACCAACACAACCTGATCCTCGTCGACAAGCGGCCCGTGCTGGCTTTCTGCCAGCATCAGGAAAAACTCCTGACCCTCACCAGCGAAGGCGTGCTGCGCCAGAACAACCGACGCAAATGGAAACTTCCTCCCGGCCCCCAGGCCCACTTCTCCCCCGACGGACACTACCTGGCCCGACTCCACGCCGGCTACCTGGAGGTTTTCCTGCACCAGAGTCTTTACGCCAAATTTCCCGTTCCCAAAGAACGCGAATTCAACTTCAGTAGCGACTCGCAAAGCCTGGTCACCATCGGCCCCGAAGACCTGACTCACTGGAGCCTCGACGGTACTCCCCTGGCCCACTACACAGAACGAGAAGCAACCGGCCAACCCCTCCCTCTCATCCCCCCCGAAACCCGTCGCACCACCCTCCAAGAAATGGCCCAACACGATCGCTTCTTCGAAGACCTGAGCCCCTGAACTTCCCGCACAGGATGGGAATAAAGCGACGGAGAAACCGACGCCCTCTTGCGCTATTTAAAACCATCGAAAGCGAAATTACTTCCATGAAAAAATTGACCCTGGCCCTGCTGGCATGCCTCACCTGGGGATGCTCCTCCCCACCCCCACCGGCCACCCCACAGACCTTCAGCAACTTCAACACGCAGAGCAACCACGAAAAGCAGATCTCGCTGGAGGGATACCTGCGCCTGCCGGTCACCGCTCTGGTCAGCGACACCATGCTCTTAGACCTCGTCGAAACGCCCGACTCCAAGGCCAAGGGCGTGCCGGTCAACCTCTACGTCGGTTCCTCGGCTAACCAGGTGGAGAAGCCTCCCAAGGACTACACCGACAAGGACCTCAAAGTCCACGCCAACGACGGCAGCCTGGTCGAACCCAACCAGAAGGTGCGCGTGTCGGGCCAGCTGATTTACAGCCCCTCGGCCTCCATTCTTTACAAACCGGTGGACATTCAAAAGATCTAGAGCTCGTCCAGCATGGCCCACAGCGAGGTCCACTTGGAAAAATTCCTCATCGTGCTGACTTTCTTGAGCAGTCCCTCGGCGCCGACCTGCTGTTCCAATTGCAGACAGCGCCGCAAGCCGCGCCCGTAAATGGGGCAAGGAAGTCGATACATGTTCTCGGCGAAGCTGTGGTAGCCAAGGTTCTGGACCACCCTCCACTCCACCCAGGCGGCAAAACCCTCCAGCAGATCCTGAGTCTGCAGGGGACAGTTTTCCTGTTGCCAGGCGTGAGCGTGCTCGTGGGCCAGCACGGCTGAGGTAAACCAGAAAGGATAGCCCTTGACGGCCCACATGGTGCGTTCCCTGGGCACCCACAGGCCGACCGTGGAGAGGCTGAGCACATAGGCGTCGGTATGCAGCTTGGGAATGCCCGCCGCCGTATCGGCCAGCTTGAGCTTGTAGGGCTGCTTGACCACCAGCCCGAGCTCATCTTTGCAGAACCACTGCACCTCATCCAGCAGATCTTGAGCCACCGGCAGCGTCTGCACCCGTTGAGACAGGCACTGGCGGCACCGTGTGTCCCCATCGGGCGGCTTTTTCTCCTGGCAGAAGCGGCAGCGTCCGCAGGCCTGCCAGTAACAGTCCAGACAGAACCAGGTCTCCTCATAGACGATCCAGCGGCTGGCGAAGGCCGTCCCGCAGCCTCCGCAGGCTCGGGCCGGCCCGCCGCAATCTGGACAATCCGGTCGTTCGGCGATGGCCGTGCCGCAGTCCAGACAGAGCGGATAGCGGTCGCCGCATTTACGGCAGTAGACCTTTTGCTGGTAGCTGGTGCAATCGCCGTGAATCAGTTCGCCACAGTGATCGCAATGAGGAAAGTGGTGGGCGCAGTAGGCACAGATGACCCGATCTTTGGAGGCCACCTCAAAAGCCGGTCGGTCACACCAGGTGCAACGTTTGACCCGAGCCGCGCACTTGTTACAGTAGGCCAGACCGTCGTCCCACCATTTGCCGGCGCCATCCTCCAGGCAAACCCCACAACTGCAGCAGGTATATAAATCGGCAACGCAATCGGCGCAGCCTTTTTTACCGGAGGTGGTGGGAAAAACCTCGGGCTGCATCCGCTTGCAAAACGAGCATTCCACGATTCCACCTGTTTCGTGTCCCGCTGGAAACTGCCCTTCGACTTGAAGAAAGGGTAGAGAAAGTGGTATAGTCGGGGCGCTTTGGCGTTCCGCGGACGAACGCCGCAAACGGGAGGAAGCGTTCATGGCCAATCAATCCGACTACATCCTCTATCGGCCGGCGGTAGCGCCCCCTACGACGGGCACGACGCGCAAGCCCGGCGAAACGCCCTCCGACAAGGTCTATCCCTTGACCCAGGGAGTCTGGCAGCAAGAAGCGGTCGACACTTTGAAGCTTTACGCCGAGAAAAGCTTCACCCCGGTCGGCCAGCAGCAGCTCAGCCTCTTCCCGATGGAAGAAACGGCCGCCCCCGTCCAAGCCGACCAGATTCATGAACCACGCACCGACCCCGAACAGCTCATTCCCCACTGGAAGAACTTTAAGTTCCTCTCCGAAGACAGCAAGCGCTTTGCCCAGAAACTCCGCGACCTCTACCTGCCTGGCCTGGGAGAGACGGCCCCGGCCCGGCCCAAAGACAAGCTCAAGCAGATCTATCCGGTGGGCGACCAACCGCTCTACAACGACAGCACCAAAGAATTCAAGGCCGACCATTTCCCCGGCCGCATCATTTACAAAGACGGCGGGCTCTACCCGCCCAACGACCTCAAAGCTCAGGAGAACGCCCCCAACTACCGCAAAATGCCCAACAAGCCCGTACACGGCGTGGGCCAGCCCACCAAACAGGGCTTCCGCGACGTCATCAAGCACATGGACGGCAAGCCGGTCATCTGGACCAATACCCGCGCCGAGGCGGTCGTCTACCTAGACGGCAAACCCTACAACCTGCGCCAGATCGAGGGCATGGAGAACGTCGATCTCAAAAAGGGCGCCAGCGCAGAGGAAGTAGAAGCGCTGGAAGAACGTCTCAAGAAAGAACTGGTCGGCAAAACCATTACAGTGGCCGAAGAGATCGTGGTCAAAGGCCCCGACGGCAAGCCGGTCATGGAAAACGGCCGCCAGAAGACCGAGCGAGTGACGCGCGAGGTCAAGGTGACCGAGGAAAACTGCCAGACCACCCAGGACGTGGTCAAGGAGCTGCAGGCCGAGCATCCCAACTTCGAGTATCGCCGCATTCCCCTGTCCGACGAGAAGTCTCCCGACCCGGCCAGCCTGGATAAGGTGCGCGATTTCATGAACGAGATGAGCGCCAAGTACGGCAAGAGCGACCCTCAGTTCGTCTTCAACTGTCACCAGGGCCGAGGCCGCACCACCACTACCATGGTCACCGCCGGTATCACCCTGGACGGCCGCGGCCCGCACCAACTCGAGCTGCCCTTCGACGAAACGCGCGAACGCGTGGAGCGCAACGTGCGGGACAATGCCCAGTTGCAAAATCTCAACACCACGGTGGATGAATACAAGGAAAAGGCGGCTTCCGCCGGCCGCCGAGCCGAAGAGCTGGACCGCAAGGCCGAAGCAGCCACCGACCGCAGCCAGCGCGCCGACCTCAAAGCCCAGGCTCGCCGGGCTCACGCCGACGCCGAGAAGTACACCGAGAACGCCCAGGAGTTCACCAAACGCTACGCTCTCATGCAAAAGTACAGCGAATACGTGACCCAACACGGCAGCAACTCGCAACACCCGACCTTTGAGGCCTGGATGAAAGTGGATGCTCAGCAGGAAGACCTCAACGCCAAATGGGCCGCTCTCAACCAGCAGTGTGGCCTGGAGCGGCCCAACCTGCCGTTCTATGAGCCGCAAACCATGGCGGCGTGAGCGAAGAAGTCGAAGAGCCGGTAAACTTCGTCCTGGAGTGGCGGGAGTCGCAGGAGCGGCGCCGCCAGCCTGTTCGTGATGAGGTTGCCCAGCTCTCGGAAGAAGCGGCCACCTCGGCGGAGATCGTCGTCGAACCCGAGCCCGGGCCGCCTGCCGAGCCCCCGGAAACCCTTGTCGAGACGACGCCAGAAGCGGCACCTGAACCCGAAGAGTCACCCGAATTTTTCGAGTGGACCGCCGACCGGGAACGGGCCATTCAGCGCTTTCTAGAAACGGCCCCAGAGGGCGCCCTGCCCACCGTCCACATCCAGCTGACGGCCATCCATCAAGCCTTGAAACACGGCAACCTCGACCCCCAACAGGCCGTACTGCTGCTGGATGAGGTCGACGGCTATCTGGCCGAGCGCATCTCGGCCGAAGAATGTAAGGTGCCGGTGGCCGACGCCGCTTTTCTGATGGCCCGGGGCGACAAGCTCAAAGCTTTTTTTGCCTTTCTGGAAGCCTCGGGTGCCATGCGCGAGTATCTGGCCAGCGGCGAAACGGTGCAACTGGACGTGGCCGTCTATGCGGCCGACCAGGGCACCGCCTTTCTGGCCGGCGCGCGCCAACTGATCTTCGACGCCGAGCCACCGGAAGACTGACACGAGAAAACTCCGCCTTGCAAGTTGGGCGGCTCGAGCCAGAGCGGCCTGCATTCGGGCGCTCAGAGGGCTGTCGCTCATTTTGCTGTCCACGACGGCGCCATCATGGTGGAACAAGAAAGTCGCTTCCACCACCTGGTCGAGGCCCACTTCGCGAGAACCATTTTGGTCCTGGCCAATCGTCGACGGTCCACCAATCTCAGAGTCTGTCGTGAAAGCTTGAAAACCAAGGTTGCCGAACATCCGGATCCGTCAGACGGCCGCGAAAGTCCGACACCTCATAAATATGCAGCTTCTCCGCTCCCAAAGACATCCACATCGCCACCATCACCGGCCAGCCTGCCGCAGGCCGCGCGTAAGACTTAACTGTGCTCACAACGCTCGAACGCATCGATAGCGGGGCTTTCGTCCTGGCTCAAGCCCCTAAATAGGCGGCCGGCCGCTCGCTCTAGAACCAGCAATCCCCATAGGCGCTCGTTTAATAAGGTTTTGAAGACGTGCGGACGGAATCTTTGCTTTGCCTTGCCCGCGACGCCCTGGTGGCCGCCGCCCATCATCAAAACCTCAGCATTTGGCGATCTTGGAGTCCAGGAAATGCTGGACTTTGTTCACGATTTATGCCATGTTCACACCTACAGCGAACAAGGCAAAATCGGTGAACAAAACGAGCTACCACCTTGAGTTACTCCTGGCCGACCAGTTCAAGAAGATTCTGGAGGATGTGCCGTGGTTGCGCAGCTGGCAGGTTCAGGTGGAATCCCTTACTCCCGATAGCCGATGGGACGTGGTGGCCAGCGGCAAGCTTCCCAACGGGAAACCCGGGCAGTGGAATGTCGAATGTCGCTCTCAGATGGCTCCCAGTCAATTCGACTCTTTGAAGAACCGCGTGCAAGAAAGCCCTAATTCTCAGAGCATTCCAGTCTTAGCCGCGCCGAGAATCTCACCCCGCATGGCGGAACTCTGCCAACAGAACGGTTGGAGTTGGTATGACCTGGCTGGAAACTGCCACCTGGAGCTTCCGCCTTTCCTATTCATTGAAAGAACCGGCCTGGAGCCAGTCGAGCTGGCACCAGCCAAACCCGCCGCCAGCCTGGGTTCTCCTGAAGCCAGTCTGGTGATCAGAGCGCTCTTAACGCCTGCCCACGCGGGCCGCCGCTGGACGCAACGGCAGGTCGTTGAGCTTCTCCAGGAGACCTCCCCCCATTTAATGCCCAGCCTGGCCCTGGTGAACAAAGTGGTTCAGGCGGTGCGCTCCGAGGCTTATGTGGCATCCCTACCCGACCGGGGATTTCGAGTGGTGGACCCGGTCGGTCTTCTGCAAGCCTGGTGTTCCGACTACAGCTTCAAGCGACACGTGCGAAAGCGCTACTTTACGTTGCTGCAAGGCATGGCGTTGCGAAGCAAACTCCATGCGCTGGGAGAAAAGTATCCCGGCGAAGTATGCTACATGGCCTTCTCTGCCGCTGAATTTCAGGCGGCTCACGTGCGACAGCCGAAAACCTGGCTCTACCTCACCCCGGCTCTGGAAGAAGACTGGTGCAGTCACTTGGAGGCGCGGTCCGTGGACTCCGGAGAAAATGTCGTGATCTTCCTACCTGGCGAATCGGGAGTTTTTTATGGTCTGGATGAGTCCGAGCAACGTCTAAGTTGCACCAGTCTTGTCCAGACCTACGCGGACCTCATCCAAGTGGGAGGCCGGGGGGAAGAGGCCGCGTCCGCCCTGTTGGAACAACGCTTGAAGCCAGCCTGGAAAACGATCGAACATGCCTGAGCCACGCCACCAAGGGGAGTATGAGGGACGGCAAACCATTGCTGCCCGTCGCGTTTTGATCGATATGGGGCAAGTCCTGGCAGCCTTTCGGACTCAGATGGTCATTGTAGGAGGTTGGGTTCCAGAATTAGGATTGAACCGCACCACGAGGCTCCGCACGTCGGCAGCATTGATGTTGATCTGGCCCTGGACATTCAAAAACTCTCAGAGAATGCCTACGCCGAAATGATCGACCTCCTGGCCGCTATCGTCAGGGCAGCAGGCCCTTCCAGCTCATAGCGACAGTAGACCTGAAAGACGGCTATGCGCCGGTTGAGGTGGAGGTCGATTTTCCATCTGTTTCGCGATGTCTCTCAAGTTCTCTCCATTCAGCGCCGCCTGCGTCGCCAACCCCGCCCGCAACGAATGCCCAGACAATTTCTCAAACTCATCCAACCCCGCCGCCCGGGCCCGCTCTTTCACGACGGTACGCACCACCTGGTCGGGAGTGGATAGGTTACGGGTTTCTTTTTTCGGGATGGGGGCTGGCGTCATGAGCAACTGGCCTCGATTCTTCTCTTCCTGAACTTGTACGACGCCGGCCCGAGAACTCATGCCAAAAGACATAGAAAAAAAGAAAAAGACCCTGGTCGATCCGTAGATCTTTCAGAGTCTCGATGCGGGATCAGCCCCAGTTTGAAGGTATCGATAAAGGGAACTTATCGATACCTTTGGGCGCGTGTGGCGAGTAGAGTGACTTCATCGAGCCCGCGTCAGCTTTCGCAGCCTATCTTATTCAGTTGCGAGGCTTAGGTATGATGAGATATGCTGCTTCTAGATTGTGAATACATAATCTAGAAGATGGGCCTGCCATTATGATAGTAGAGAAGAAACAGCGCAAGGTTTCTAAGCATGGTGTGGTTACGACCATTGGATTCCACGAGGGGAACCTTGTAACCGTTGCCAGGGTCGACGAGCGCACCGAGATCATTTCTTTGGAGTCCCCGGAAAAGGTTGAAGAGATGGTAGCCCTGCTGACAAAGCAACCTTCATCCCGGACTGATCGGCATAGTGCCCTGATGGAACGGCTCCAAGGGAAATCCTCTGTCCCTACGCCTTTGCCGCGCCGGCCGATGGGAGCGGAATTAGACGCTTCTCTAACTGAGGCTGACGCAGACAGGGTCTCTCATCGAGCGCGTGGGAGACGGTCTTTCTGAATGTCCTGGTTCGACAATGAGAAAGAATACTATCAAGATGCCGTTGGAGCCCTGCGCCAGGGAGACTTGGTGCTAGCTCCAACGGTAGTTCTTGAGCCAGGCGAGTGTGAAGCACCAGGCGTTTCCCCTACGGTTTTAGGCGAAGAGCGCTCCGTACAAGTTTGGAAAGCAACCAAGCACCTCTTGCCAGAGGCCCCCACTTTGAAGGCAAGGGTTAGATGGGACCTCGCGATGGTTATTCCCCACGACTGCGCTCTCGAGAAAGAGTTCAATGAGCGGGTAGGCGAGCTTGTCCGCAATGGAACTCCTGAGGAAGTGGCTATTGAAGAGGCCAGTGCCGATCGCGAACTGGATCGGTTAGTCGCCGTCGCCCCGATACGGGCTTACGAGGAAACCACACCAAAACGCAAAGAGGGCATTCGCACTGGCCAACGGCACGGAACTTTCCCAGTTCCAGCCAGCCCAACTTACTGTATCGAGCCTGGCTGGGTTGATCTAACGGCGCCCACCACCATAGACCGGAACTTCTTCTCGTCAAACTTACGCCTGGCCTCACTTACGGACCGAGCTGCTGATTACTTGCGGGCATCCCTCGCTCGGCATTGGGCATATCGAGATTTGACACGCGCAGACGAGATTTCGAAAGCGATTGGGAAAACCATCGTTGATATCAAGGCGGCGCCGATGGCCAAGGACAAGCTCAGAGTTGAGCTGTTTCTTGATGGCGATGCAGGGACCATTACATTGGATGGCTCAAGCAAGCCCGCCCCGCCGCGAAGGAGCGCCAAACGTTCCGAGTAGAGCCGGTGCTTGAGAAAGTGTCAAGTTAGAGTCTAGGGTTGTCACCGGCAGGTGTCAAGAAATTCAATTTCGGGGTCTACTCTGACGCAAAAACCCCACGCCGGCTGACGTGGGGTTGGAGTGTAATCCAACTGGACACCTCAACTGTGAGATATCATCGAAAGGTCAGGCACAGGTCTGTGCCGCTGCGCTGCGACTGGTTCAGCAAACTATTGTTTGGCGATTATGATCAAGCCTGATGAGCTTCCTAACGGAGCACGTTCAGTAGGAATATTTATTACGGCTTGAGGATTCGATGACGCGCGTGGAAAACTCTGGCAACTCTTCCTGGCCACGCCGCCGGCCGAACAGGCCGCTCTAAAACAAAAGATCAGCCACTAGGAAAGCGGCCGAAAACCCCGGACTT
>JALHOV010000068.1 GCA_022842865.1 Vulcanimicrobiota bacterium | reverse complement strand
TGGCGCTTTTTGACCTGGAAAAGTGGTCGGAGGCCGAGGAACGTTTGAGTAAGGCCATTGAGGTGATCAATACCCTGCCGGCCGGTGATTCTCATCCGGCCGATCTGGCCTCCCTGGAGTTTCTACGCAGCCACGCCCTGGCCTTGATGAACCGCATCGGCGAGGCCTCCGGATCGCTGGCCAACTTGCTGACACCGGCTCTCATGCAGGAGATGGACGTTTCCGAGCAAGCTTTGGTGCTCTTTTTCCGGGGCAAGATTCTCAGCCATCAGGGCCTTTTGCGCCAGGCCGAAACGGCTTTGGAAGATTCCATTGCTGCCTACTCGCAGGCCATCGGTTTGGGCGCCGAGGATTTGTTCCTGGAGCAGGTCAGCGCCAAGATTTATCTGGCCCGTGTCACCGGGCGGCGTGGCCGTCTGGATGAAGCCCTGGAGCTTTGCCACGAATGTTACAGGCAGTTAGCCGAGATGGATCCCGAAGAGGGCCCTCCCGCTCTGGAGGTGGCCGACGTGAGCGAGTTGGAAGCCTGGATATTACAGAATCTTGAGCGTTATGACGAGGCGCTGGCGATGTGCGACCGAGCCGCCGAGGCTTTGACGCAGATTCGCAACAACGAGACCGAAGCCGATGTTGAGACTGAGCACAGTTTAAACATGGTTACTCGGGCCTTGACCCTGGCCGGCCTGGAGCGGTTCGCGGAGGCGCTGCCGCTGGCCGAGCAGGCCGTGGAAATGGAGCAGCGTCGTGCCCAGGAAGGCTACGAGCAGGCCAATATGTGGGTGGCCATTCATCGGCTTTCCCTGGCCAGGCTATTGCGCAAGGCGGGCCGGGCCGAGGATGCTCTCAAGGTGGCCGAACAGGCCTGGGTCAACCTTTCCGGGTTGCCGGCCAATCAGCAAAATCATCTGGGCTTGCACCTCGCCGCTGTGCAGATGGAGGTGGCCCTGTGTCACATTCACCTGGAGCATTGGCATCAAGTGCGCCAGCCGCTGAAGCAGGCGGGCACCCTTTACGAGAACGAGATGTGGCAGAGCAAAGAGCATCTGGTGGCGGTGCTGCTCGACTGTCAGCGTCACTGGCTGGAGTTCTGTCGTTTGTCGGCCAATCAGGACTGGCAGGACCGCACTGCCTGGCGCCAGTTTTTTGAAGGCTGGATGCGCTGGCAATCACAGATGGTGGAAGAAGAGGCCAATATCTTTCTGCAGCAGGCCCTGCAACGCCTCAAGGGCTGGATCGAGGCGCTGCCGCCGGCCATTCAGGAAGATTGGAATAGCAAGGCCCCGAGCAGTCTCCAAACCAGCAACCTGTAAGGTAGGGGGGCGACAGGAGACGCCGGAGCAAAACGGAATCAGGAGCGGTTATGAGATTTGATACGCCTGCACAAAAGACTTGTTATGAAAAGATTTTACCCCTGATGCGCGAGATGTTCGGTGATTTCGCCGGGCAGCGCCAGGAAATCCCGGAATTCGGGGTTTTGGTCGGCTCGGCTTTTGCCCAGACCGCCATCTACCCGTTCGGCGAAGATGAAAGTGTGGTCTCTACGCGCGCCTATGTGGTCACGGGGGCCGACCTGACGGCTGACCTGATGCATTTCCTGCTGCGCGAAAACGACCGGATGACTTTCGGCGCCTTCGGGATTGATGAAGAAGGCGATATCTTCTTCGAGCACAGCATTCTCGGCTCGACCTGTGATCCTGAGGAATTGCGCTCATCCGTCAGTTCGGTGGTTCTGATCGCCGACGAATACGATGACCTGATCGTTGAGAAATGGGGCGGACAGCGCGCCATCGACCGCGTGCGCAACGGTGGTGAGACCGCTCAGAGTCCGTTATCTAAAGCTTGACACGAACAAGCCCCGGTGATAGTCTTCGGAAGCATTTTTTGGAGCTGCTGACCGGGTCTCGCAATGAAGCCGAATCTCGGTGAAAGTCAGCAGCTCCTAACCTGAACTTGTGAGGACCCTATGTACGCAGTAGTAGAGACCGGCGGTAAACAATATAAAGTAGAAGCTGGCCAGACCATTCGAGTTGAGAAACTCGAAGGAGACAAGGGCGGCGCTGTCACTCTCGACAAAGTTCTGCTCGTGGCCGGTGAAGGCAAGGTCCAGGTAGGTGCTCCCTACGTGAAGGGCGTGTCGGTGACCGCCACCATTGTCGAACAGCATCGCAGCCGCAAGGTGACGCACTTCCACTACAAGCCCAAGAAGTCCATCCGCATCAAGCGGGGCCATCGTCAGCCCTACACCGCTCTGCGTATCGACTCCGTCAAAGCTTAAAGCGGAATTCAAAGCAGAAAACGGGCCTCGGCCCGTTTTTTTTGTTTTCTATGATTCAAGTGGATTGGCAGCAAGACCCGGAAGGGCGCATCTGGCGCTTGCACTGTGCGGGGCATGCAGGCTTCGACGGCGAGTTGGACCTGGTCTGTGCCGCAGTTTCCGCCTTGACAGGCGCGCTCGGCATTGGCTTTTCAAAAGTTCTTCATCTGCCTTGCCAGCTGGAAGCGGGAGACGGGCAGTTCTTGCTCCAATTATCTAAGGAGACAGGCGCCCATCCCGAATTTATCTCGGCTCAGACTCTTCTCCAAACCACGGTGCTCGCCTTGACCGAGATGATTGAGCACTACCCAGGCTTTATCGGGCGCCGGTAGGAGGGATGGTTATGAGTCAAGAGGACAAAGAACGACCGGCCATCGGGCCGGCTCCCGGCAATCCTTACACACCGGCCAGGCTTTTTGGAGCGGCTCTGGCCGGAGCCGGGGCCGGACTCTTTCTGTACTATCTCTACCAACAATTGGAACCCGAGCAGAAAAAGAAATACAGCGGCGGGGCCGTCAAGAAGGTCAAGGAACAGCTGCGCGGCTGGGTCCAGGACGAGCCCAAGGAAGAGGAATATACTCCACCCGAGCCGTTCGGGGCGCCGTGAAAGCCGCATTGCGAGGGCCCCTTTGAAGCTGAGAACGCTCATCTTCATTGTGGTGCTGGTCACGCTTCTGGACCAACTGAGCAAATGGTGGATTTGGTCCCATTTCAGACTGGGCGAAACTCGACCGGCTTTATCCACTCTGCTTTCCTGGACGTACCTGCACAATACCGGCGGAGCTTTTAGCATTCTCAACGGGGCCCGCTGGTTCTTCCTGACGGCCGGTGTGGCCATCAGTCTGATGCTTATGCGCGCTCTTCCCAAGATGGCCCAGGGGCATCCCGTGCCCGCGCTGGCCTACGCCTTAATTCTCGGCGGGGCCATCGGCAATTTGATCGACCGGGGTCTCTACGGATACGTGGTGGATTTTATCGACTTTCACTGGTGGCCTGTCTTCAATTTTGCCGATTCCGCCATTACGGTCGGTATCACCCTGTTGGCTCTGAGCATTCTGCTGGGCAAGGACCATCAGGAGCCCAGGTGATTGATCATCTCCACCGTTGGTAACACGGCGCTGAGCACGATAAACCCGACCACGATGCCCATGAAGATCATGATGACCGGTTCTACCAGGCTCATGAAGGTGTCGATGGAGTGCTCGACTTCCTCTTCATAGAAGCGCGCCGCGTATTGAACCATTTCGGCCATTTGAGCGCTCTCTTCGCCGGCCGAGAGTAGATGCAGGCACGAAGGTGGCAAGACTTCGTAGAGAGCCAGAGCGTCGGTTACCGTCGATCCGTCACGCAGTTCCACGCCTGCTTTTTCAAGCCTTTCGGCAAAGGCCAGATTGGAGGCCACTGCTTCGCAGCGCTTGAGGGCATTTAGAATTGGCAACCCGGTCTCAATCATGGTCGCCAGCGCAAAGAGTACGCGGGCGGTGGCCATCTGTTGGAAAAATTTACCGAGCAGGGGCAACTTGAACATCAGGTTATCGACCTTGTAAGCCCATTTTTCCTTATTGCGTCGGGCTCGCTGTAGCCGCGGTCGGAACCATTGCCAGAGAAGGACCAGCAGAATCGCCAGGATCGCCCCGGGAATCACCAGATGGCGAGAAGCCAGCAGCATGCGCGTAGGCAGCGGTAACTGCATATTGAAGCTGGCAAAGAGCGGAATCATGGTGGGCAGCACGTACTGCAGAAAGACGCCGATGGAGGCCAGCGAGACGGCCACCAGAAACGCCGGGTAAACCAGCGCGGAACTCATTCGTTTGCCCAGGCGGACCTGCTTTTCCAGCAAGTCGGCCAGTTTTTCCAGCGCTTCGTCGATATGGCTGGAGGTTTCACCCAATTCGACCAGGCCCACGTAGACTTCTGAGAAGACCCCGTCGTGTTTGGCCAATGCCTGCGAAAGGCGATGTCCCGACGAGATCTTGGTGGCCACATCGTCGGTGACCTCGGCCAGCACTCCCGTGGAGGACTCGGCAAAGAAACTGAGCGCTTGATGGATCGGCAGACCTGCGCCAATCATCACCGAGAATTGGCGGGTGAAGGTGGCCACTTCTTCGAGGCCGACCACGCTTTTCTCTGACCGCCAGAAAAACAGGCGTCGTTTCTTTTTCGAGGGGGTTACACTGGGGGCAGGCGTTGGCTTCGCTCCGGTTACGCTGATACCGGAGCCCGAGAAAGTGGGTTTTGGGGCGGGGACGTAGACGGGAGTGGCGGCCCGGGGAGGCGGGGGGACTGGAGGCGGAGCGGCGCTGATGGGGGTCCCTCGAGTCACCGCGTTGGCGGTCGCTTTGAGGGCGGCCATGGCCTCCTCGTCGAGCCTTTTGGGTTTGCGAGGGGCCTCGGGCATGATGACTTCGGTTTCGACCAGGTTAGACCGCTCACGCTGAGCTTTGTCCAGGCGACTTACCGCGACTTCCGGACCCGGCAGAAAGTTGGGCAGGCGTGCTGCCGGCGGCGACGGGTCGTCATCGTCTTCCGTGTTGGGAATGGGGACCCCCGAGGGGACGGGTTCGACGGCCACCTTCGGGGGGGGTGGTGCCTGGGGCCTGGGCAAACGTTTCTTTTCCGGCAACACGGGGGCAGCCACGATCTCCACCTCGGCAATCAGCGGAAGGGCCTCGAGTGGTTCGGGTGCCAGGGCCAGAGGCGTGGTCAGGGCCAGGGGGGGAGGGGGAAAGTCGAAATTGGCCTCTGCTTCTGCCGCGGGTGCTCCCGTCAGTTCAAGCGGTAGAGCGGCGATGGGCTCGGCCACGGTGGTCGGGACCTGGATAGAAGGCGTCTCGGCAATCTCCGCCATTTCCGGAATTTCCAGCGGAAGCGTGACGGCAGCGGCGGGCTCCGCCATGACCTCGTCGGCGGTCACTTCGACCGGCGCTTCCATCACCACAGGGGGTTCGGACGCCACAGTTCTCTTCCAGCGCGGCGTGAATTCGGGTTTGGGAGGGGGCGTCACCGGTTCTCGTTCGGCGCGTTCCCGCCAACGGGGTTGGAATCCCCTGGGCTTCTGGCTCTGGCCTTCCAGCGGCGCATCCGAACCTGGCAGCGGCTCCAAGGCCGGGCCGGGAGCCGGTCCCGAGGCGGCAGTGCGCCGCCAACGAGGTTGGAATCCCGGCTTGTCGTCGACGGGTGGGGCCTGTGCCCGTGACTCTTCCTCTTTGGCGGCCCTTTCTTGGGCGCGCTGCCGCCAACGCGGCTGAAACTCTTTTGTTCGCTCGCTGGCTCCCGGGTGTTGCTGCAGGTTGGGGTGAAGACCGGTCACGCTCCCTTCGGCTGGAGGGATGGCTGCCTCGCCGGGAGTTGGTTCGGCGGTATTCTGGCGCCAACGTGCCTGGAATTTCTTGGGGGCGGGCGCCGGGGCCGGCTTGGGCGCCGGGACGCCGTCGGGAGGCGGTTCCGTGGTGTTCTGTCGCCAGCGAGCCTGAAACTTGCCGGGTTTCTTGGACTGCTCCTCGACGGGGGGAGTGCTCAGGGGTTCCGTCTGATTCTGACGCCAGCGCGGTACAAAGGAAAACTTACCCTTGGGCTTTTTGTCGTTTACCCCGGGCTCGCTGCTGCCGTCTTGTGTCCCGTCATCCCTTGTCAATGAACCCTTTATCCCAAATTTTTATTTCGCAGTCGGCAACCTTCAGCCTGCCAGGCGGCGGAGGACACAGAATCGTGCGAGCGAACGTCGGCGAATGGACTTTCTCGCCAGTTTGATTCAGAGCTTTTCACCCGCCGCACCACAGGATGAAATTCCTGAGGACGATTACGCTGGGTCCGATGGTCAGGTCTGCCCGGCCTGCCAGCGGGTCAGTCCTCCGGCTCAAGCTTTGTGTTCTTTCTGCCGGGCGCCCCTCGAATTTTTGACCCGGTCCGCCCCCGAAAGCGAGGAATTGGTGCTGATCCCTGATTTTTATCAGCCTCTTTTTCAAGCGTGCCATGCGGTCGCCGAGAAGAAGATGACTCTGGAGGAATGGTCCCTTCAGTGGGAAGGAGTAGTGCAGCGCCTGGAGGAGATGGCCGAAGGCATTGACCAAAACGTGCAACGTCTGCCAGCCAAAGTTCCTCAGCGCCAGCACATTGTGGATTTGGCCACTCAGGTCCTGGCCGGCATCGAGTGCGCTCTGCAAGCTCTCGACACCATGGCGCTTTTCCTCGAGAACGAACATCCGGAGTGTCTGAATCGGGGCTGGATGCAGTTGGTGGCGGCGACCGGGGGAATTCAGCGAGCGGCCGCCGAGCTGGCGGCCTCCCGTTAAATCGACATGGTAACCGAGACGATGGGGAGGAAGATGGCCAGAGCCAGGAACCCTGCCAGCACACCGGCCAGGCCCAGGAAGAGGGGCCCAATCAGACTGGTCACCGTATCGAGCGAGTCTTGCACCTGGTCGTCCAAGCTGGCGCACAGCCGCGCCAGCGTCTTGTCCATCTGCCCTGATTCTTCAGCCACTTCGATAGAGGCCGTCACAAAGCGCGGGAACATGCCGGTGCGCGCCAGCGATTCTCCCATTCCCAGCCCGTTGTAGACCGATTCCGCGGCGCTCGAGAAGCGGCGCGCGAACTCACGGTTGGTGCAGACGTGTTGGGCTAGCTTCAGGGCTTCGGTCAGGGCGAAGCCGACGGGTAGCGAACCGCTGAGCACATCCAGCACCCGGGCGACCTGCGTATCGCGCAACCACTCGCCCACCACTGGAAGTCGCAGCAGGCGGGCGTCCCAGGCCAGGGGAAAGCGGCGGTAGAGGGCAGCCGCCGCCAACCAGCCGATCAGGACGGTTGCTCCCAATGCGATCCAGATCCAGGGATTGCCCAGAGCCATAAGTAGGCGGCTGGGCCACGGTGGCGGGCCGCTGCCCAGAGCAAACAGACTCTGGTCTCCGGGGGCCACGAAAAGGAGAAAGATGGCCCCCACCGCTACGGTGGAAAGCAGCAAGAGAAACGGGTAGATCAGGGCACCTATGGTGCTGGCCCGACGACGCAGGCGGCGTTCCTCAAGTTCGGCCAGGCGTTCGAGAACGTTAACCAACGAGCCGGTTCTTTCGCCGCTGAGGACCAGACCGGTTGCCAGCTCGTTGAAAACGCCCGGAAAGCATCTGAGGATTTGGGAAAGGCTCAGGCCTCTTAAGAGCCGTTCGTGACAGCGGTCGAGGATCAGACGTAGGGAGGCCGAGGGGGTTTGCTGGCGCATCACGTCGGTCGCGCGGACCATGGGCACACCGTTGCGCAACAGCATGGCCAGCTGCCGCCAGAAGAGAGCCACCTCCAAAGCGGGTGCCCGCAGTTCTGCTTCCTCGAACGAGTCGAGCTCGCGAGTCAGATAGGCCAGCCAGTTGGACGCCATCAGGGGGCCACCGGAAGGCGCAGACAGAAGCGCGTGCCCTGACCGGGTCGGCTCTCAAAGTCGAGGACACCCTGATGGGAGCGCGCGATTTCCTGACTGGTCCACAATCCTAGACCGGTCCCTCGGCCCGGCCCTTTGGTCGTGAAGAAAGGGTCAAACAAACGCCCGGCGACCTCGCCGGGCACGCCCGGTCCGTTGTCGGTTACCCAAACAACCGCTCTGCCGCCCTCCAGCCCGCAACCGATAGCGATGGCCGGCTGGGGGCTTTCCAGGCAAGCGTCACGAGCATTCAGGACCAGGTTGGTCAGTATCTGTTGTAATTCGCCGACTCTTCCTCGCACGCGGATGGACTCCAAATGCTGGCAGGTGACTTCCACGCCGACGCATTGGGGGGCCACGAAATCGACCCCTTCGCGCACCACCGCGGCCAGATCCAAAGGTAGGTCTGGAGCGGTAGGACGCGAGTGGTCGAGTAGCTTTTCAATGATGGTCCGGGCCCGTTGGGTGGCCTGCAGAGCTCGGTCCAGACGACCTTTCATGTTCTCAGGGGCATTCTTGCAGAGCAACTCCAGGTTCATCGACACGGCGCCCAGCGGAGAGTTGAGTTCGTGGGCGATGCCGGCCGCCATCTGGCCCACAGCTCTTAGTTTACCGCTTTGCACCAGCTGGGCCTGAGTTTCCAGCAGCTCTTGATGCTGAGTCTCCAACTGGACGAAGAGGGAAGCGTTGCTCAGACTGACTCCGGCGCCTCGACTCAAGGCGATCAAAGATTGCAGGTCCCCTTCCTGCCAGGGCGGCCGGTCGCGCTGCAGCAAGATGGCGCCGCGTACCTCGCGGCCCAGCGTGAGGGGCACACCCAAAATGCTCGGGGTGCGGAGCGGCTGCTGGTCGCGAAGCACCAGGCTGAGCTGGCGCGATAGTTCGGCGGAAGGTTGGCCCCAGGGGCGCTGCTGGCCCTCCCAGTGAATGATAGTAGCCTCTTGTTGGAAAAGTTGCTGGGTGATCGACTGCAGCATAGGGAGAATCTCGTCGCTGCGCAGACGGCCGGCCAATTGCTTGAGCGCTTCGGACAGCCAACTGAGCAACTGCACCTGGTAGCGTAGGGCCTGGGCGGCTCTTTCCGCGTCCGCCAGATTTTGTTCGGTGAGGGCCAGTTCCCCCAGAGTGGCGCGGGCGGCGCTGGACTGCAGGCGGTAGGCGAAGTTGCGTTTACCCCGCGAGTTCAGGAGTTGTAGACCGACGAGAGCGGCCACCACTTCGGGTGAATAAGCCCGGCTGAGCACCAGTCCCAGCGCCAGGTTGGCGCAGCCGCTCCAAAAGTTTTCTAACAACAGCTCTCGCCAGAGGCGAGACGCCTCCCCTTTGAGGCTTCGGCCCAGCAACCATCCCAGCAGCCCCCGGCTAACAAGGTAGACGGCTGCACCGGGCCATCCCGACCCGGTGGCCAGGGCCGCGCACAGTCCCAGGCCTTCCATGGTCAGCCCCGCCGGGCGCGGAGCACGCAGAGCGCTGACGGCCGATCCGGCCACAATCATGAAGGTCAGGCTCGACAGAGAAAGGTTGGGGAGCCACAGGCCGCCCAGCACGAAGGGGCCGAAGCCCGTCCACAACCCTCGTCCTGGCAGGGGTTGACTGGCCAGGCCTGAGATCAGGACGGCAATGAACAGGCACTGGGCAGGTTCCAGGCTCACCACCCGCGCTTCGCTACGTAAACGAGCCGGCCCCCCGAAGAAGGCCGGCTCAGCCGGTTACTTGACGACGTAGTCTTCGACGCCGCGCATGCGTACGGTGGTGCCGCCTTTGCCTTGCTGCTCGACCACTTTGCCGTTGTTGATAATGGTGTAGTTCTTACCCAGGTTGAGCACGGCTTTGTCGTTGCCGGATCCGCCATTGATGTTGACGCGGTCTTTGCCTTTGCTGCCGTTGTAGCGCAGGGTGTCGTTGCCGGCCCCGCCGCGCTGCACCACCCGGTCGCCGCCGCGGCCACCGTTCGCCACCAGCTTGTCGTTGCCGCCGCCACCGCCCTGAACAATACGGTCGCTGCCAGCTCCGCCGCGGGCACGCTGGACGTCGTTGCCGAAGCCACCTGCCTGGCGAATGGCATCGCTGCCGCGTCCACCATGAGCTACCTGGCGGTCATTGCCAAAGCCGCCGTTCTGACGGATGGAGTCGCTGCCCGGACCGCCGTG
Organism: Vulcanimicrobiota bacterium; assembly: GCA_022842865.1. Classification (GTDB taxonomy): domain Bacteria; phylum Vulcanimicrobiota; class Xenobia; order Xenobiales; family JADMJV01; genus JADMJV01. The sequence goes on along the minus strand of JALHOV010000068.1, from coordinate 11,922 downwards.
AGCGCGCTGCACGTCGTTGCCCCAGCCGCCGGCCTGGCGGATGGCGTCGTGCCCCGAACCGCCGCGAGCGACCTGGCGATCGTTGCCCCAGCCGCCGTTCTGACGGATGAGATCATGGCCCGGACCGCCGTGGGCTCGCTGCACGTCGTTGCCAAAGCCGCCGCTCTGACTGATGAAGTCATGCCCCCAGCCGCCCCGCGCGATCTGGCGGTCGTTGCCGAAGCCGCCGTTCTGGCGGATGGAGTCGTGTCCCGAGCCTCCGTGGGCGCGCTGCACATCGTTGCCCCAACCTCCGAACTGAGCCAGGGCGTCGTGGCCCCAGCCGCCGTGGGCGACCTGACGGTCATTGCCCCAGCCGCCCGACTGGGCGATGGCGTCGTTCCCGGGCCCACCCCAGGCGCGCTGCCAATCGTTGCCGGCCCCGCCCCACTGTGCAATGGCGTCGTTGCCCCAGCCGCCGGCGGCTGCCTGGTAGTCATTGCCCCATCCACCGGACTGGGCGATGGCGTTGCCGCCGAAGTTCGGCGAGACGGCCGGAGAGACGTAGCCGCTGCCCCAGTTGATGGGCGACAGGACCGAGTTAAAGCCTTGGTAGCACTGGGCAAGTTGGGAAGCCGAGGCGACGGCGCTGGCGCCGGTGAGGGGTTGCAGAGTGTTGGTGTAGTTGCCGTAAGCGGTTCCGATGTTCATGGTCGAGTGCTCCTTCGATTGCTGTGTTGCTTGCACTCATTAAACGATCGGGCGATCATGAAGCTTTCATGAACGGTCGGGAAAATGTGAACGGCTTGTTAAATGTCAGTGAGACAATTTTTCCATCGCTTCATCCGGCATGCCGTGGCGGGCTCGCTGGTAGACGGTCACCAGAGCGAGCGAGGGTTCGCTGCGCAATTCTTCTTGCAGCACGCGTTCGCAGGTCTTGTATTGGCGAATGGCCGCTTCCGGTTGACCCAAACCCAGGTGAGCTCGCATTTTCAAGAGATGGCCTTCCTGGCTGGCCGGATCCGACGAGAGCAAGCGAGCGGATAATTCCAGGGCTTCTTGATAGCGGCCCTGATCGGCGCCGGTCTGAGCCAGCCGGCCCAGAGCCTGCAGGTGTTTTTCTTCGAGACTCTGGCGAATGGGCAAGACCCAGTCCATATAGCAGCCTTCTAAAAAGGGCCCACCATAGAGTTCGACGGCGCGACGGAAGTCGCCGCTTTCAAAGGCGCCGGCGAACTCGTCCAGATCGTGCCAGAGGGCCAGTGCGGGATTCAGACAGAGAGCCTCTTTCTCGCGCAGAATCGGCTCCTGTTCCTCGCAGAGATGGGCTTTCAGGCACTTGCGCAGGTAATAGATATTGTTGTGCAGGTTGCGCCGGCCGCCCGGGCCGCTATCGGGCCAGAAGCACTCTAGCAGAAATTCTTCGTTGACCCAACCGCGGTGGGCGGCCAGATAGGCCAGCATATATTTGCTTTTGGCTGACTTCCACTGGCTTTCCTCGACCCGCTTGGGTCCGATGTGACACTGCAGGTAGCCGAGAGTGAGCAGGCGCATCAGGGGCTGAGACTGGGTGGTGCTAAGGTTCTGAGCTCCGCTCCGGATTTCGGCCTCGGAATCGGTCAGCAGGCGAGTGACCAGTTCTTCGGGCACGCTCTGCAATTGTTGGCAGCAGGCCAGCAAGCGGCGCCGGGCCGCCAGCGACAGGCGACCGCGCGCCAGCAACTCACTGAGTTCGCGGGCGAAGGGAAAGAGCAAGGAGGCTGGTTCGTTGGCTTGCGAGACTTCCAGCAGGGCTCCCAACATCCAGGTCCAGCGGCGGCCGATCTCTCCGCGGTTTTCCGGGCGCAAAAGCACTTCCAGGCCTTCCCTTTGTCCTAGGGCCAGCTGGGCCAGGCTCTGGGCCAAGGGTAGCGAGACACATAAGGACAGCGCTTGCTGCAATTCCGAGGAAGATTGCGGGGCTTTTGCTTGATGGAGCAGCAAGGCTCGCTCTAGCTGGGCCAGGGCGTGGCTGAGAGGACCGAGATGGGAAGCCAGTTCTACCGCCCGCGCCGACCACTGCAGGCAGCCTGACCCGTCCTGACGGATGAGACTGAGCCGGGCCAATCCCAGGGCCGCCTCTACTTTGGTGGCGCTGAGGCCTTCCTGAGCCAGCAATTGGGTGAAAGCCTGGGCTGCCCCGGGGTCGCCAGCCTCCTCCAGAGCCTGTCCCAGAAAAAGCAGGCTGCTTTGCGGGTTGTGGCCCCCTCCCCAACGTTCTTCCTGGCCCGCCTCACTTTCCCAGTCGCTCTGGCGCACTTGTTCGTAAGCCTGACGCAGTGCCGGGTCGGGGATCTGCTCAGCGGGCGGCAGTTCGCCGAGCTGATGGCGCTGTTCGAGCAGGTGCCAGCTCAAATGAACCAGTCGGGACGCCAGCGGCAGCGGCTCACCGGGTTGTTGCAGGGCGCTGAGGGCGCTGCCGATGGGCCGCATGATCGAGCTTTCTTCCAGGGCTTCGGGAGAAATGCGAAAGCGCGGTGACAACTGCAGAGGGTATAGCATGGTGGCCAGCCGGATTTGCTCGCAGGCGGGCGGGGCCAGTCCCAGCGCGATGGCCAGTCGGTAAGCTAGCGCTCCGGCTTCGTCCGGTCGACCGCGGGCTGAGGTCCAGGAAAGTTCTTCGCCCAGGCGGGCAGAATTTTCCAAGGACCACTTGAGAGCCCGCCGCAAAGTCAGCAACTCCCGGTTGCGCTCGCTTTCGGCTCCGCGGCGGGCCAGCAGATCGGCCACCGAATTGAGGAATTCCTGGACCGCGAAGGGCTTCTTCAGGTAGCCGCCCACGTTCAAGGAGAGCGCCTTGAGGGTCTCGTGCTCGGAGGCGTAGCCGCTGACCACCAGGCTGGATACGGACGGCTGGATTTTGCGCGTGCGTTCCAGCGCCTCGAGACCGTCCATTCCCTCCATTCGGATGTCCGTAATGACCAGATCGAAGTGGTGGTGGCTGGCTTCCTTGACGGCTTGCTGACCAGAAGCTACGGCCAACACCTGATAGCCTTGTTCGTTGAGCACGTCCAGCATGGTTTCGCGCAGATCGAGGTCGTCTTCCACCAGCAAGATTTGGTAAACCATTCTAGCGGGGCATGACGCGGTAGGCACTGCGGGTCAACTGAAACAGGGCCGTGCCGTCGGGCTGCAGCTGGTTGATGGCGGGGAGGAAGCGGGGATCGAAGGTGAGCCGAATTCGGTTGGCGATCATGCTGACGCCCCCTTTGTCCAGGCCCTGACCCGGCTGCTGGCTGACGGGGTCATTGCCGTAGGAAACGAGCGAACCGCTCAGCACCACGTTGCCCCGACGCAGGTTCGGGTTGGCTTCACCGGCGTTCAGGCGGAAATTTCCCCAGCTGTACATCAGCCCTTGGAAGCCCAGGCTACGATAGCTATTGCCGGCGAAAGAGGAAATGGTGACGTCGGCTTTGCTGTAGATGTTGAGCTGCAGAGTTCCGCTATCGTCGTCGGCCAGCCCCAGCCCGGGTCTATCCTTGCCTCCCTGGCGCCGGGCCTTTTCAGCCAGGGCGGCCAATAAGGCGGGGTCGATGTCGTCAAGATCTTGAACTCGGGTGGGTTGGCCCTTTAAGGTGAGGGTGCGTCCGGCCACAATGCTCATGTTCCCTTCGCTGGTGATGGTGCCGGAGCGGCCCTTGACGCAGCAATGCAGGTTGACTCTGCCTGGGGCGGTGATGGTGGTGTTGGTCATCGAGAGCATCAGGTTGTCGGGCGAGTAGCTGCCGCCGGGCGGCTCCGTGAAGTCTTCCTGAGTGCTGCTGGACGGGGCCGGAAACTTGGGCACGAAAGAAAAGTCCTGAACGCCTTGAGCAGAGGTCTGCACCAGCATGTCTGTGTTCTTCATACTCCACAGAACTCCCGGTTCCATGCGTAACTGGTCGCCTCGGTAGTAGGGAAGGTCGCGGGCACGCACCAGCATGCCTGAGTTGCTTTCCAGGTTCTTGGTGGTGCGCAGCTCATCCAGACGTGCACTGACCAACGTGCCAGGCTCGTCGCGATTGTTAGGGTTGGCTATAAACTTGCGATATTGATTAAGGGTCTTGTCGAAGTAGTGGACGCTACCGTCGTCCCAGGCCACGTAGGTGCCGGCCGGGATGTGTACGGCGGTGTTGGTGTTAGGGTCGCTGTCGGCCTGATGGATGTTTTCCCATTTGACCGAGTAAAAGTCTTTGCCGTCGTTCGCGTCCTCTTGTACTACCGACACCGCGTCCGGGTCGAAGCGAGCCACCATTCCGCGGGCGGCGTCTCGTCCCAATTGAGCTTTGCGTTCGGGGGCGACCTTGATTTCGGCCGCGCCCCCTCCCGGGTGAATGGCGTTTAGCCCTTTTTTGGTGCGCAGGCGCACCCAATTGTCGGCAGAATTGCGTGGATGGGTGGCGTCCAGGATGACGTTGGCGAGGGTGTTGAGATGGAGGTCGCCACCGGCCATGACCACGGCGTCGGCTACGGCGTGATTGGCGGTGACGCGATAGACGCTCTCGACCACCGCTGACTGGCCGTTGCACACTCCTTCGCAACGCAAGGTGACGCTTTGGGGAGGAACCAGTCCGTGCAGCCTGGGCGGGTCCAGGACCTGGCCGGCGGGCCCGTCGCCCAGGGGAATATTGGCGTTGCTGGTGCCCAGCAAGTTGTTGACCGAGATCCACCTGGTTTTGAGCCAGTAAGCGGCCGGAGGGTCGGCCAGGCCTTCGCCACCTCCGAGGCCGTCCTGATAGTTAAAGCGCATTCTGAACTGGCTGGATGCGCTGCCCTCGGTGGTCAGATCGCCAAACACGTTGCCGCGCTGCTCCACCACCCGCAGGCCCGCCTGGTCGACCACGATATCGTTGGCGTTGCCGCACCAACGAGGGTTTTCGCGCAGCCGAGTGAGCGCGTATTCCAGGCCTGATTCGGCGGCGCGGCGGGCTTCTTCTTGATCGCTGGCGTGGCGGTAAGCGCCGGTCACCAGCGGCATACGGTAGATGGCGGCCCGCAGCAGCATTCCCACCACCAGCATCACCAGCAGTACGCTCAGCAACACAAAGCCTTTGCGCTTCATTGGTTATTCCTCGGAAAGACGGAAAACTGCATTTGCGTACTACGTTCGGCCAGCACTTCCACCTTTACCTCGTCGGGAAAGGCGATTGGTTCAGGGGCCAGCTGGATCTTCAGGCCCTGCAAATTGAGCGCCACAGTCGGGGCGTCGACGCTCAACTTGTCCAGCGGGTCGGACAACAAGTCCTCTTCGCTGACGGCAGGGTCGCTGTCTGCCTGGGTCGCCGTGCCTGTGTCCAGGGACAGGCGCAGCAAGCGCTTGTGCACGCACTCCAGCGGCCGGCAAGAGTCCCCTGTCGGCTGAGCCAGATAGTAGACCACATTGCGCTGCCAGAAGGGGCTGCCATCTGGCTGGAAGAGGGCTTCGCCGGTGGATTCGTCGAGAGCCGAAAGAAAGGTGACGACGTCTCCCATTTCTCCATGCTGGTCGACCCGGCACTTGTTAAAGGACGTTTGCCGGAGTTCCTGGCGCAGGTGGCGGCAGGCTTTGGTCAGCTGGAAACTGGCGTCCTGTGTCTGGTCGAGTTGTCGCCAATTGCGCATCCCGTAGTAAAGTAGAACGCTGGCGACCAGAAGAACAACGGCCACCAGGGACGAAGCCAGCGAGAGTTCCAGCAGCGTGAAGGCGCGGCGTTGCATTCAGTCGCCGATCCGTATGCGGTTGATCAGCCGTGAGGTGCTTACCTGGAGCTGGCCGTAGCCATGGCGGCTGCTGGCTTGGGCCGACCACCACCAGACTTTGACGTAGATGCGACGCAGGTTGTTGTCGGAAGCTCCGGTGCTAAAGCCCAGGGCGCTGCCGTTTCGAGCCAGGATTTGCCGGGAAGTCACCTCATAACGGAAGTCCCCTTCCTGGCCAGCTGTCCAGGTGGCGTCGTCGCCGCCGGCCCAAAAGGCCTCCTTGTCGCGTCGGGCCACTTCCCGCACGGTGCGTTCCACGATCTGGTCGGCCAGCGCTGCCGCCCGTTCACTCTCGGCCGTCTTCAGGCTGGCCCGCTTCACGGAAAGCAGCGCGCCCAACAGCGTCAGCAGGCCAATGGCGGCCACTCCACTGGCAAACATGACTTCGATCAGACTGAAGCCGCGGCGCATAGGTCTCCAGTTTAGCATGGGATCCAGGTCCACGACACTCAGCGAGGATTCGTTTTTCCGGGTGAGAAGGAGGCGCGATGCGTTTACTTCATACCATGCTGCGAGTCGGTGATCTCGACAAGTCCATCGCCTTTTACGAAAAAGCTCTGGGGATGCGTCTTTTGCGGCGCAAAGATTACGAGAGCGGCCGGTTTACGCTGGCTTTCCTTGGTTACTGCGAGGAAAGCGAGGGCTCGGTACTGGAGCTGACCCATAATTGGGACACCAAAGAATACGAACTGGGCAAAGGCTATGGGCATCTGGCCTTTGGCGTGGATGACCTGGAGAAGTCCTACCAGCACTGCCTGGATTGCGGTGCCGCTGCCAAGGTGGCGCCCAAGGTTTTCGGCAGCGGAACCCGCCTGGCGTTCGTGAAAGATCCGGATGGTTACGAGGTGGAGCTGATCGAACTGGCCAGCAAGTTTGGCGACAAATCGGAGCAGCCTCGTGATTAAGCGTTCCTTGCTGCTGTTAGCCCTCATGGCCCCGGTGGCCGCCGATGAGGGAATGTGGCTTTTTAATCAGGCGCCAGCCGAACGTCTGCGCAAGGACTATGGATTTGAACTGACCGATTCCTGGCTCGATCACGTGATGAAGAGCAGCGTGCGCTTCAACAACGGCGGCTCGGGCGGTTTCGTCAGTGAGGACGGTCTGGTGGTGACCAACCACCATATCGGCTCCGATTCGTTGCAGAAGCTCAGCAAGCCGGGCAAGGACCTGGTGCAGCAAGGCTTTTACGCCGCCAGTCTGGCTGACGAACCCAAGTGTCCCGACCTGGAGCTGAATGTGCTGCAGTCGATTGAGGACATCACCGCTCAAGTGGAAGGCAGCGTCAAGCCGGGGATGAGCCTGGAGGAGGGCGCCAACGCGCGGCGCGGCTTTATGGCCGCTCTGGAAAAAAGCGAGAGCGAAAAGACCGGGTTGCGCTGCGATGTGGTCACCCTCTATTTGGGCGGCGCTTATCATCTCTATCGCTACAAAAAGTACACGGACGTGCGGCTGGTGATGGCTCCCGAACAGGCGGCCGCCTTCTACGGTGGCGACGCCGACAACTTCGAATACCCTCGCTACGACTTCGACGTCTGCTTTTTCCGCATTTACGAGAACAACAAGCCGCTGCACGGCAATCCTTACCTGAAGTGGAAGCCCCAGGGCACCAAACCCGGCGACCTGGTGTTTGTGACTGGACATCCAGGTCGAACCAATCGCCTGGAGACCATGGCCCGCCTCCAGCACTTGCGGGACCACACCCTGCCTTTCCGTCTGGCCGCCCTTCGGAGTGAGGAAATGTGTCTCCGACTCTACTCGCAACGCGGCCCGGAGCAACGCCGTCAGGCTCAGGCCGAGCTCTACTCGGTGGCCAACGCCCGCAAGGCCTACACTGGTCAATATGAAGGTTTGCTCGACCACGGTCTGATGGGCACGAAACAAGAACGAGAAAGCGCGCACCGCCTGGCAGCCCAACAGGCCAACCCCGCTTACGAAACCATTAGCATGGCCCAACGGGGGCTTTCCCAGTACGAAAAAGAATATTACCTGCTGGAGCAGCGTTTGGGGGTGCAGGGCACCGCCTTTGAGTTTGCCCGTCATCTGGCCCGTTGGAGCACCGAGAAGGGCAAATCCAACGGCGACCGGCTGCGGGAATATCGCGAATCCAACCAGGATTCACTGTGGCAAGAGGTGCTTTCGCCAGCGGACATCTTTCCTGAGCTGGAAGTGGCCGAACTGACCGCATCCTTGAGTTTTGCCGCGGAAGTAATGGGCGGGGAGCATCCCACCGTTCAGTTGCTTTTAGACGGGAAGAGCCCGGAAGCACGGGCGAACGAACTGATCCGCTCCAGTTCGGTGACCCGTTTGGGAGCCCGCAAGCGCTACAAAGAGATGACCCAGGCGGAGCTGAAAGCTCAGGGCGATCCCCTGATCCGTCTGGCCTTCGCCATCGACGAAGCGTCGCGTAAAGTCCGCCGTCGCTACGAACTGGAAGTCGTGGAACCAGAGTTGGGCGCCTACGCCCAGATCGCTCGCTCGCAGTTTGCGGTGCAGGGCAAAGATCTGGCTCCGGATGCGACCTTCACCCTGCGACTGGCTTATGGTAAGGTCTCGGGTTACCAGGAGGCGGGTCGGGCGGTGCCCTGGGCTACCACGCTGGGCCAGCTTTTCGCCAACGCTCGCCTGCACAACAACGAAGAGCCCTTTCGTCTGCCCAAACGTTGGTGGAACCGAGAGAAAGTTCTCGATCCCAAGATGACCTATGACTTCGTGAGCACGGCCGACACCATCGGCGGCAATTCTGGCTCGCCGGTCATCAATCGCCAGGCCGAAGTGGTGGGCGTCAACTTCGATCGCAACCGATTCGGTCTGACCCGGAACTTTCTCTACAGTGACCTGCAGGCGCGCCACGTGGCCGTGCATTCGCCGGTTGTCTTGCACCTGCTGGAGCGACTCTACGGAGCGGAGCGGGTGGCCGACGAGCTGCGTCTGGGGCATCGGCCGCTCAAATGACCATCGCCGAACTCACCGAGGAGATGCATCGCTTCGTCGACTCCAAGGGGTTCTACCGGGAAGACAGCCACCGCCCTCAGGTGCCGCGCAACCTGGCCATCTCGCTGGTGTTGGAGGCCAGCGAAGTGCTCGAGCATTTTCAATGGGGAGACCAGCTTCCGAATCAGGAAGAACTGGGTGACGAGTTGGCTGACGTGGCCCTCTATTTGATGCAGTTGGCCAGTATCAGCGGCATCGACCTGGAGCAGTCCATTTTGCGCAAGCTGGGCAAGAACGCCGAGCGTGACTGGCCAAAAGAGCCCTGAAAGCACGTTTTATAAAAAGTTAAATTCCCATAGATCCTTGCAGGGTAGGTTCGCGCTCATACCAAACGAGTATCGAGTGAGTGAAGACGTGGTCAAAAGGCGCCTGGTGACCGCTGCGAATGCAGATTACCATCGTTGTCTGGCCCAGCTTATGCTGAGTTTGGAGCGCACTCTGCAGCATCAAGACCTGCAGGTCACCGTCTTCGACTTGGGGATGACTCGACTGCAGCGCCAGCAATTGGTGGCTCGCTTCGGCTGGATTCGTCTGCTGGATTCCCACCTCAACGAGGGACCGGAGCATTTGCGCCAGCTTGCCAGCTTCGCCTGGAAACCAACGCTGTTGGCGCGCATCCTGGAAGAAAGCGACGCACCTTTGCTCTGGCTGGACAGCGCCTGCGTGGTCACGGGTTCGCTTGACCCGATCTGGCGGCATCTGAGCCAGCATGGAGTTTGGAGCCCCTACGGCGGCGGTTCGCGTATGGACTTCCGCACTCACCCTGGCATGCTCGACTATCTAAAGTCCGGGGAGCCCGAGCGGAGCGCCCGTTTTCGTTCCGCCTGCAGCTGCGCTTTCGACCCGTCCAACCCGGCCGCGCTGGAGGTGGCGCGCCGCTGGCGTGAGCTGGCCTGGGATCCCCAGGCACTTCTTCCCGCCGGTTGCAGCAATGCCAACCACCGGTATGACCAGAGCCTTCTAACAGTGCTGTTGGTCCGTTCCGGGCTCGACCCTTCCAGCGAAGAGCTAGACGTGTCCGGGCTTTTTCCTACACCCTATTTGCGCACTCGCAACAAGGTTTCCAATCGGGTCCCGCTCTGGCTCGACCCGCTCTGCCGCCTGTTCTTTTGGACTTATCGCGAGTTGGATGTGCGCTGGTTGCGCCTGCGGGCCGGCAGTCGGCGCCCTGATCCCGGAACTCCGCCGGTTCCGGCGAGCACTTAGGAACCCTGGGCTGAGAACTGCGGTTGGGTAGAAGTATGCTCATGCTGCCTATTTTGATTGGTCTGATCCTGCTGGCCGGATGGCTCACCGGCCGGGGCCGCCAACTGAGGGAGATGTCGGCCATCTTCCTCTTCTGCACGGCGGTGGGACGGCCATGCGTGATTCCCACCGGTTCCATGGAAACGACCATCCGCAGTTGGGATTGGGTATGGCTCAGTCACATCTCCATGTTGAGCCCGGTCGAGCGTGGGGAGGTGGTCTGCTTTCCAGGGCCAGAAGGCGACAAGCTCTACTGCAAACGAGTCATCGGAGTAGGTGGCGATCGTTTGGAAATGCGCGGCGGTCAGCTATTCGTCAATGGCCGAGCGGTGCAAGAACCCTGGGCCGAGCCGGGCCAGGAGAGTTGGGGGCCGGTGCAAGTGCCTCCGGGCCGGCTCTTTGTGATGGGCGACCATCGCAGCAATTCCTATGATAGTCGCTACTGGGGCACCGTGCCGCAGGATTTTGTCACGGGTAAGGCAGTGGTAGTTGCCTTTCCTCCTCATCACTGGCGTAAGCTGTAGAGGCAACCCGGCCGGCGAGACGAAGTTCACGGCCGTGATGAGTTGCCAGCGCTGCAAAGGCGCCCTGGGAGAAGAGCACTATTTGCAGCCCGTAGCCAGGGGGACCCGGTGCATATGCCTGGCCTGCCACGACAGGTTGTTGGCCCCACCCCGCTTCACCACCCGGCAGGCCCTGCTGCGCACCCTCGCCTTTAGCGCCCTGGCCGCCCTGTTATGCGGGTTCTTGGCGGCGTTGCCGATTGCGCTGTTCACCTGGAACTCGGCGGTCGTCTGGATTTTCCTGGGGTCGGCCATGGGCGCCGCCGTCGTGCGCGCCAGTGAGGACCGCGGAAACTGGTATTACCGTCTGATCGGCCTGGGCAGCACCTGGTGTGCCATCGGCTTGTCCTGGCTCATTTGCCTGTTCATCTGGATGGCCATCGGCCCCCCTAAAGAGTCGCCCAAGAACAAAGGGCCCATCAGTCAAACGGCGCTGGTCTCTCTGCTCAAGCCGGGAAAGTCTCCCACACCGACTCCTGAGGTGTCTGCATCGGCCACGCCGGAGGCGGGTAAGCCGGCCACCCCCGAGCATCCGGCCAGCAAGCCGGAATTGGCGGCCGTGGCCATCCTGGTATCACTGCTGGTGATTGTGGCCGCCCCCCTCTTCGTGGCCTATGCCTCGCCGGTGTCGGTGCTCATTTACCTGTTTGCATTGCATACCACCTGGAAGAGTTGCGCCCGCGAATCGCGCGATTTGAAAAGGGTGGAGCCTGCTACAGAGGCTGAGAATACAGACGGGTCCTGTCCTGACGGTGAAGGCTGACCCGACGTCTCGGGGCTCAGGCTTCCTGGTCTTTGAAGCTTTTTTTCAGTAGCAGCTTGAGGTACTGGCCCAGCACGTCAAGTTGGCGGGCGGTGAGATCTCGGAATTCCAGTCCGACCAGACGGACTGCGCCTTCTTTCTTCACCTGAATCGGATAGGCCAGCACCCGCAATACCGGAAGGTTTTCGGGAGGAATGAATTCCATTTCAGTGGGCTCGTCGCTGGAAAGGTCGTAGTTGGTTTCCATCAGCATTCCGCCGACCCCGAGGTTGTAGACGCGCCCGGTCACTTCTCGACCTACTTGTTTGGCCTGGTAGCGGGCGTCCAGAAAACAGTCGGCGCGAATGAAGCGGCGTTTGGTGTAAATCATTCGGGGATTAAAGCCCAGCTCTTTTAGAAACAGGCTGACCCAGGTCTTGGCGCGGTCTTCTTTTCTGGTTGTGAAAACCACACCAGCGTGGCGAGCGTAGCTTTTCTCGGTGGTCTTGATCCAGACTACTTTGCCTTCGACCGGCAGAGCCTGCACGGAGAGGCCCTGGCCGGGGGGAGCGAGCACCACCTTTTCGCCCACCTTCAGATGTTGGCCGGTGCGCAGTTTGAGGCCCTCTACGCCGATATCCACGA
>JALHOV010000067.1 GCA_022842865.1 Vulcanimicrobiota bacterium | reverse complement strand
GTCTGGTGGTGGTGCAAAAACCGGAAAACCGCCAGGCCGTCGCCGCCCTGGCCAGAGAACCCGAGTGGGTGGCCCGCGGCTACCCCGCCTGGCTCAGCCTGGCTCCGGTGCACTTGATTCTCTGTGCTGAACCGCAGGTCTATCGCGACCGCTACGCACAGCCCGACAAGGACAAGACCGAGAAGGACTGGTCCGTCCCTTACTGGCACGTGGACGCCGGTTGCATGCTTATGATTGTGCTGCTGGCCGCCCTGGAGGAAGGCCTGGCGGCCGGCTTCCAGGGAATCCACAATCTGCCGGGGCTGGCCGAGCTACTGCACATCCCGGCCCCCGTGGAGCCCATCGGACTGCTCACCCTGGGCTATTCTCAATCGACCCGCAGAGGCCATTCGGCCAACCGGCCCACCCGAGAAAAGCGCGTTCACCTGGAACGATGGTGAAAGAGTGCCAGGTCCTCATTGTCGGCGGGGGTCCAGCCGGGCTGGCGGCTGCCCGAGCCCTGCTCAATCGCGGAATACGACCGGTCGTTTTGGAACGGCGCCACTGGCCAGTGGACAAGGTCTGCGGGGAAGGCATCATGCCGGTCGGCGTTGCCTGCCTGCGACGCCTGGGAATCGAGCTGGCGGCGGACTGTCCTTTGCGCGGAGTCGAGTACGTGGAAGGAAACCTTCGGGCGGGAGCCGATTTCGCCGAAGGGCCAGGTCTGGTGGTGCGCCGCACCGACCTCTCCCAGGCTCTGCTGTGTCCGGCCGAACTGGTGGAGAACTGCCTGGTACGCGAAGTACACCGCCACGGGGATTGGATGGAAGTGAATAGCACCCAGGGCCGGTGGCGCTGCCGCCTGCTGGTTGCCGCCGACGGGCTGCATTCTCCCATCGGACGGATGCTGGGGCTGCGCCGCTATGCGGTAAAGTGGCTGCAGCGCTGGGGCTGGCGCCAACATTTCGCGGTCAAGCCCTGGAACGGCAGGGTCGAGGTGCACTACGCACGCGGTTGCGAGGCCTACGTTTCGCCGGCCGGTCCAGAGATGATCGGCGTAGCCGTGCTCAGCCAGTCCGGACTGCGCCGCCACAACTGGCTGGATGCCTTTCCGGAGTTGCAGGCGCGCTTACACACGCCGGCCTCCGAGTTAGCCGGTTATGGGCCGCTCTGGCAGCGTAGTCGCAGGGTCCATGAACCGGGTGTGGTGCTGCTCGGCGATGCCGCCGGCTATTTGGACGCCTGCACCGGCGAGGGGCTGAGTCTGGCCTTCGCACAGGCCGAGACTCTGGGACAGCAATGGCACGGGGGTCCGGGCCTTACCTTCCTACCGGAGTATCAGCGAAGCTATGCCGACATCGTGCGCCATTACTACACGGTGACCTGGGGAGCGCTCTGGCTGGCGCGCTGGCCCTGGCTGCGCACGGCCGTGCTGCGCACGCTGAGCAGCCACCCGAATCTCTTTCAACAGTTGCTCAGCGCCAACCAGGGCCTGCTGGCGCCGCAGCGGCCGTTGCTGAATCTCTTGCTTAAAGTGCCGCCACAGCTCTGTGCAGGTTGGCTCGGGCGCTCGCTTCAAGGCGTTGGCGAAAGAACTCGGTAAAGTAAAGGTGAGGACGCTCCAAAAACTGGAGCAAAATCTGCTTGCGTTTGCGGCGAAACAAAAACCACGGCACCCAGGAATACTCCTGACGCACTCCCTTTTCATAGCGGTCAAAACGAGACGGCTCGGATCCCAATACTGAAAGGTCGATGTCCACCATCCAAAGGCCTAGTTCCGTGAACGGTTGGGCGGAATGGCGCGTGTCCAGGATTAACTCCACTTCGGCCCTGTTCCCCAGATCTCGCCGACACCAATCCGCGCTGGCCTGCTCGTTGTCAGCACGCTTTCCATCGTAGACCGCGTCGTGATAGAAGAGCGCCAAACTCAATCGATCTTTTTCGGCCTCGGAAAGGGGCACCCGATCGACCCATTCGAGCACTTCTTCCAGATGTTCCAGGTTGTGATAGCCCCGTCCCGGCTCGGCATAGGCATCAAGCAGCGGGGACGAGTCCTGATCCGGCAACAATTTCTGCCAGCGTTGGCGGAGCCGCTCGCGCCGGCGCGAATCTTCCTTTTCCATGGTCAGTTCTTCGCTCTCCTTTCCCCCAGGCTTCTTCTGGGGCTGCGCCACCGCCGCCCTGCAAATCGAGGGATCCACTCAGACGGATGGCCGCGAGCCCAGCATTTGGGACGATTTCTGCCGCGACCATCCGGAACGCATTCACGGCCGGGCCACGCCAGAGGTGGCCTGCGACCACTATCGGCGTTGGCAAGAAGACCTGGACTGGATCGATCATTTGGGTCACAACGCCTACCGTTTTTCTCTGTCCTGGCCGCGCGGGGCCCGCGGACTGGACTTTTACGACCGGTTGGTGGATGGACTGTGCGCGCGCGGCGTAGCTCCCATGGTCACCCTCTATCACTGGGACCTGCCCAGCCGGCTGGGCAGCTGGGAAAACCCGGCGGTGCCCGAGGCTTTCGCTGACTTTGTGGACCTGGCCGCACGCCGGCTGGGCGACCGGGTCACGCACTGGATGACCCTTAACGAGCCGGCCTGGAGCATCATGAACGGCTATGTGACCGGGCTGCACCCGCCATGCCTACAGGATCTCGAGCGAGCCTTTCAAGCCGGCCATCAGTTGATGCGTGCCCACCACCTGGCCTTAGCGCGACTGCGAGGGGCCGGAGTGCGAGGGCAGCTGGGTATTGCTCTCAACCTCAGCCCCGTGCGCTGTGCCGGGAGCAGGGCCAAGGATCGGCGCGCCGCCCGCTGGGCCGACGATTACCTGAACCGCTGGTTTCTGGAAGCGGTGGTGCACGGACGCTATCCGGCGGCCGCCGCCCGCCGGCTGCGTTTTGAAGAAGTGCTGGAAAACCCGCAGCCGGTGGATTTTCTAGGGGTCAACTATTACTATCCCAAGTGGGTGGCTCACTCCGACCAGGCCACTCGCTTCCACCTCAACACCAGCGGGCAGAGTCAGGAAAAGTGCCAGTTCTCGCTGCAAGGCCGGCTGCGCTTCGTGGACTCGCCGCGTGCCCAAAAAACCGAATGGGACTGGGAGATCGATCCTCAGGGATTAGAGGACCTGTTGCTCGATCTGCACCGCGACTATCCGGGGCTGCCGCTGATGGTCACCGAGAATGGAATCGGCCTGCGCGAAGACTGGTCCTCTCAAGAGGACCCACAGCGGATCGCTTTTGTAGAAGCCCATCTGCAGGCGATTTCTCGCGCCATAGCCCGGGGAGCGCCGGTGCGCGGCTACCTGATGTGGGCTCTGATGGACAATTTTTCCTGGCTCAACGGCTATCAAAAGCGCTACGGACTGCTGGCCATTCATCCCGAAACGTTGGAGCGCCGGCCCAAATCCAGTGCCGCCTGGTTTCGCGAGGTGTTTCACAATTCGGCCGGTTCCAGGAGTTGAGCGGTCACTTTCAAACGGGCCGAGAAAAGAAGGCTGGCCGGTGGGCTGATCAGACGCAGTCCCAGCGGCGCTTCCATGGAGTGACCGACCAATTCTACCTCCGCTTGTTGCAAGGGCCAGGGTTGATGGTAAACGCGGCCCCGGAAGACGCGCCCGTCGGGATGCTCGGAAAAGAGCCAGTAGCGTTCGGTGAGGAACTCTTCTAGAGAACCGGGTTGGGAGCGAAAGACCTCCCCCACCGGACGAAAGCGACCGGAGAAGTGCACGCCCGGGGAACCGCGGTGGGTGCGGCGCACCCAATAGTCACACCAACCACGCTGCCAACGCGAGTCAATGCTGGCGTCGAAGTAAGGAAGATGGAACAAGCTGCGGGCGACGCGCACAGCCAGCGGTTGGGCGCAGTCCAGACTGAAGAACCAGACCCCGGCCTGGGCCCGGTCGCGCACGTAGGTGCGCACGTTGAACTCAGGAAACGCCGAGAGGCGCGGGATATCGGGGAAGCCAATGGGCTTCACGCCGGTCATAGTAAATGGCACCAGCGCCAGCCAGGCCCAACCGTCGTAGGTGTCCACCTCCAGGGCGTTGGGAATGAACGGACGCAGGTCGGCCACCCGCACCGGCCAATGCAGGAAGCACAAATCCAACCAGTTCATTTGCATGACTTTCACAGGTGGTCACCTTCCTGTCGCGAATTTCTTTCCCTATGATTGGAATTCCCACCGCCGCCATCGAAGACGCTCCTCCCACCACACGTGCCATCTGGACCGATGTCCTTGCCTACTGGGAGCCCCGTCGCCTGATTTATAACGGACTGCTGACGATGGTAGTGGTGATGCAAGTGCTGCAACAGCACTGGGTCAGGGAGTTGCTCACGCCCTCCGCTTTAGCCCGCCTGGTGATCGCGGCCGCCGCAGCCAACTTTTGTTACAGTCTGGCTCACGGGCTCGATATGGCCATCCAGCACTCTGATTTCCGCAGGTTCTGGCGGGACCACCGCGGCTGGATCTTTCTCTTTGGCTGCTGGCTGGGCGTTGCCATCTCCTATCTTTCGTTGGGCGAATTCGTGTTGAGCATACGACAGTAGTGAACGGGCTTTTTGGCGGCTTTCCCCTCAAGAACAAGACGATTTTCTTCCGTCAACTGGCCATCATGATCACCTCAGCCCTGCCACTGGACCGGGCTATCAGCACCGCCGGAAACGGGGTGCTTCCCCAGGCCAGGGCTATAGCCCAGATGATCCTGGCCGGCAACTCCTTCTCCAAGGCTTTGGCCGCTTACCCCTACCTTTTCAGCGAATACGAAGTGGCTATGATCGCCACAGGCGAGAGCTCGGGCACGCTCGATACCCAGCTCAACGTGCTGGCAGCCGAGCTGGAGCAAACCCATACCCTGGTCCAAAGCCTGAAGTCCAAAATGATCTATCCGGTCTTTGTGGCTCACTTCGCGCTCTTCGTGCCCTCGTTGGTGGTGCTGGTGAAAGACGGCATCGAGCCTTATCTGCGAATGACTCTGGGCATGCTGATCCCCATCTATGTGGTGCTGGGCTTGCTTTGGAGCTGCTATCGACTGGGCACCACCACCGGGACCTTCCGCTACGTCATCGACACCTTCTTGAATATGGTGCCAGTGCTCGGGAGCGTATTGCGCTTGCTGGCTCTGACCCGCTTCACCCGCGCCTTATCTCATCTGGTCGAGGCCGGCACCTTGCCCTATCACGCCTTTCAGGTAGCCGCCCGGGCTTGCGGTAACAGTTGGGTGCGCAGCCGACTCTACACCGGCTACCAGCGCGTTGGCTCCGATGGCAAATTGTCGCAGATGATGGGTCTGGCCTACCTCTTCCCCGTCACCGTCACTTCTCTGGTCGAGAGCGGCGAAGAAACCGGCCAAATGAGTCCGATGCTCTCCAAAGGCGCCGAGCTGCTGGAAATGGAGTATCGTGGCAAGGTCAACCTGGTCATGACCATCCTCCCGGTTCTTATGCTGCTGGGCGTAGGCGGCCTGGTCGGCTTCCGCGTCTACAAACTCATGATGGCCACCTACGCCCCGATCTTCGACATGTAGGGGAGAGGTCGGCCTGGGGGACGAACGCAGGCCGCATGCGTGAACATCTACTCTCTTCTATGAAATGCCTGGCCGTTGCGGCCCTTCTCGGCGGCGCTCTGGCTGCCCCCGCTTACGCCAAGCCTCCGATGGCTCAAAAGCAAGCGGCAGCCCGCAAAGTGGCATCGGTGGAAGGCATCACCGAGTATATCTTGCCCAACGGATTGCGCGTGCTGCTCTTCCCGGATCCGTCCTCGGCCACCATCACCACCAACATTACCTACCTGGTAGGCTCGCGCCACGAAGGCTACGGCGAGACCGGTATGGCGCATCTCCTCGAGCACCTGCTGTTCAAGGGCTCCAGCAGGCATCGGAAAATTCCTGAAGAGTTGACCCAGCATGGTGCCCGCCCTAACGGCACCACCTGGCTGGACCGCACCAATTATTACGAGACCTTCCAGGCCTCCAAAGAAAATTTGGAATGGTCGTTGGCTCTGGAAAGTGACCGCATGGTCAACTCGTTCATTGCCAAGAAAGACCTGGTCAGTGAAATGACGGTGGTGCGCAATGAATTTGAGAGCGGCGAGAACGACCCCGGCAGCATCCTGAGCGAGCGTGTCATCTCGCGCGCCTTCCTCTGGCATAACTACGGAAATCCTACCATCGGCGCCCGTTCCGACATCGAGAAGGTGCCCATCGATCGCTTACAAGCCTTCTACCATCGTTACTATCAGCCGGATAACGCCGTACTGGTGGTGGCCGGCAAGATCAACGAAGCCGAAACGCTGGCACTGGTGGAGCGCTACTTTGCTCCTATCCCCCGACCTAAACGTAAGCTAATTCCTACTTACACAGAGGAACCCACCCAGGATGGAGAGCGCACCGTGACCTTGCGGCGCGTCGGCGACATCAAAGCCTCGATGGCCGGCTATCACGTTCCTCCAGGGTCTCACCCCGATTTCGCCCCCGTCGAAGTGATGTGCGAAATCCTGGGCGACACCCCCTCGGGTCGCCTTTACAAAGCGCTCGTCCCCACCGGCAAAGCGGTGGACGTCAGCGGTGGCTCCTACCAGCTAAGGGAGCCGGGCATTGCCCTGTTCTCGGTCAGTCTGCGCAAAGACGGGAACCTGGACGAAGCCACTGATTTGCTGGTGAAGGTGATCGAAGAGTTCCCCCAGACCGCGCCTACGGCGGAAGAGGTGGAACGGGCGAAGACCACTTTGCTCAAGTCGGTGGAACAAACCTTGAACAAAAGTGACCGGCTGGCCCTGCAGCTTTCCGAATGGGCGGCCATGGGCGACTGGAGGCTGTTTTTCCTCTACCGCGACCGTCTCGAAAAGGTCACCCCCGAAGACGTGCAGCGGGTGGCCAGGTCGTATCTGATGTCCTCCAACCGCACGCTTGGGAAATTCTTGCCGACCGATAGCCCGGCCCGCGCCGAAGTGCCCTGGGTAGCCGACCCGGCCGCCGCCGTCAGGAACTACAGGGGCAAACCGCCGGTGGCCCAGGGCGAGGTCTTCGTGCCCACGCCGGCCAACTGCGACGCTCGCGATAAGCGCAATGTACTGCCCTCGGGTATGAAGCTGGCCACCTTCGAGAAAAAGACCCGTGGCAATACGGTCAATTTCACCATGGCCATGCGTTTCTCTAACCTTCCCACCGCACTCAATACGGGCCTGGCCCCGGGTTCGGTGGCCTCTATGCTGTTGCGCGGCAGCAAACAGCACACGCGCGAGCAAATCGCCGACGCCTTCGACAAACTTCACGCGCGAGTTTCGCTCTCCAGCGACGCTTCCACATGTAGCGTGGCCATCGAGACCACTCGCGAAAATCTTGTCCCGACTCTCAAGCTGGTAGGCGAAATTCTGCGCCAGCCGGCCTGGGACCCGAAGGAATTTCAGCAAGAAAAAGAAGAAACTCTGGCCGCCGCCGAGCAGATGCAAAATGACCCTGAGACGCTGGCGGAAAACCAGTTAGGACGACATCTCGGCCCCTACCCAGCGAGCGATCCCCGTTACACCGACACCCCCGAGGAACTCATTGCCCAGGCCAAGTCGCTCACTCTCGAGCAAATCAAAGCCTATTATGACAAGGTATACGGGGCCAGCGACGGAGAGATCGCGGTAGTGGGCGACTTCGACCGCGCTGCCGTGGGAAAGACCCTCAACGAGATGTTGGACGGCTGGAAGAGCCCGATTGCCTACGAGCGAATTCCTGGACAATACTTCGACGTCCCCCCCCTCAACAAAGACGTACTGGTCAAGGACAAGGCCAACGCCACCCTGGTGGGCGGCCTGAATCTGGTGATGCGCGACGATAACCCCGACTATCTGCCGCTCACGCTGGGCAATTTCATGCTCGGCGGTGGCTTCCTCAACTCCCGACTGGCCACTCGCGTGCGTCAGCAGGAAGGCCTCAGTTACGGCATCGGCAGCAGTTTTTCAGCGGGTTCCCTTGATAACGTCGGCAGCTTTGGCGTCTACGCCATCTCCGCGCCCCAGAATACTGCCAAGGTGGAGAAGGCCATCCGTGAGGAGGTGGCTCGAGCCGTCAAAGGCGGCTTCACCGAGGCCGAATTGGCCGGTGCCAAGAGCTCCCTGTTGCAACGACGCGAAGGCGCTCGCTCCAACGACGGTAGCCTGGCCTCAACGCTGGTGCGCTATCAACGCATCGGTCGCCGTTTCACCTGGGACGCAGAGTTTGAGAAAAAACTCAACGCCGTGACCAACCAGCAGGTTGTGGAGGCGATGCGACGCCACTTTCAGATCGACAAAATGTCCATCGTCAAGGCTGGCGACTTCAAGAAATAAAAAAGCCCCTGCCAGTGACGGGGGGACATACTGGCAGTGACTGCTCTATTTTTATCACCCTGTCTAACAATTGTCAATCTTTTGCGAGAGGAAGCTAGACAACACCTTGTTGCCCACCAACCTGGGAAAGCCTGACCACTGCACCAAGTGCGGTCAACTGCGGGCCAGTTCTGACCTGATCTACGAGGGCCCCGAGCTGGAAGCGATCTGCCTGGACTGCTTACGCCAGCTCGATCCGGGCCGGGCGGCCGTACTGGAAAAAATCAACCAGCAGCGCCACAAGTAGCCTGATGAGGTGGCTGGTCGGGTTCCTGCTTCTCTGGGCCTGCCTGGCGGCGTGCTATCAGCACATCCCCTCTCCCGATTTGTGGTGGCTACTGGCCGACGGCCGTCTGATCAGCCAGACCGGCTCCATCCCGACCACCGACCCGTTCTCCTGGAGCGCCCAGGGCCAGCCCTGGCGCAACGATCAATGGCTGGCCGGCTGGCTGGCCTTTCAAATCTACCGGGTGGCCGGTCTGGAAGGCCTGCACCTGATCAAGGCGCTGATTCTCACCGCAACCCTGGGCATGCTGCTGGATACGGGCCGGCGCCTGCGGAGCGACGGCCAGTGCGGCTGGCTGGCCCCGGCTTTAGCCATCACCCTCTTCTCGGCAGAGGGTCGTTACTTCTTTGATGTGCGCGCCTACCTGGCCACCTACTTTTGCCTGGCTCTCCTGTGGCGCTGGTTGCAACTGCGCGAGCGCCTCCATCCTGCGGCCATTTTTGTTCTCTTTGTGATCTGGGCCAACTTGCACGGCGGGGTCAGTTCCGGCTTGCTTTTGCTGGGGTTCGCCGCCTTGACTCAACGCAGCCGACACCTCCTGGCCATGACCGGGCTGGGGATGTTTGCCGCTTGCTGCAATCCCTCGGGAATCTGGCTACTTTTGCATCCACTGCGCCTGCTGGGCAGTCCCTGGGGACTCTACCTGAATGAATGGGCCCCCGCCTGGCGCCGGCCCGATCTCTTCGCATCTTACTTCGTGGCCCTGGGGCTGTGGGTTGCCTACGCGGTGGTGGCTCGACCGCGCTGGCAAAAAAATGACGCCGTGTTGCTGTGTTTCGCCCTTTTCAGCCTGACCGGCTGGAGACACATCCCTCTGTTCGCTCTGCTGGCGCTGCCGCGTTGGTGCCTGCACTTGCGCGGACCGGCCTGGATCTGGCGTACAGCGCTATTCGGATTGGTGCTCTGGGCAGGCTTCAAACCGCTGCAGCTGGCCGACCCAGAACAGAGTTTGGAGCGGCAATACTTTCCCTGGGAAGCCTGCAACCTGCTTTCCGAACATCCAGAACTGCCGCGCAAACTCTTTCATCCCTACGGACTGGGGGGATACTTGCTCTGGCGCGGCTTTCAGGTTGCCATCGACGGGCGAGCCGTTCAGGTCTATCCCTGGGAATGCTACGAAAGCTACCTGGGCGCTGCCCTCCCCAAATGGTCAGAGAAAGCCGATCTTGCACCTGCCCGCCAGCGATTCGACGAGTTCTGCCGGCGCAATGGAGTAGAAGCGGCCATGCTATTCACTTACGGAAGCGGAAACGAGGCCGGCCTCTGGCTTGTCGAAAACAACAAGCGCTGGAGGCCGATCTACAGAGGGCAATTGGTGACGGTCGTGGTTACTGAGAAGGTCCAATCGTACCGTCGATGACGATGAAAAAGCGCGTGTCACCATCGGCAGCGCGACAGGTGATCTCGGTTTTGTAGCCGGTGGTGTAGATGAAGTCCACGCGGCAATGGTCCGCCTTCTCGGGCGACCAGAGAATATCGACATAGCGCTCGCGCAGAGAGATGTTGATTTTCTCTTTCTTGACTTCTTCTTTGTCCGGCTCGCGAACGGCGATGGACATGGCAACGTAATCACCATTGTAGGTACCGGAGCGATTGTTGAGCTCGCGCCCCGCAATCGCAGGCAGCGTCATCAAAGCCAGAACAAGCAGCATACGAAACCAGGCAGACATGATAGCCAAAACCCCTTCTATTCTTCAGTGTGCGAGGGGGGCTCCCGCCCCGAGGTCCGAACAGGCCCGCATGGGCTTGAGGACTCTTCACGTTACCACAGTTGACCTTACTGCCCACTGCTTCCTGCGCAGCACCTTCGATCTTTTGCGCAGGCAGGGTCACGAGGTCGCTCTAGCCTGTGACTTTCAGCAGTTCCAGGCCGAATTGGCCGACCACACCGATCGCATGTTTCAGATCAAAATCCCGCGGCAGATCCGGCCTATCCAGGACTTGCGCGGTCTGGCACAACTGATCCGCGTGATCCGGCTCTATCGACCTCAAATCCTCCACAGTCACACCTCCAAGGCCGGTTTCACGGCTCGCCTGGCGGCACGGTTGTGCGACGTCCCTCTGGTCGTTCACACCATCCACGAGCTGCCGCAAAACGCGACCCGATCGCGTATCAAGAAGACCCTCTACTGGGCTATGGAAAAACTAGCGGCCGGTTGGTGCGATCACCTCATCACCGTCTCGCGGATCAATCAAGAGCAAATCCTCCGCGAGAGCATTTGCCGGCCCGAAAAGCTGAGTCTGATCCCCGGAGGACTGCAACTGCAGAACTACCATCCCGGCGGGCCGGCGCCCTGGACCCTACCCGCCGACGCCCTGGTTATGGGCATGGCCGGTCGCCTGGAAGCGGCGAAGGGTCACGAGGACCTGCTGCATGCCTTCGCCCGCCTGGCTCCGCGCAATCCCCGACTGCACTTGATGATCATGGGAAGCGGGCAACTTCGTCAGCCTCTAGAGCAACTACGGGACGATCTGGGCCTGCAAGGGCGGGCCCATTTTCTGGGCTGGGTGGAAGACCTGATCAGCGCAATAGCAGCGCTGGATCTGTTTGTTCTCTCGTCCCATTATGAGGGCCTTGGAGTGGTCCTCCTGGAGGCCCTGGCGCTGGGCCGGCCCGTAGTCTCGACTCGGGTAGGCGGCACTCAGGACATCATCGAGCACGGAGTCACCGGACTCTTCGCCCCCGCCCATGACCCGGCCGGCCTGGCCGAGGCCGTGCAGCGACTGCTGGACGACCCCGGCCTGGCCAGCCGAATGGCGGCCGCCGGCAAAGAGAAAGTCTGGCGGGAATACGCGGCGGTGGACGCCGACCAGAAGGTCCTCGACCTTTATCTTAAGCTAAGGTAGCCACCATGATCGCTTTGATGGTGTGCAGTCGGTTCTCGGCTTCGTCAAAGACCACGCTGTGTCTGGACTCAAAGACCTCTTCGGTAACCTCGAGCCCATCGGGCATGTTGAACTTCTGACAGACTTCTTTCCCCGTTTTGGTGTCCTGGTTGTGGAAAGCCGGCAGGCAATGCAGGAACTTGACGTCGGGATTTCCGGTCAGGTCCAGGGCTTTGCGATTGACCTGGTAGGGACGGAAGGCGTTGACGCGCTCTTCCCACGAACTGGCCGGCATTCCCATCGAAACCCACACGTCGGTGTAAAGAAAGTCGGCACCGTTGACGGCTTCGGCAACGTCTTCGCTGAGGGTGATTTTGGCGCCCGTCTCGCTGGCGATCTCACGACACTGAGCCACCAGCTTCTCGTCGGGAAAGTATTCCTTCGGAGCGGCCACGCGGAAGTCCACGCCCATTTTTGCTGAGCCCACCAGCAGCGAGTTGCCCATGTTGTTCTTGGCGTCACCCAAATAGACCAGTTTTTGCTGGCTGAGTGGCTTGCGGCAGTGCTCTTGCATGGTCATAAAGTCGGCCAGAATCTGGGTGGGATGGAAATCGTCGGTGAGGCCGTTCCAGACGGGCACGCCGGCAAACTCGGCCAACGTCTCCACCGTTTCCTGAGCGAAACCGCGATACTGAATGCCGTCATACATCCGGCCGAGCACGCGGGCAGTGTCTTTCATCGTCTCTTTGGCGCCGATGTGACTGCCCGAAGGCCCCAGGTAAGTGACTAGAGCTCCCTGATCGAAAGCGCCCACCTCGAAGGCGCAGCGCGTGCGCGTGGAGTCTTTCTCGAAAATGAGGGCGAGGTTTTTGCCGCGCAAACGCTGCTGTTCGGTGCCGGTGCGCTTGGCTGTCTTCAGGCTGTGCGAGAGGTCCAAAAGATATTGAATTTCACTGGGGGTGAAGTCGAGAAGCTTTAGGAAATGGCGATTGCGAAGATTGACGGGCATAGATGCCTCCTTAAAAACTTAGGGGGAGGCTGTTCCGAGCGCGCGGAAACGATTCCTTTTGGAGGATACCCTATGATCACAGGTTGGAATTTGTATCGCACGACGGTGAAGTGCAAGCGGCCCTTTTCTATCGCCACCGGCACTCAAGATGAGTGCCACGGCTTGCTGGTCGAGCTCAAAACCAGCGAAGGACTGAGCGGCTGGGGCGAAGGGGTCCCCCTGGCCTACCTGACCGGCGAGACGTTAACCGGCTGTCAGGCCGTCCTCAGCGAGTTGCTGCTCCCGGCCCTGCAGGGCGAGGATCCCCGCGCCTTACAGACGCTACGCCGGAAACTCAATCGCCTGGCCGTTCATCAGCCGGCCGCCCGTTGCGCCATCGACCTGGCTCTCATCGACTTGAGCTGCCGCTTGCACAAGATGCCTCCCTGGGCCTGGCTGGGCGGATCCAACCAACCTGTGCAGACCAACTACAGCATAGGCCTGACCAACCCCGAAGACGCCGCCGAGCAAGCTCGCGCCCTGGTGGAACAAGACTTCGCCTGCATCAAGCTCAAAATCGGACAGGACCCGGACCTCGACCTGGACCGCGCCCGCGCCGTGCGCGGAGCCATCGGTCCCGAGATTCCTCTGCGGGTGGACGCCAATGAGGGCTGGACTTTCTTGCAGGCGAAACGCTTCCTGACGCGAGCCGAAGGCCTGGACCTGCAGCTGCTCGAGCAGCCCTTGGTGCGCTCCGACTTCGAAGGACTGAAGCGGCTGCGGGGCCTCAGCTCCACCCCCATCTGCGCCGACGAATCCCTGCGCGGAGTGGAAGAGGCCCGACGCCTGGCCGAAATGGGAGCAGTGGACATCTTCAATATCAAACTGATGAAGTGCGGAGGACTGCTCGAGGCAAGGGATATTGTGGCCATCGCGCGCGCTTCTGGGATCGACCTGATGGTCGGCGGTATGGTGGGAGAGTCTTGTGTGGCGGTAGCAGCTGCCACCGCGCTCGCCTCAGCCTATGGCTTTGAATATGCTGATCTGGACGCGGACTTACTGCTGAAGGCCAACTTTGGCGAGGGGGGTGCCGCCCATAGCCCGGTCGGCTATCGCCATCTCGACGATCAGCCGGGCTGGCCTCTCGGCAAACTCGATCCGAAAAGCACAACTCTCATCGCCAGTTGTTAACAAAGTGTGAACGGATTTTAGAAAAACCGCAATTATTTAAGGATCCTTACAGTTGGGCGGTACGCCAGAGGCCTCGGGCTTGGTATATTAATAACAACCTCGGAATTGAAAGGAGTTGCCTCGAGCTCAACTGAAAACTTCATAGCTGATACCGGGCTCACCGGTGCCGGACGCCGACCTGGAGACGCAAGTGGACGAAGGCTTTGACAAACAGAAGTTAGTTCAAGACTTTGCCAACCTTCTTGCGCAAATGGAATCGGCGGTACGCGGTGCGGGTAGCCCAGCCCCCCAGGGCGCGCCAGGAAAGTCTCCTGAGGAGCACTACTCCAAAGGGACGATCGACAGCTTCACGGATTACGAGGAGCTGACTCTCGAAGATGGCCGAATTCTCAGGCGCTACGACAATGGCGCTGTCCGAGTGGAGAATCCGAAAAGCGGAATCATCCAGGAGGAGCGTTCGGACGGAAAACTGATTATCTCTCTCCCCAACGGGCGGGTGATATTTCAGGAATATCGAGGCGAGCCGCTACTGGTGTATGATACCGACAAGGGAACTCCGCCCACACTCGCTCGAGTTGGGTCGGCTACCTTGCCGGAGGAAACTCAAGCCCGATTCGTGTTTCACTTCCAAGATCAGGATGGCAGCCATTTGGTGGACTTGGAAACCCTGCGCTACTACAAGGTGAAACGACCTGACTAACCCCCTTGGAGATGTTGTGGATCAAGAAAAAGGCACTGAGAAAAAGGTCAGTATTGGGGACGCGCTAGATGCGATTCGCAGCGGCAGAAACCTGCCCGCTGAAGCCAAGTCGAATGGTCCCAAGTTACCGGCCGCCAACAGTTTTGAGTATCAGCGTGTCTCTCCCGCCTACTGGTTGGACAACCTCCAGGAAGGCGTGCAGCGCAGTCGCGATCAGTTGTTCGACTCCATTGCCAAAGACCCGAAGAGTTCTAACGGAATGGCCCGCAGAGATCTGCACGCCAGCGAGTCGTTCTTCGTCCCCTCCGAGTGGATGGACGAGGTCGACCTCACCAAACCGGTCCAAGAGGTCGGCCTGGGGCGCTCCACTCCCGAGGAAATCACTATCGGTGGCCCAAGCATTGGAAGCAGCACCGAAACGAGCTCCGAAATTCAAGCTGAGGGTGCCCGCTTCAATTCCACTGAAAATCTTAATGTTCAGGCCTTGCAAGTTGAGGAGGTCGAGAGCGAAGATAGTGGGGAACCGAAGATGCGTATCAACCCAATGATCCGCGAAATCTTCAAGAAGAAAGCCGAAAGTTAATTTCGGTGGAGCGACAACCCTAACAAACGGTGGCCCAGTCCAGAAGAGTTCAACGAATTCACTGATTATGATAGAGGAGAGAATCAAAAAATGGCAATCAACTTTGGCGGCAACGTCCCGATTAACAACCTGTTCACTTCGCAGGGTGCCTTCACCAACGGAGGCGTAAACTTCCAGCAGGTTGCACAGCCCACGCTCGGACCCGCCCAGCTGATGCAGGCGCTCCAGGGCGTCATCCAGGCTCTCTCTATGATGCAGGGAGCCTGGGGCGGCATCGCTCAGGGCGGCTTTAATCCTGCGCAGTTTCAGCAGCAGCCGAACTTCGGCTCGATTTCGCAGCCGGGAGTCTTCACCCCGCAGAACTACACCCCCACCAACTTCTCGCCTTACCAGGGCGGCGGCTACAACGGCGGCTTCAGCACCGGCTCCGCCGTCCAGCAGGCTTACGGCGGCGGCAACACCGGCGGCGCCGGTAGCTCCTACGGCGGCGGCGGCGGTCGCAACACCGGTGGCGCAGGCGGCTCTTACGGCGGTGGTGGCAACACCGGTGGCGCAGGCGGCGCTTACGGCGCTGGTGGCGCGGGCGGCGCTTATGGCGGCGGCGGGGGCGGTGGCTTCAACCCGGTCTTCACTGACCGGGCTGGGTTCCAAGCTTACATCGACGCTGTCGACCAGAACGGCAACGTCAATGCCGACAAAATCGCGGCAGGTGGCGTCAACGTCGCTTCCCAGCGCCGACGCATCATCGAAGGTTATAGCGCCGAGTTCTATGCAGGCAAGCGTATCGAAGATGCGGGCGAAATGGCCAACATGGCTCAGGTGGTCAACAACGACCTCTCCGGCCGCAACGGTGCCAACGCAAAGAATGCAGCCACCTTCTCGCTGGTCGCCGCCTCCTTCAAAAATGGCGGTGGGAACTACGACAACGGCGACATCGCCAAAGTCTTGAAAGCGACCGGCAACGAAGACCTGGTTAAGGAAGGCGTGGGCGACAAGGACGTGTCCACCCTGGGCGCTGTCAGCCTGGCCATCAAACGTGGCACCCTGAATCTGGGTCAACTGTTTGGCCCGGACGGCAAAGACGTCCTCGGCGGCAACTCCATCACTGCCGGCGACAAAGTCAAGTATGATGCAGCCATTGCGGCGGTTACCTCGGGTAACCTCGGCGCCAACATCGCCGACGTCAACAACAACACCAAACCGGCCGACTTCAAACTGAATACTTCCGGCCTGGGCGGCGGTGGCGGAGCGGGTGGTGCTGGCGGAGCTGGTAATGCGGGCAACGCCGGTAATGCTGGCAACGCCGGCAACGCTGGTAACGCCGGGAACGCTGGTAACGCGGGCAACGCCGGTAATGCGGGCAACGCCGGTAATGCGGGCAACGCCGGTAATGCGGGCAACGCCGGTAATGCGGGCAACGCCGGTAATGCGGGCAACGCCGGTAATGCGGGCAACGCTGGTAATGCAGGCAACGCTGGTAATGCAGGCAACGCTGGTAATGCAGGCAACGCTGGTAGAGCGGGCAACGTCGGTGGCGCCGGCAACGCCGCCGCCTTCAATCCTTACGGCAGCCCTTACGGCCAGCAGCCCCAGAATCAGCTGCAGGCGATGATGCAGATGATCACCCAAATCCTCAATCAACTTCTGGCCTCGATGACCGGCGGAGCGCTGAACGGTGGCTTCGGTCAGCAACAGCAGCAGCAGAGCCCCTTCGGCTACGCTCAGCCGGCCTTCGGCGGCTACTCCGGCGGCTTCCCGGGCGCCTTCTCGGCAGCGAACTCGCTCTTCGGCAACGCCGGTAATGCGGGCAATGCCGGCAATGCCGGTAATGCGGGCAATGCCGGTAACGCTGGCAACGCCGGTAATGCAGGCAACGCCGGTAATGCAGGCAACGCCGGTAATGCAGGCAACGCCGGTAATGCAGGCAACGCCGGTAATGCAGGCAACGCCGGTAATGCGGGCAACGCCGGTAATGCGGGCAACGCCGGTAATGCGGGCAACGCCGGTAATGCAGGCAACGCCGGTAATGCGGGCAACGCCGGTAATGCGGGCAACGCCGGCAACGCCGGTAATGCAGGCAACGCCGGTAACGCGGGCAACGCAGGTAACGCTGGCAACGCCGGTAACGCAGGAGCCTACGGTGGTGGCGGAAATGCCGGCGGCGGCGCAGGAGCCTACGGCGGCGGCGGTGGAAATGCCGGCGGTGGCTACGGCGGCGGAAATGCCGGCGGTGGCTACGGCGGCGGTGGCGGTGGCTACACCCCCGCTCCGGCACCCTATGTTGCCCCCGCTCCTCCGCCCCCGCCCAAAGGTGGCGGCGCCGGTGCCTACGGCTAAAGCCAGCTGAAACAGTCAAAGAAAGCCTCGGAGAAATCCGGGGCTTTCTTTTCTTATTGGAGAGATGGGAAGGGAGGGCTCAACGTGGGTAACCAACCCGCCCGAGGCAGGCCCTCGCCACCTCCCCCCTTGCTCCCCCCCTCACCTCAGGCGCAGGCAAGGAGATCTCATCAGCACAGCACACTACTAACCCAGAGAACACACTGTCGGAGGAAGATCGCCTTGAATCCTTTTGAAGGACCCCACCTGAGTCGGCGCAGCTTTATGATTGGAGCCGCCGGGTCCGTAGCCTACAGCGCTCTCGGACCCGCTTTCGCCGACGGGCCCTGGCAGCCGTTCCAGAAACCCACCACCGAGCAGGGTCTTGTTTTGGTTCCGCGCCTGGTGACTCTGAAGGGCAAGGTAACGCTGGTCTGGTCAGGCACCAATGCCTCGGTCCGCCAACCGGAGATCATTTACTGCAACGCGGGCGACGACGATAGCGCCTGGGGTGTTGCACGCGCTCCCTTTTTTGGAAACGACATGGGAAGAGTGCGCCGCCTGGCCGTAGCCACCGCCCGCGATGCTATGGCCATTGTTTTTCAAAGGGAATCCACGCAGGGCAACGGGGCGGTGGAAGTTTACCTCACCGTTTCCTATGACAGCGGCTATAGTTTCAGCACCCCGTTTGTCATGGACAGCTATGTGCTCGGGCAACAGGGCGGAAGCTATCTCTCTTGCGCCGCCCGCCAGGGCACACAGCGACCAGAGTTCGCCGCTCTGTGGGTGGCCGAGGGAGGTGTGGTGCGCGCCTGCGGCATCGACCAGCGCAGCTCGTTCCGCCCGCAAGCCAAGGTGGTCGGCGAAGTAGAGAACATCCGAGGCAAAGCAGAGATTGTCGGGGCCGGCGGGGATGGCTTCCACGCCGTCTGGCCCCAGGAGGGGAACGTCAAAACCGCCCGCGTTAAACCGCTGACCACCAGCGTAGAAGACTCGACCACACTTTTCAAAGGCACAGTGGTGCGCAATTTTGGCGTGGCCAGCTATTACCGAGGGCCGGGCTTCGTCACCG
Organism: Vulcanimicrobiota bacterium; assembly: GCA_022842865.1. Lineage (GTDB taxonomy): Bacteria > Vulcanimicrobiota > Xenobia > Xenobiales > JADMJV01 > JADMJV01. Next base: position 3,548 of record JALHOV010000067.1, on the reverse strand, counting down.
CCTGCACGGAAGGCGGAGAATTCAAGATATACCAGACCAAAGACGGTAAACTGGTCGAGGTCTTCAAAAGCAAGTTCCCCATGACGCAACGCGGTCTGGACAGTCGCACGGCCCTGGAAAAAGAAGAGTTTCTCCACATGGCAGTCGTCGAAGGCGGGGCCAAGCCGAAGCTTTACTACATCACCAATCGTTCGGGAAGCTGGAGCGCTCCCGAAATCATTATGAACCTCGAGCCCGACGTGCCGATCTCGGGATTTGACATCACGGTCAGCGAAAGCTACGTGTGGACGATCATCAGCCAGGAGCAGTTGGTGACGGTGATGCGGAGAAAGCTGGGTTAAATCGCCCATCGGCGAAAAAGACTACTTGCAAGAGCTGGTCGGGACCGGTCAGCACTACCATGTCAGCCAACGTCCCGTGATGACCCTACAACAGCGAAGTCGGCTCGGTGACCTGGTCTAGGGATTCGCCAAAAAGCGATCGACGGAGACCCTCACCGGTCCGGATCCTGCATGCCTGCGGGAGAGACCAGGGGAGTCTACGCAGCAAGGCGTGAGCCGTGCGCTCTTCCCGCTCCCTTAGTGGTGGACACCGGCCGGGGAGCAGATGCCCATGGCCATCATGGTGGCCGAGAGGGAGACGACACGGCGCGGGATGCCCTGATTTTCGAGATTCTCCAGGTTCTCGCTGGCTTTGGCCGGGGTGTAACCCGGAGCGAAAAGGCTGGAGGCAAAGTTCAGGATGGCCTGACTGTGGGCTTTATCCACACCGAGGCGAGTCGATAGACGGTCGTATTCCTCGGATTCGGCGGAGGAGAAGACCTCATCGCGGTAGGCCATAGCGGCCAGGTCGAGCAGCAAACTGTAGCGCAAATCCGTCTGCCCCAGCCGGTCGATAATCTCGTCCATATTCTCCGGCGGAGTGGCGGTCGCCGCCATCACCCTTCCGCGAGCCTCGGGGCCAAGCACAAACTGGAGGCTAAGCTGGCGCACCGCATAAATTTCTTCCGAGGTCACAGCCCCGTCCTGACCGGCCATCGAGGCGACCACCATCATATAGTCCGTGCGTTCCGCTTCGTTAAAGTCGGTCAGGTGAAGATTCAAAATGCCCTCCAGCGTAGATGTGCTCCGATGACCGCCGCTTCGTTTATCGGCGGCCGTATCCCTCCGATCCCGCAGGGCGTCTTAGGGGAGACGGCAGTCCCCCTATCCAACCAGAGCAGGGGGTCTTAGGGGAGACGGCAGTCCCCCTATAAACCAGGGGCAGGGGGTCTTAGGGGCAGGGAAAGGGGGCCATTCTGAGAAGGACGCTTTTCATCTGTTCTATGGAGGCTCGATGTTCAGTCGATTAGGGAAGCTCATCAAAGGTTTCTTCAGCATGTTCATTTCCAACCTGGAAACCGCCAACCCCAAGGCGCTGCTGGAGGCAGAGATTTCCAGCTTCCAGGAAGCGGTAGGAACCTACAACAAGAGCCTCGCGCAACAGGCCGCCCTGGTCGAGAAAATGCGCAACCAGATCGCCAAGCAGAAGACCGAATTTGACAAGCTAAAAGGCAAAATCGGCATTCTCGTCAAGTCCGGAAACCAGGAAGAAGCCGGGCGGCTGGCCCTGCAGGCAAAAAATCTGTCGCAGTCTCTGGCCGAGAACGAGGCCCAGTTCGCCCAGACAGATGACATGTACAAGAACATGACCAAGCAGCGCGACGTCTACATCCGAGACGCCCAGCGGCGCATCGACACTATCAAACAGAAGCTTTCCCAGGCGGATATTGCCGAAAGCCAGGCCAAACTGGCCGAAATCGCTACCGCCACTTCGTTCAATATGGCCGGTTCGGGCGCTTCGTTGGAGCGCCTGGAAGAGAAGCTCGACGACCGCGTGGCCCAGGCCCAGGGGAAAGCGCGGGTAGCCTCTGACTCGATCGCCGGCGGCTCCTGGAACGTCAAGGCCGAGGAAGAATCCGCAATGGAAGCCGCGGCCCTGCACGAGTTCACCAGTATGATGGGACTTGAACAACCCGCGGCCAAGGTCGGACAGACGCAAATGCTGCCTGCCACCGAGATGCCGCGCGAGCTGGGCGGGGGCTAAAAGAACTTGTCTAAAACCATTCTGCTGGTAGACGACGAAGAGTCGATTCTCGACATTCTTGAAATGAATCTAGAGCGCGAGGGCTTTAAGGTTCTGCGCGCCGACTCCGGAGCCGCCGCCATCAAGGAACTGCGAGCCGGCTGCCCCGACCTGGTGCTGCTGGACGTCGGACTACCGGATATGAATGGATTCGAAGTCTGTCGCAAGATGCGGCAACTGGCCGAAGTCTACATTCTTATGGTAACCGCCCGAGGCCAGGATGAAGACAAAATTGCTGGCCTGGAAACTGGCGCGGACGACTACATTGTAAAACCGTTCAACCCCAAAGAACTGGTTGCTCGCGTTAAGGCCATCCTGCGGCGAGCCGAGCGCACCCCTCAAGGCCCCCTGAATCGCCTGCAATACGAGAACCTGGACATTGACCTGCTGCGACGTCGCGTGACTTATCAGGCCAATCAGCTTGAGCTGACTCCCAAAGAATACGATCTGCTGACCTTCCTGGTCAGTCGGCCCGGCGAAGTTTTGCAACGGGAAGAGATCCTGACCGAAGTCTGGGGCTCTGAACATCTCGACGCCCGCTCCGTGGACGTGCACGTGCGTTACCTGCGCGAAAAACTGGGCAAACAGGGAGCGGCCCTGATTCGGACGGTCTGGGGCAAAGGGTATCAACTCGGGGGTAAGTAGGCGCCAACCTTTGAAGCTGCGTCCGCTCATTTACGGGTGCTTACTCTTGCCGACCGTGGCCGGCTGGATGGGCGCCGATGTAATCCATCAGGTGTTTCTGCTGACCTCTGTGGCCGTTGTGCTGGAAACCACGGTCTTGCGTCCGCTTTTTCGACTGACCGAGCGGGCCAAGCGTCTCGAGGTTCACAGCGGCAGCGGCACCGTCTTCGAAGTATCTGCCCTGGATCGGGCCATTGCGCGGCTCGAGTCCCGCTTCGATCAGCGCCTCCAGGAATCGGAACGAGAGAAACAGCAGATTCGCAACCTGCTTTCCGCCTTGCCCGATCCGGTGCTCTACTATGACCGCGAGGATCGACTGCTCTTCCTGAATCCAGCTGCCGAACTAGCCCTGGAACTGCATCGGCAGGACCTGATCGGGCGTTCTCTGGCCGCCAACTGGACCGACTTGCTGCGTCCTCCCGAGTCGCCGCGCCGACAACAAGCACCCATTTTGTCCTTCGAAAAGCCGGGCAAGGTGCTCATGGAGAAAGTTTTGGAAGCCCATGAGGGGGGGCAGGACACCTTTGAAATAGGCGCCAAGCGCACATACCGCAGCCAGATCATCCCGATGCGTCTGCAAGAGCGCGTGCTGGTGCTGCGCGACATCACCGACCTCAAACGCCTCGAGGAAGTTCGTCAGCTTTTCTTGAGCTCCATCAGTCACGAACTGCGCACCCCCCTGACCATTATCAAAGGGTTCGCCGTGACCTTGCTTGACCACCCGGACATTCCGCCGGACT
>JALHOV010000066.1 GCA_022842865.1 Vulcanimicrobiota bacterium | reverse complement strand
TTGCCAGGCGCAGCGCGTGAACGAGCGGCCTCGCCTCTTTTGGATCAGCCTTTTGCTGCTCTGGCCGTGTCTGGCCTTTCTCAATCAGTTTTTGGTCACTCCTTCGGCCGGTATTCCTGTGTTTGCCGCCCTGGGAGCTGGTCTGGCGGTGGTTGCCTGGTATTTCTCGACGGGTCAGACTTTTCGCTGCCGAGCGCTGCTGGCTTCGCTACTGTTGATCTGGCTTTTGGGCAGCGGAGTTCTTTCCGTGCTGGACAAGGCCAGCAGTCTGTCTCTCACCCTGGGCAGTGATCGCTGGGTGTTGTTCCGCCAGTCGTTGCAGGCCGCTCTGTGGGCTTTTTGCTCGGTGGCGGCGCTGCGCACCCTGAGCTGGCGCTCTCCGGTGGGATCGGTGTTGGAATTGGCGGCTGCCGGCGGTATCTTCGTCATGGCCCTGGAAGCGCATCGGGAGGGGTATATCAACCGGCCTTTCCAACTGGTGGACCCGCTCTGGTTGCGCGGTTTGGACCCCACTCCGCTGTTTCTGACGGTCGGCTCTTTGGCGCTGCTGTCGGTGTGCACGCTGGCCATCAATCGTCCCGGCAACCGCCGGCCCTGGTGGGACCTGCCGTTGCTGATGTTGCTCTTGCTGGTTCTTTATCTGGTGGTGCCCAGCAACCAGGTCAAGCAGATCTTCGAACGGTTCGGCATGGGCCGGCCGGGCGGCGAGGAAAATCGATTGACTCCCGAGGGGGGGCTGCACACCCCCGGCACCCCCCCGCCCAGTAATGGGAAGCCAGACCCTGGCAGCAAGCCCAAAGACGAGCCGTCCTTTGCTGACTCCGCCAAGCCGAAGCCTTTCCCGGTAGCCATCGTGGTCTTTCAGGACGACTATGAACCGCCATCCGGTGCCTACTATTTCCGCCAGACCAGCGAGAGTCAGTTCAACGGCATCAAACTGGTGCGTAGCAACGACGATCGCTTCGACCGCGACAATGCCCAGAGCTTCCCCACTCGTTATTTCGACAAGGACGCCAAGCCGGAAGAGCTGGGAATGCGCGTCCCCGAACTGTCGCACTGGAGTTTTCAGAAACTGTCCACCCGGGTGGCCCTGCTCGACCAGCATCCACGACCGTTCGGGTTGGTCAATCCACAGCATTTTTGGGCCGTCTCCAACCCGGACCCGGACCGCTTTCAGAAGGCCTATGACGTGGAGAGTCTGGTGCTCACCGGGGAATATCGCCAGATGATTCCCAACAAAGCGGGCGAGGAGGATTGGGCTAGCGACGAGTGGAGCCATTATTTAGAAGGACCGACCGACCGACGTTACCGGGAACTGGCCGATACCATTCTGGCCTCCATGCCCGAAGACAGCCGGGCCTGGCCCTTCCTAAAGGCTGTCTATATCAAGCAGTGGCTGGATGACAATTGCACTTATTCGCTGAAGTCGCCGTCCGCCAACGCCGTCGACCCGGTCAGCCACTACTTGTTTGGCGAACGCATCGGTTATTGCGTTTTCACCAGCCACTCGGCCTGTTACCTGTTCCGCGCGGCCGGCATTCCGGCGCGTATTTCCGACGGCTACATGGTGCCGGCCCAGCAGCGCGGCGGCGGCAGCAGTTTGCTGATTCGCAGCAGCGATGCTCACAGTTGGCCCGAGATTTACCTGCAGGGCATCGGCTGGCTGGACCTGGATATCGCGCCCAAGAAGAATTTGGAGCCCGAAAAGGAGCAGGTCGACAACAACCTGCAGCAGATGATGGGCGACATGGCCCGCAAGGACAAGAAAGATCGCCGTCCCGAGGACGATCGGCCGGCCATCGACCTGGAAAAGCTGGCCCTGCTGCTGCTCAAAACAGCTGTTTACGGCACGGCCGGTTCGCTGGGCGCGGCCTGGATCTTGCTGCTGCTCTGGAAGGTCTGGCGCCGCCGCGCTCCCTTCTGGACGCCCGGCCGGGCCCAGGCTCGAGTGGCCTACGTGTGCGTGCTGGACCGGCTGGCCGAGCAGGGAACGGTCCGTCGCCGCGAGGAGTCCTGCGAGGAATTCGCCCGGCGTCTGGGTGAGGAAATCCCCGCGCTGTTACCCCTGGTGCGTGTTCACTTGCGGATGCGCCTGGGTCCGCCCCAGGCCGAGCCCGAGCGCGAAGTGATCCCCCTCTTGAAGGAATGTCTGAGTCAATTGCGTCGCCGTACCGTGGTCGGTTGGCGGCGCTATTTGGGCTGGCTGGATCCCACCAGCCCCCTGAAAGTTAGATAGGAAAAGAGGACGACCCCGTTGACCAACCTGGAAAAACCCCGCGAGGTGATGAAACGCCTGGAAGACCGGCTCAAGCACGCCGTGAAGGGGCGTGCCAGCATCATCGAGCTGGTCCTGGTGGCCTTGCTGGCCGACGGCCATGTCCTGCTGGAGGACTATCCCGGGTCGGGCAAGACCACGTTGGCGAAAGCCCTGGGCGATTCGATCATTGACGACCTGCTGGAAGACGATATTCCGAGCTTTCGCCGCATTCAGTTCACCCCCGACCTCTTGCCCAGCGACATTACCGGGGTATCGATCTTCGACACCAATAGCTCGACCTTCGAGTTCCGTCGCGGACCGGTGTTTGCCTACATCGTGCTGGGCGATGAAATCAATCGAACCTCGCCGAAGGTCCAGTCGGCCATGCTGGAGGCGATGGCGGAAAAACAAGTCACCGTCGACAATGTCAGTTACCCGTTGGATGACCTGTTCTTTGTGATCGCCACTCAGAACCCACTGGATTTGAGTGGAACTTACCCGCTCCCGGTGGCTCAACTCGATCGCTTCCTTTTCAAAATTCGCATGGACTTTATTGAACGCGACGCCGAGATCGCGGTCTTGAATACTCGTCACGAACGATCCACTCGTTCCTCGGTTGAGGGACTGCCGGCCGTCCAGCGCGGGGAAGTGGTGCAGGCCCGCCAACTCATCCAAAAAGAGGTCTACCTGCATCCCAACATCAACGCCTGTCTGGTGGATATCGCCCGGGCCGTGCGAGCCCATCCCCAGGTGCTGCAAGGCATGTCGACGCGCAGTCTGGTGCTGATGGCTCCGGCCTTGCAGGCCGCCGCCCTGCTGCGTGGCCGGGATTACGTCAGCGATGATGACGTCCAGTGGTTGGCCCCCTATGTTTTCTGTCATCGCATGGCCCTGGCCCCCGGTAGTGGCGAAGCTGCGCAAATTCTTAAGGAAGCGATGGCTCCGGTGCTCGACAAGCTGTCGCGCACCACCTTGCGTCCGTGAAAAAGCTGCTGTGCACGCTATTGCTGGTGGTTCCCCTGTGGGGGTGGGCGCAGCCGCCCGAAGGCTCGGCCGAGTATCAGAAGGCAGAGAGCGCCTTTCAATCCCAGAAATACGCGCAAGCTCGCCAGTTGACCGAGGATCTTTTGAAACGGGAGCCGGACAATTACGCGGCTCTCTATTTGCTGGGTGCGATTTATCATTACGGCGAGGGCAGCATTCCGCGCGCCTACTATTGCTACTCAAGGGCCCGCAAAGGCATTGAGAAAGCCTATCCCGATCAACCCCAGAGCAGTCCTTCCGGTCCTCTGTACAGCGTCGTGCTGCAAGAACTCAGTGAGACCGCCCAGCAGTTGGAACACTACCAGGAAGCCCTGGATCTGATCGACGTGCGGGATAAGCTCTACCCCTCCCAACAGCAAACCGCCCGCAAAGGTTGGCCTTTGCTGAAGCTGGGCCGCTATGATGAGTCGCGCCAACTCATGCTCAAACTGCTCGACGACCCGCAGCACTCAGGCTACCGCGATCACGCCCTCAACACTCTGGGCAACATCGAGTTCGAAGTCGATAACATGGAAAAGAGCTATGAGTATTTTCAGAAGATTGCCGCCGAAGCGGGAGCCGGCTCGGACCCGGTCTTCTACTGCAACGCCGGCGAGGCGGCCCGCGACCTGCTGCGCTATGACGAGAGCGAGAAACTGATGCTCAAGTCGACTGAGAACTTTAATTCCTATACCTACAGCAACCCCTGGGGATTCCTGGCCGAACTTTATGCGGCCGAGTCGCGCATGCCTGAGGCGCTGGCGGCTCTAAAACAGATGCAGGCCTGGCGGATTTCGGGCAACGCACAGGCTTCCCAGAATAAATGGGCCGAATGCTATGGCCACGTCGGCTCGGTGCTTTTGCAAATGGGTTATGACGAGATGGCGCTCGACAAGTTGGGAATGCTGGTCCGGCGCCAGGACCGCAACTCGAGCATCTCCACCGCGCCTTCGCTGGTGGAGGGTCGGCTGGTCTATCTCTACTCGATGGCCCTGCAACGCAACATTCAACGCACTCGTGAAAAGTTGAGCTATGCGGCCTGGAAAGAAATGCCGGGACTGCTGTTCAAGCTGGTTGCCATGGAACGTCAAGTGGCACGGGAGCGCGAACGCACCGCCAATTTGATCGCTTCCAACACCGGCATCGACGGGTTTATTCAGCCGTATGGCGCCAAAGCATTGGATTCTCCCAGCATGAGCACCGCCTGTTGGACGTGTTTTGGACCGGGTGCGGTGATCGCCGCGGTCGAGCGCAGCCTGAAGATGGAAAAGCCGGAAATGGCAGCCCGAAAGCCTTATCTTACGGCCATCTTGGGAGAAGCCTATCTCTACGACTGGCGTGTGGCCGACTGTGTGGAGCAACTGCAAGAAGCGCTAAAAACCCTGCCGGTGGCAGAAGTCAAGTTGCGCAACCGGTGTCGGGCCGTCTTGGCCAGGGCCCTGACTCAGCAGGGGAAGCGAACGGAGGCCATGGGCTACCTGCAAAGCTTGATGGACACCGATCCCAGTCAGTTGCGTGCCTGTCAGGTGGCGCTGCCCATCAACATCGAGTCGGATGGCAGCCCGGCCGCCAACAGCGCTCGCAACTGGCTTTATGCTTCGCCGCGCTGCCAGCGCGTGTCCGGGGGATTCACTCTCAAGCTGCAGGCTGACCAGGAGAAAGTGATGGGTCAGCTGGTCAGTCCCGACGGCACTTCGGCCGGGCGCTTCGAGGGTCAACCGAGAGGCAATTCCGCCGACTCCGCTCGCAGTTTCTGTGAGGTCTTCCACGCTCAGGCATTTGCCCCCATCATCGATTTAAGTCAGGGGGACATTCGCTCCATCGATGGCTCGACCGGCGCCGTTCGGGCCGACGCGCTAAAAAATTTGACCGAGTAGCTTGACCTGAGTAGCTTGCAGACGGTCATCGGCCAGCAGGCCGTCCACCTGGACCTTCTGACCGGCCTTGAGCTGGTCGGGAACGACGTCCACAAAGCGGGTATCGGCGTCCAGGTAAACCCAGATGAGATCTTCTTCGCCGACTTGCACCACCAGCCGTCGATGCTCCAGATAGATGGCGTCGACCACTCCCTGCAGGCGTACCTTGCTGTTGCGCTGGGTTTTGGCCGTCAACCACGAAGGCAACGGCAGTGGGGAAGCCCAACTGGCCGCGAACGCGATGGTCTGAAGTCTGGGTGCCATTTTCATCATTGTAGTCTACAGCTTCTACCAGCGGCAACCGCGGAGAGTTCCCTCATTTCTTGGGACGAAGTAATTCCTGCGAGCGCTGGTGACATTCCGCTGCCTGCCGATCGCGACCGGTAATGCGGCAGATGTCGCCACGGGCGCTGAGCAGGTGGCCCAACACGAGAGCTTGATCCCCCAGCCCACGCTGCTCAATCAGGTCGCAAGATTTCTTCATCTCATCTTCGGCTTTATAAAACTCCAGCTCATCGGCAAAGATCAGGCCCATTCCGAAGTCGATCAGCGCCCGCTCCACCTCGGCAAAATCCGCCCATTCCTCCCAAATCATCTGAGCTTGCAGCAGAGCCACCTTGGCTTGCTCGCGGGCTCCCTCATACATCCAGACCTGGGCCATCCAGTAAAGGGCACGGGCCACACAGGGATGTTCACCACCATAGGCGCCGCTACTGACCCGCAAAAGGTCCTCGGCGCGCGCCAGCCCCTGCATCCAGTCGCGGCGCAGAATCGAGAGTTCGACCAGCACCTCGCGCAAGCGCAGGCACAGCGGGTGATGCGAAGTAAAACGCTCGCACCAGAGGGCCAGAATCTCTTGAACGACCGCTTCGGTCTCGGGGAAACGACCGTGGAACTGCCAGAGTCGAGCCTGCTCGGCGCGCAGCAACTGGCCTTCAAAGCTGACCGGGTTCACCCACTGCATGCCCTCGACCAGGGCGGCTTCGGCTCCGGCCAGGTCACGGCGACTCAGCAAGTTCAAGGCGATTTCACGATAGATGCGCGCCTTATCGCTGTCGGGCAGGTGTCCCACCGCTTCGCGATACAGGGCGTCGGCTCGACTGGCCAATCCCAGGCGGCGCTGACTGCGAGCCTGATCGATCAGCAGCCAGGAGGGGTTCTGGTCGGGCATCGAGCTTTGCCCTTGCTGGCGCAATCCGGCCGCTTCCAGAGACTTACCCTGGGCGTCATAGAAGCAGCAGATGGCCCGATGGGCCAGCATCAGTTCCTCGGGGTTGGCGGCCTTGCTGGCCGCGTCTTTGGCCCAGCGCAGAGCCTGGTCGATGTGGCCGTAACTGGCGTAAAAATAGGCCAGCTGCAGTGCGTAGTCGTAACGCGCCTTGGGAGCCTCCGGCAGCCGGCGGTAGGCCTGCATGAAGAAGGTTTCGGCGTCGGATCCCGCTCCGATGGCGGCCAGCGCCTGGCCGGCGTGGTGTAGCAAAGAGCCCATCTGGCTGGAGTCAAACTCGAACTGGTCGCGGCCCGTTTGCAGCATTTTGGGCACCACTTCTTGGACCAGACGGGCGTCGCTGCGCGCCTGAGCCAGCGTCAGCAGCCCGCGCCACATGTCCAAAAGCAGCGGTGGCGCGGGCGGCTCTTGCTCAAACTGGCGGCGCAGACTGAGCAACATCTCGTAAGCTTCGCTAAAAAGCCCCTCACTCAGCCATTGGCGCGCCTGGAGGAGACTGGCTTCGATTTGCATCAGCTCAACCTCTTGGGAAGACTGGCGCTGGGCACACCCAGCGGGGCGGCCCAACCTAAAATACCGCTCTCTTCCACCGGCATGGCCAGTGGGGGCGGCACCACTCGCTCCAGGGGATCGGTGCTGCGCGGCTGCGGCCGGGGCAGCCCGGACAAGCTGGGGTCCCCCCACATCGCCCACTGACCGGGTGCTTCTGGCCAGGGTGTGCCGGCTTCCTGGCCGGGCCAGGGACAGCCGGCCCACATGGCCAGCAAGGCCGGTTTCCAGCCGGTGCCGCAGCCAGGCGGGTGGCTGGCCAGCTCCCAGGGTTGTTCATCTCCAATGGTGACGGCGCTTTCCTGTTCGCCCTCCCCGAAGAATGCCTGGATTACGCGGCTGGCGCCGGTGCGTCCCAGCGAAGTGTTGATGCCCATCGTGAAATTGCCGGCCGTATTGAGCACGGCCCGGTAGGGCTCCCACTTGTCGGGGTAATGGAAGGGCGAGCCGGCCATGAAGGCCCAGACGGCTTTCAGGCCGGCATGGGCGTCGAGCGCCCAGCGAATGGTCAGCGGCGAATAGCCGTGGAAGTAGGAATCGCTGTCCATGCTAGAGGGTGCGTCCCACCGCCTGAGCGACCGCTTGGAGCTGCGTCATCAGCGAGCGAAAGCCCGGGAAGTTCAAGCATTGCGGACCGTCCGACCAGGCCTTGTCGGGTTCGGGATGGATCTCGATGATAAGACCATCGGCTCCGGCCGCCACCGCTGCCAGCGAAAGGGCCGGCACCAGTTCGCGATCGCCGGCGGCGTGCGAGGGATCGATAATGATGGGCAGGTGAGTGAGACGGCGCAGCACCGGCACGGCACTGATGTCGAGCGTATTGCGCGTCATGGTCTCGAAGGTGCGGATGCCGCGTTCGCACATGATGACCTGCTGGTTGCCGTTGGCCAGGATGTATTCGGCCGACATCAGGAACTCTTCCAGGCTATTCATCATGCCGCGCTTGAGCAGCACCGGCACGCGGCAGCGGCCCAGCTCCTGGAGCAGGGCGAAATTTTGCATATTGCGCGCGCCGACCTGAATGAGGTCGGCGTAGCGGCCCACCAATTCCACGTCGGACGGCTTTAAGCACTCGGTGACCACTTTCAGTCCGGTGCGGTTGCGCACTTCGTGCAGCAACTCCAGCCCTTGTTCGCCCAGGCCCTGAAAACTGTAGGGAGACGAGCGCGGCTTGAAAGCTCCGCCGCGGATCATGGGTACTCCCAGCTCGGTGAGCAATTTGCCCACGGTCTGCAGTTGCTCATGTCCCTCTACCGCGCAGGGGCCGGCCATGATGATGAGCCGCTCGCCGCCCACCGGCACGCCACTGACGTGAACCACCGAATTCTCGGGATGGAACTCGCGGGAGGCCAGGCGGAAAGGACGGCTGGAGGCGAAGGTTCTCTCTACCCCGTCGAGACCCAGTAACTTCTCCTCGATCTGGGCCGAATCGCCTTTGATCATGCACCCGACCTGAGTGATGTCCTTGCCTCGCGAAAGAAACGGAGTCAAACCGCGGGATTCGATTTCTCGGAGCACGCCGCCGATCTGCTTGACGGAGGCCTGGTCTTTCATGACGACGATCAACATAGACGGATGGCTTCTCAAAAAGCGGAGGCTCTCCTGGCGCGGGCGAAATCGCCACGATGCGTTACCTTTTTGCGTCTTTGTTGTTGACCGGTCTGGCCGTGGCCCAGCCCGGACTGTTATTGAGCAAGGATATGCCTGGCAAGTCCTTTGCCGGGCCCTTGCCCCGCCAGACCGCCTACCAGCGGCAACTGGCCACGCGCCTGCGGGCCGATGTCACCCATCTGGCCGTGAAGATCGGCGAGCGGAACTCGGTCAACGCCTATGCCAGGCTGAACGCGGCCCGCGATTGGATTCGCCTGCAACTGACGCTGGCCGGTTATCGTGTGCGCAATCACGACTTCCAGGCGGCCGGCAAGACCTTCACCAATCTGGAGTGTGAGGTGGCCGGCAAAACAAAGCGGGTGCTGGTGGTGGGGGCCCATTATGACAGCGCCGAGGGCTGCCCGGCCGCCAACGACAACGGCAGCGGCGTGGCTTCGTTGCTGGCTTTGGCCCGCTACTTCAAGACGCTCAAAGAAAAACCAGAGTGCACCATCCGTTTCGTGGCCTTTGCCAATGAGGAACCACCTCATTTTTGGCACGAGAGCATGGGCTCCTTGAACTATGCCCGCATGGCCCGCAAACGCGGAGACGAGATGGTGGCCATGCTGAGTCTGGAAACCATGGGTTACTACAGCGATAAGCCCGGCTCGCAAAAGTTTCCCGGGCCCCTGGCGTTGGCCTATCCCAGCACCGGCAACTACATCGTCTTTGTCGGCAACCTGAAATCGGGGCCGCTGGTGCAGCGTTGTATTGGATCCTTCCGTAAGCACGCCTCTTTCCCCAGCCAGGGAGCGGCCTTGCCCGGGGAAGTGGAGGGAGTGGGCTGGTCCGATCACTGGTCCTTTTGGGAGGTGGGCGTGCCCGCCGTGATGGTGACCGACACGGCGCCCATGCGCTATCCCCATTACCACCGGCCCAGCGACCTGCCCGACAAGTTGGACTACGGACGCCTGGCCCGGGTGGTAGACGGTTTGGGTAAGGTCATCCGCGACCTTGCCCAAAATTGACCCCAGCCCAAGCGGTCGCTCGCAGCAAGCTGCTTCGTCTCCCGCGTGCTGTTAGTGGGCTAATTTTGCGCACAACCTTGTGAAGGCTATCGGCCTTCGGCCGACTCGCCCGTTAATCGGACCTTAATCGACCCGGGCGATTGCGAACGAACTGGCAACATGGTATCGCAAACAGTTAACAAAGTTCATCTTTTCGTGTTGTTTTGCATCTTTGCCTGAAGTTGTCTTCGACGTAAGATAACTTCAGCGAAACCCCGGGCGGTTCGCACGAATCGCCCTCAATGTAGTCCGTGTCCTAAACTGCTCTCCAGTAATGAAAGTAATAGGCTTCCCTTTCGAGGGAGGCCGTTTTTTTTTGTTTGGGAAATGCTAAGGGGGCGAGTTCGCACCCGCCCCCTCAGCCAAGAACGAGAACCTACGGGTTCTGGAGAGGGGTGATGACGATCTTCAGGCCTGTGGGGGTGCTCAATTCGGATTGGTAGGAACTCTGGTTGGAGTTGTCATCAAATCCAAAGGCATAGGCAGCACCGCCGCCATTGGAGTCAGGCGGGCCGGGCGCGTCGATGGTGGTCAGGCTGTGGTCGTGGATGGCTTTGGCATACACGTTGATGCGCGGCGTGGTTGCATCCTTTTTGTAGAAGAGCTTCTTGTCGTGCCTACGACCCGGGGTCACATAGTCTCGCGTGATCAGAGGCTCGTGCAGAAGCGTGGTGCGGTTCATGGCCGCGCTCATGGCCGAGATGATCTCGCTGGCGGCGAACTTGGTGAACAGCTTGGCCTTGGCCAGCGGATCGGGGCCGTCCGCGGGTACCTCATCCGCCGGGCCAGGTTCTGGCACCTTCACGAAGGTCGAATCGTTGGGCAGGTTCGGCTGGTAGGTGATGCCTCCGCTGGTGATCAATTCGGTCGGTTCGAAGGCGTTGGTGGTGCTGGGCTTGCGCACATAGATCTTGTCAAAGCCGGGGCGTGGAGTGCCATCCGCGGTGACGCAGGTGAAGACCATCTTGTCGTTGGCGTCCACCCGGCCATACCAGATGCCGAAGGCGGAGGTGAAGCACTTCAAGTCTTCCGTCTGATACTTGGCCCACACGTCGGTCAAATACTGGTCAAAGTAGGTCTTATCAAAACCGTTGAAAGGTGGGTTGGGCCGGTTGAAATTGCTGTTCTCCAGACCCTTGACCGGCGCAATGATGCGGATGGGAACGTTGGGGAGATCAAACACCTCGCCGTTCTCCCTCTTGCCCTTGGCGGGGCCAGGCACGATCAGGGTCTTAAAGAAGCTGTCGGCATCGACGGCCGCGAAGATCTTGGGGCGCCCGTCCGTGACGGTTCCTACGGTAGGGGCAGTGGCCGAGTTGCCGATGGTGGGCCCCGTCAGTTGAAATTGGATGCCGAAGCCCATCATATCGACCTCGGTCTTGTTGATCCCGATCCCGGCCAACTCTTGATTTCCGACCGGGTTGATCTTGTAGTCGAATTCCAGCCAGTCGAACATGGTCTGGTAGTTGGGATCGCCCGGATTGGTCCAGCCATTGGGCTGGGCCAGACGCACCGGGGGTTGGGGTGGCGGCAGCGGCGGATTTTGCGGGCGGTCGTCTTCCAGGCGAATCTGCATCTTGCGACCCAGCGAAATGTACATGCGGCCGGCTGACATCTGAGGCAGGTTGAAGGTGGTGGTCCCGCTGGCCAGCGGGATGTTGTAGAGCTCGGTGTAGCCATCCACCTTGCCGTTGGGGTCGGTGGTGTTGCCGATGGACCGATCGTTTCCGTCGAAGGGAACCATCTTGCCGTCGGCGCTGACATGATAGTAGTCAGGATCCGGCTTGCCATCGCGCACGGCGTTCGGATTGTTGCCCAGTACGCAGAAATAAGCCGGTTCCACGCCGGAGTTATTGACGATGGTAACCGGGATGGTCTCGGTTTGAATGGTCTTGGCCTGGAAAAGAATAGGGGTGCCTGGCTCAACGACGAGGGAATCGGGCTGCGAGTAGACCGAGCCGCCCGTGGCGCTGTCGTGGCGACCCTGGACCGCCTGGGCAAAGGTGGCACTGCCCCCCGAGTAGCGGCTCAGTTCCGCCTGATGAAGCTCCGCGTCGGCGGCGATGACGCGCGGCTTGACGGCGCCTTCCGGGCCGACTTCAGTGAGCGCGATCGACTTCACCAGGGCGAAGTCGAACGGCTGGTTGGTGTTCCACAGAATGTAGTAGAAGCCATCGCGCTGCACCGGACCGGCCAGCGTATCGGGCTCGGTTCCGGGAGGCGCCGTTTCGGTGACCGCCAGGGTCAGAACCGTGCCGGGAGCGGCTCCAGGCGCAAAGGTTACGGTCCCCGCAATGTTTTGCGTGCGTGGTAACGCGACGCTGCCGCCGCCGGGTGGAACCGTAATCTGCAACTGACGAGCGCTACTGTCCAGGTTGGCCAGTGAGGTCGAGCCCGAGGAGAAGTTGCCGGTTTGCGAATTGGTCGAGGAGCCGCAGCCCAGTAATGCCAACGCTAAACCAATGGTGGTGAGCTTGAGAATCGTCTGTCTCTTCATAAGTCCTCATTTCCGAACCCGATACGTTGATGGGCCATTCGTTTGGACTCCCATCGTACCCTGTGGAGTTCCATTCCAGAAGGAAGTCCCCGATCGCGCGCCAAGCCGCCTGAGTGAAGGCATTTTTGCTCTGGCTGCTGTGTGCGGGCCTGGTTTGGGCTCAGGATGAGCCGGTTTTTCAACTCAACGTGCAGTTGGTGGGCCGCCGCGGCGACTGGTCAGCCTCTCTGCCGGGCGAACCGGAGCTGCGCATCAAGGGCAAATCGCGGAACTGGTCCTACTTTGACCAGTTCCGACGCTGTTTGTTTTTAGTGATTGACGACGGCGGCTGGACGGCGGCCGAGGACGAAGCGGGCTGGCGTCGCACCGCCGGCGCAGTGGTGGGCTTTCTCTCCGAGAAGAAACCGGTCGATCTCAGTCTGCAGACCTTACACGGACGGCCCGGTTGCGTCATCCACTCGGGGGCTGTGGAAGCCCAGGCGTTGCGCTTGGAGGATGGTCGCCATCTGCTGCTGGCGGTAGTGCCCTATTCCTCGCAAACGCCCTCGAGTTCTGAGTTTTTTGCCTCCCTAGAAGTACCCGCTCGTTTCCAAGGACAGTTGGTGAGCCCGTCCGACTCCAATTGGAGCCTGGTTTTTCCGGCCGCACCCTCGGGGGCGCCGGAAGACCTTTCTGTAGAGCAGGGGGGTGCCGCTTATCGCGCCCGCCAGTTGCAGCGGAGCGGTAGTCGCAGCGAGCAACTGGCTGCTTTGCAGGCGGAGGTGCAGGAACAGGGTCAACTGGTTGGCCAACGCACCTACACCGTGGAGGGTCTGTCCATGCAGCAATTCACCGTGCGCACCCCTCAAGGGGGAAGCATCCATCATCGCATCCTCTGGCTCAAGCCGGAACGACTACTCTGGCTGAGCGCCAGCGGAGTGGACTCCCACACCGCCCAACGATTTTTCACCAGCTTTCGACGCTGGCAATGAGGAGAATTCTGTGTTGACCGAAGTTCCGGCGGGACCCGCCCCCTTACACGAACCCGATGAGCGTGGCCGTTTTGGCGATTTTGGCGGACGCTTCGTGCCCGAGACCCTGGTGCTGGCCCTGCAGCAACTGGCTGAGCATTACCGGAACTTGCGTCAGGATGCGGGCTTCTGGCGCGAACTGAGCGAGTTGATGCGAACCTACTCCGGGCGCCCTACTCCGCTCTATCGGGCTCGGCGCTTGCAGGCATCGGTGGATGGGCCTGAGTTATGGCTCAAACGAGAAGATCTAAATCACACAGGCAGCCATAAGATCAACAATTGCCTGGGACAGGCACTGTTGGCCCAGCGACTGGGCAAAAGCACCATCCTGGCCGAGACCGGGGCTGGCCAACACGGAGTGGCTACGGCTACGGTATGTGCGTTGCTGGATATGAAATGTCGGGTCTACATGGGTGCCGAGGATGTGCGCCGCCAGGCTCTTAACGTCAACCGCATGCGATTGCTGGGTGCCGAGGTCATCTCCGTCGAGTCGGGCTCGCGCACCCTGAAGGACGCAACCAACGAGGCCATGCGTGCCTGGGTGGGCCAGGTCGACGAAGCTCACTACATTCTCGGCTCGGTTGTGGGGCCTCATCCCTACCCATGGATGGTGCGGGATTTCCAGTCCGTCATCGGACACGAAATCGCGGCGGAACTATGGCCTCAGAAAGTCATCGCCTGTGTCGGAGGCGGCTCCAACGCGGCCGGCGCTTTCGCCCGCTTTGTGCCGCATTCGGAGGTCAGCCTGGTGGGAGTGGAAGCTGGAGGCCACGGGTCCGCCGCCGGTGAGCACTGTGCTTCTTTGGGGCGGGGCAAGCCCGGGGTCTTACATGGAGCCTTGACCTACTTGCTGCAAGACGAGTTCGGACAGGTCAGCGACACTCACTCGATTTCGGCCGGCCTGGATTATCCGGGAGTGGGACCGGAACACAGCGCCTGGGCTTCCTCGGGCCGGGTCGAATATCATAGCGTGACCGATGAGGAGGCCCTGTGCGCTTTTGAGAGTCTGTGTCGCTTGGAAGGCATTGTGCCGGCCCTGGAGACGGCCCACGCGCTGGCCTGGTATCAGCGCGAGGGCAAGGGGCGGGCGAGCGAGGGCCCCTGGGTTCTGTGTTTGTCCGGGCGGGGCGACAAAGATGTTCAGGAAGTCCTACGTTTGCGAGGTCTGGCCTGATGCTGAATCTGAATTCCTCCAGTCTGCTGCCCTATTTCACGGCTGGCTGGCCCCATCCCCAGGCCTTCGTGGCCAGCGTGCGCGCAGCCGCTGAAAGTGGATGTGCCGCCTTTGAAGTGGGCATTCCCTTCTCCGACCCGGTGGCCGACGGTCCCGTGATCCAGAAAACTTCCAGTCAGGCGCTGCAGGCCGGCGTCCATTGGGGTGAGGCACTTCGTCTGACGCGTCAGGCCGTGGACGAGAGCGGACTGGCCGCGATCGCAATGACTTACTGCAATCCCCTTTACTCGCTGGGACTGGAGCGAGCCTGCGCGGAGTTGGCTCAGGCCGGCTGTCAGGGTCTGATTGTGCCCGATCTTACCCTGGAAGAGGGAGAGCCCATGGAGAAAGCGGCGCTGGCCGCCGGGCTGGATCTTATTTATCTGGTGGCCCCCACCACCACCGATGCGCGGGTGGCCGAAATCGCCCGGCGTAGCCGCGGCTTTATCTATCTGGTATCGCTGCGTGGGGTGACGGGGGCAAGACAGGATTTGCCAGCCGACCTGGTCCAGCAGATTCAGCGCGTGCGTCTCAGGACCGATCTGCCGGTCATGGTGGGATTTGGAATCTCCACTCCCGATCAAGCCGCCTCGGTGGCCAGCCAGGGAGCCGGAGTCATCGTGGGCAGCGCGCTGCTGCGTGCCATTGGAGAGGCTCCCGCTGAGCAGGCGGCCGAGGTTACTCGGAGGTTTCTGACTCAGATGGTGCGGGCGATGCGTCCTGGGGACGTCGCGCCCGCCGTTTCATAAAGGTCTTCAGGCCTTCGCTACGCTCTTCCGGAGAGATTTTTCCGTCGCCGTTTGCGTCCACGCGCTTGCGAAAGCGGTCGCTGTCTTTCACCAGTTTGTCGAAACCAGCTTCCTTTTCTGCGTCCGATAGCTTGCCGTCGTGATCGGTGTCCATCTCCTTCACCATTTTGCGAAAACGCTCTCGGCGCCCTTCCCCGGTGGCGGGCGTCTCGCTGCCGACTGCGGCGGGTGTTTGAGCGCAGCCCGTCAGGACGGCGGCTAGAATGAGTAGTGGATACAATTTCATGGGCCCAGTATTCCGCAAACGAGGCCAGGGTCATTTTTTCGTGGTGGGACAAGGGGGCTATACGAAAGGGAGCCTCAGTTTCCCGAGGCTCCCTTTCTTTGCGAAGAGTTGTTGGCTACTGGTTGGTCGTGATCACTCCGGTGTCCACAAAGGTTGCAGCTTGATTCTGCATCCGAGTCGTGGTTGCCGCTGAACCCGTTCCTCCATTGAAGATGAACGTTTCGTGTCCGCCGGGCGCGAACTGGGAAAGTCCGCTGGCGTCGGTCACTAAGTTCACGACAAGATTGTAGGGAGCGGCAATGGCTTGCAGCGTCGGCACCTGCTCCAGCACCGCCTGCACATGGCGGAACGGCGATGGGCGCAGGAAGTTGAAGGCGTTGCCGTCGTAGGCGAAGGCGGTTGCCAGGTCACGACTTGAGCTGTTCGGGATGGTCGCATCCCCGATCATCTCGTGCTGCAGAACGCGGCTGGCACGTGGAAAGAACTCGGCCGGCACGGTTGACTTCAGGACGCCTTGAAGGCCCGAGGAGGCGTAGTTGATCGGATCGGCGTCATCCAACACGGTCTGAGCCGCCAAGGTGAACAGATCGAAAGACTGAGTTCCCGGAAACACCTGGGCTGCCTGCAGGAAGGCCAGGAAAGCCGGGCCACGAGTGGTGGAGTTCAAGAGGAGAGGCACCAATCGCCCGCCAGCGCAGGACAGAACCGCTCGTTGGCTGTAGGGCTCGGTGGCACTGTAAATGCCGCCCACGATCCCGCCCAGCGAGTGTCCGACGAAGTGAATGCCAGGAGTGGGGGGAGAGGCGGGAACGGCTGGGACCAACGGCGGGGCGCCGGCACCCAGGAGGGTCAGGTTACCCGCACCAGCATTATCGACGATGTTTCTGGAAGCGAAGATATTGCCCCCGTTTAAAGCCGTGCCTGCACCCATAATCTGAGTCAGGTAGCTCAGGTTGACGGACGATTGCCGGAAGTTGTCGCGTGCGTTGCGCGGCAACTGGAAGTTAAGGAACGCCTGTTCGGAAGTAATCGGAGCCGCCGGCCTCCCGAAGGGCGCCGGGTAGTTACCGTGATAAGGCAAATCGATGGCGATCACCGCGAAACCCCTGGCGCACAGGGCATCCGCCACGAAAAAGACGTCCTCTTTGCTGCGACCGACTCCGTGTTGGTAGAGCACGGTCTTAATGTTGCCCCGGTTAACAGGAAGGCAAGCAATGTAAGGGTGAACGAGGGTGGGCAGCGGCGATTCCGCGATCGGGGGCAGTGTAGCGGAGAACCCCTCGCCGCTCCAACGGCCGGCCGCCGGGGCGACCGTCTGGTAGTAATTCTTCAAGGTTACATTGCCGACAGCGATACGGTCGATGTTATCGTTGGGCACGGTCGTCAGGGGCAAATTGGTGTTGTTCAGAGTGACTGCCGGGACGGCCGGGGGCCCCACAACGGCTGCCGCCACGATGGGGTTTGAGCCGCCCGCGTAGAAGTCTTTGACGGTGTTGGCGGTGCCTACGGCCCCGTTGCCACGGATCGGCACCGCTTGAGCGGAAAAGGTGAAGGCGGGATTGGTGACGGCGGAAGTTGCGTTGCCCGGTACCGCCCCGGCTTGGGAACGCAATCCCGCCAGCGCCGCCAGCACCGGCTCGGTGCCGAAGCGGAAGACGATCGGGATGTTGGCCCGGTCGGTGCCCAAGATGCTCTCAGCGCGAGCCCAGAAGGGCTGGTAGCTGACGCGCAGTCCTTCCAGCGTCAGGGCGCTGTCCTGCGGAACGGGGAAGATGTTGTTGTTGCCCTGGGCGTCCGTCAGGGGCTGCCTTGATTTGGAAGCTTGCATGAAGGGGGCGGTGCCGATGCTGCGGCCGTTGCCTTGAATGGCCGTGGTCATGGTCACGTAGTAGTTGGTTGCCGGCTTCAGGGGACGGAGCGGCGTCATCACGATGGTGGAGTTGCCGGTGGTGCTAGGATCAGGGTTGCGCACCGTCAGCGTGTAGGGGATGGACGCGTTGGTTCCGGTCGGTTCGGGGCTGACCGTCGAAGAACCGCCTTCGACCAGCAGCAAGCTCTGCGGCGTGACGGAGGCGGCGTCGATGCGGCCACTGAAGGGAATGACGATGTTGCCGGTGGTTGAGAAGCCTCGGATGGTTTCGGCGGATACGAACGGCTCTACCGCGAATCTGGGATCGTTGGGGAAATCAACCAGTCCTGCGTTGGCAGCCTGGCCTGGGGCCGTGCCGGGGTTGCGCAGCACATCGCTGGGCAGCGGCAGTTGCAAGGTGGTGGTGTCAAAAAGT
The DNA here is from genome assembly GCA_022842865.1 of Vulcanimicrobiota bacterium. Lineage (GTDB taxonomy): Bacteria > Vulcanimicrobiota > Xenobia > Xenobiales > JADMJV01 > JADMJV01. The sequence continues at coordinate 4,205 of JALHOV010000066.1, read as the reverse complement.
GGGAACACAATTCCGTTTCCGCCGGTTATAGCAGGATTGGGAATGAAGCCAGGGACCGGCTGATCCGTAATCGTATCCGTGCTGCAGCCCCAGAAGGTAAGCCCCAGCCCAAAAGTTAACGCGCTCGCCACGAGCCGACGTGATGATGTATTCATCGCATACTCCTATTTATATCTATCTCTCTGCAGCCACGCCCGTGGCAAAGCCGGCACCCGTTCTTCGCCTTGGATAAAAATCCTGTCCAACATTCTTCAGAAAATCATGCAACCTGGCCTGGCAGTCCTGCGTATCTCAGGTACTAGATGTCGGTCTGTATTTGGCGGTTTGCCCCGATGTTCAACCCATGGCGCGGTTAAGGTTTTACAATATGGCAACCCAGGAAACAAATCTGTAACAACAAATTTCTACGTGATCTTTATACTCCAGAGAAGATATACACTGGAACCAATATCGGAGGACGAAACATGATCAGTGCATTGGCAGGCTTACCGTCACTAGGCGGCATGGGCGGGGGATTCGATGGTGGGTCACTTCCGTTATTGGGCTTTGGCCTGCTCAGCACTTTTGCCAGCAGCCTGACCACTCGGTCTTTCCAGGGGCCCACCACCAACATCCCGGATCTGAGTTCGCAGGCCAACATCAACTTTGGCAACTTCAACACCAATTTCGGTAGCTATACGGGCAACGGCTCCAATACGAACGGCTACTTCTGGAATCCCGCCCCCTATGGCGACAATCCCAGTTTGCATACCGGTCCTTCCGATTTTCGGGCCTGGCACCAGTGGGCCACCGGCGGAGTTCAGCCCCCCCTGGCGGTGGCGCCCTTCTACGGTCAAGGATTCGGCTACACCAACGTCCAGTTTGGTTCGGCAGGCGCTTACAGCCAGGCGGGTTATGGTTCCACTGGCGCTTACGGCGCCTCCGGCGGTTATGGTGCCGCACCCGTAGCCGCGTACCCTTATAGCGCTTCGCCCGCCTATGCCCCAACCGGCTACGGCAGCCAGCCCATTTTCTCCAACGCCTATCAGGCGATGGGCGTGGTGCAGCAGAATAACTACACGGCCGTACCCAACTACACACCGGTTCAGACTTATATCCCGCCCAGCAACTACACGCCCCCGACTTATAACTACACCCCGCCTGCTCAGACCTACAATACGCCGGCGACCTACCCCACCCAGCCTCAGAGTCACACCACCCCGGCGTATGGCTCCCAGCCAACTCCCGAACAGACCGCCAATTTTAACAACTATGCCCAGGACGCCATCGCCCGCTTCAACTCCACGGGATCGTCCATCACCGGTCAATACCAGGGAGCCACCGGCATGCCGGCGCCCGGCTACACCCCTGCCAGCTATGCGCCCCCCGATTATTCCCAGCCGGCCGTTGCCAATCCGTACACCGGGCAACCAACCGCTGAACAGACGGCCCGTTTCAACAACTACGCTCAGGAAGCCCTGGCGCGTTTCAACTCAACCGGAGCCTCCATCAACCTTCAGTATGCCGGGGCGACCGGGACCGCACCCAACTACACTCCTCCGGCTCGTGATATCACCTACAGCCTGCCGGCTCAGCCGACTCCGGCCTACGGCACTTATCTGAACAATTACCAGAGCTTGCCGAACTACGGTTCCGCCAGCTACGGGGCTTACAATCTGGGCTATGGCTATCCGCAGCCTCAGCCGCCGGTGTTCTATGGGTCGGCTTTACCTAGCTACACCGCTCCTCTGATCCAGCAGCAAACTCCCTATGGTTATGGAGGACCGCCTCAGCCGGCGCCCTCTCCGCCGCCGGCCTATCCCTCCCGGCCGCCCCACCCGACCTACGAACAGCCGCCTGCTCCCCCCACGCCTCCGGCCTACCCGCCAGTGGCCCAGCAGCCGCCAACGCCTCCGGCTTACCCGCCGGTGGCCGAGCAGCCTCCCACGCCTCCGGCCTACCCGCCGGTGGCCGAGCAGCCACCTACCCCGCCGGTTTACTACCCGCCGGTGGCCGAACAGCCCCCGGCTCCCCCTCCAGTCACTAAGGATAATACTCCTCTGGGGCCCTCCACTCCGGTGGCCGCCAACCCGACCCGCCCTGGTCGAGTGGAGTATCCGCTGGTTCCTGTCATCCAGCAAGATGTGGCCGGGCCGGCCTCGGTGCTGGGCAGTCGCTTGACCGGAGACCCGGCCAAGATCGCCTCGTTCACGGCGACCAATCCCGCGCCCAACCAGAACCAGGACGCCCTTCACTTTGATCGCCGGGGGGCTTACACGGTGATGCAGCAGGACTCCAGCCTGCGCTACAACGTGGATACGGGCAGGTTCTTCCGCACCTACGACGGAGGCGCCACCAAAGATGTCCTGGATATGGCCCAGGTGTCCCAGATGCTGCGCCAGGACCATCCCAACAACTACGCTCGGGTCGGCCAGCTGCTGCAGCACCTCCCGACCGACAACCAGCTTTTCGGCAGTCAGGAGCAGGCTGCTACACCGTCCGGCAGCTTTGCCGTGGGCGGCGCCACTCAGACCCAAGGCTTCGCGCCGCCGGTCAGAATTCCCAATTTGCCGCCCTTGAACACCCCTGTGCTTCCGCCCCTGAAGACTCCCGAGTTGCCGCCTTTCGCAGGCTTTGGGAACAGCGGGGGTCAGAGCCCGGAACTCGATTCTTTGTTGGTGCAACGCCAGGCCGGGCAGATTACGGGAGACCAGTTTAATCTGGCGCTGCTACAGATCGCCGCCAACCAGGGGGCCATCAACCCCAATCCGGCTCCCCCGGTGCAGGGCGTTCCCTTCCAGCTCACCGCCCACCGCTACTGGGATCCTCAGCGCGGTGATTACGCCAACGTATCCGAGGTGACCACCCAGGGCTATCAGGGCGAAGATCAGCGTGTCTTCAATACCCTGAACCAGACCTCGGTATCGGTGACTCGCAACGACGTGCCCATTGGCACTCCGGTTCGGGTTACCGTCAATTGGGATAACGGTCAGTCGCGCACCTGGGACTACCACATCGCCGGCAACGACCAATCCGACGTGGACGTATTCTCGCCCATCGGCTGAACCCCCGCACGTTTCCAGGACAGCTCTCCGCGGGTCCACCGCGGGGAGCTTTTTCTTTGCAGCCGGTCCAGGGGTTGTCCTGAGAGGCTGCGAAGCCGACGGTTATGAGCCAGAGTGAAGTTCTTCTTGTTGCCGCCCGCCCCTTACCCGGGGTCGATCCCGCTCGTCTTGCCGCCCAGCAACATCCGCATCAGGGTGAGGTCCCGGCCCACGTCATTCGTGGCAAGGCCCTGATCTTCTGGGATCCAGCCCATCCCGGTCAAAAGCTTTCAGCAGTCGACACGGACCAGATCACTCCATCCGAAGATTGCGTCTCGGAAAGCCTGGATACCCTGGACCAGAAGTGGAAAGAAGGCGCTTTTCGTCACCTGATGCCTGACTTTCGCGCCCGCGTTCACTCAGGCCAGAACTTTTTGATCGCCAATGACCGCTTTGCCATCGGTAGTTCTCGCGAAATGAGTCCGGCCGGCCTGAAAGCGATTGCCGAGGAGGTCGGTCTCGAGTTGGTGGTGTTGTGCGCAGAGAACATGGGCGATATTTTCCGCCGCAACTCGCTCAACCTGGGTCTGAATGTGGCTCAGGTTCCCGAGGCGGTCCGCGACGCTCGGGACGGCGACGAGTTCGAGTTTGAGACCGGCAGCCGTAAGCTCACCAATCTGACGCAGCAGAAGAGTTATGAAGCCCTTCCGTTGACCGCTCAGGAGGATGAAATTCGTCGCAGCGGCGGCATTTTTCAGATTGGGCGTCAGGTTTTCTCAGAGAGCCTGAGGCAACCTCCGCAGCTGCATTGGCCGGATCCTGAGGTTGCCGCTGGTCTGACCACCACCGAGCAGATTCTTTACGCTCATCGTGTCGACCCGAAGGCGGTCGTCAAGCCCGGAGAAACGCTGGCGCTTTACGGCGATCTGTTTCCCGCCTCCGATGGAACCGCGCCCTTTTCCATCTACACCTTCTTGCAGATCACCGGAGGGGATACCATCTATCCGCGCCAGGCGGCCATCGCCAGTGATCACTTCGTCTTCACGGGACGTCGAGCGGACGAGTTGCAAACCAAGATTTCTCAGCAGTTTGCCGCTAAATACTCGATGCACAAGCCCTATTTCGCCGACCCGGGGGACGGCATCTTCCACTTTTACTTTCCTGAGCAAGGCTTAATCCGTC
>JALHOV010000065.1 GCA_022842865.1 Vulcanimicrobiota bacterium | reverse complement strand
GGGCACCCAGAAGAAATAAGTAGGTGACATCTTGCGGAATTCCACGATGTAGAAGAGCAAGTAGGCGCCGATCTGAAGCACAGCGTTGCTACCCACGATCAGCGCTCGCCAGCGTCCAGACACCACCATGGCCAGCGGAGCGGCCAGCTCGGCCACCAGGCCGCCGACGCTCAGGAAGGTGGCCAGGGCTCGATGGCTGAGCACGGCCTGACGAAGCTCGCCGCTGATCGAGCTGAGATCGCGGGCATACCATTCCTGGGTGACCAGCAGGATATACTGAAAGTTGCTGCCGGAGAGAAGATCCAGCCCGCCGTTGCGTAGCTTGGAGAGACCGGCATTAAAGAACATCAGACACCAGCAGAGCTGGCACAGGCGCAGGCTCCAGCTTTCATCCGTGCGCTCGGCCGGACGAAAAAGCAGGGCATCCAGGGAATAGTGCTGCGAACAGCGGGTGAAGGCCATGATCCCCAGACAGAGCACCACCAGGTGGCGAGTGTGAGCGGTATTGCCGAAGCACCAGTCCAGGCTGAGCAGGTAGAGGCCCAGCAGGAAGGCTGTCCAGGTGGAAAGGCGGGTCAACAGCCCCGCTGAGCTCAGTAACAGGCTGCCAAGCCAGACCCCTCGCGCCACCAGGATCCAGGGCATGGTGGGGGCCGGAAATCCCAGCCAGCGGGGAACTAGAGGTGGCAGGTAGAGTTGCTCGGGAACGTAGGCGTAGGCCTCAAAGCGGTCGGGCAAGAACCACACAAAAAGCCCCAGGTAGAAAAGAATGCGGCAGATGTCCACGTCCTCACTCTGGCGCAAGGGTCACCCTGGCGATCACTTCGGATTGCTCCACCCGTCGGACCAGTTTGGACTCCGGGGTAACCTGGTAGCTGCCCCGGTTGTGCCTCAGTTCCAGCAGCTGCGGTTGCAGCAACGGGTTGTGACGTTTGTAGTAGCGCAGGCAGCGGCGGCCGGTGTATTCCATCAAGGCGGCGATGCGTAGCCCGCCATCCGGTTGCGCCTGCAAGGAACGGACTCGCTCGCTCAGTCTCTGGGCGTCCAGCGGCCATAAGCAGGCCCTCTCGCGGACCGGAACACTGCTTCCCTCGGCCGTCACCAGATGCAGCGAGTCGTCTTCAAAGCGAGATTGGCCCAATGGCACGGAGTACATCGGAAAGGAGGAAAAGGGCCAGGAATCAATGCCCAGCAGTCCACACACGAAAGTAGGCAAGCAGAACAGCAGCAGGCAAATCCAGGCGCGTCGGGGCAACTTTACTCCTCCAGACTGGCGGCAGAGTTCGGGCTGGTTTCCAGCGGCAGTTTGTCCGCCTGCATGCAGTCCGAATAGATGCGCAGCAGGCCCAACTGGTAGCGCCAGACAAACAGGCCCAGCCGCTGGACCCGGGGCACAAACAGGTGGTCTCCGTAAGCATACGGTTGGGCCCGCTGCATGTCGCAACGGTGGGTGCGCACCAGCAGCGAGCTGTTGTCGTGTGGAAGGCCCTCTAGATTGAACACAAATTGCTCCATCGGATCGTCCGGCAGCCCCCTCATCATCAGGTAGTCTTCTACGTTGGATAGGTAAAATACGCCCAGCAGCAGGTTGCGCCGACGCATTTCGCGGGCGACCTGAGCGATGGCCTGGCTGCCGCCGAAGTCTCCCACCAGTGGGATGATGCGGTTTTCTTGCTGCATCTGACGGATCAGGCGATAGCTTTCGGGGCTAGCCAGGAAGTTGGCGTAATTGCCCCTCAAGTCCTTGCCCAGCAAGATTTCCCGGAAGTTGGCGTGCACCGTGCCCGGGCTGAAGCGGATGAAGGTGAAGCGAATGTCCAGCGCGTTCTGGCAAAAGACCTCGTGCATCTTGATCAGCGTGGCCCAGTCCTTGGGCCTTCCCGGGATGCCGTAACCGGGTAGGCGGCGGGCTACTTCTTGACGGACTTGCTGCACCAGCGCTTCGTCTCGGGGCAGCTTTTCCAATTGGGCAATCCAGTCCGCATAGGGCCGATTTATGGCTTCGGCGGGCAGGCGGCGGCCGGTCAAATTGCTCAGCCACTCTTGGGGTGTTTCGGAAATTTCGAAAAGGGCTTTGTAGAAAAGATGCTGCAACTGATTGTCACGCCGGATATCGATGGTGAAGGCTAGCGAGGGCTTGGTGGCGGCGATGTAGCTGAAATTTTGCTCCGGCCCCACCCCGATGTAGACCCGGCCGGGAGGAACTTCCTGGCGCAGGCGATCGAGCACGTGCAGGTAGGCGGTTTCGTTGGAGACCCAGTTGTCCGAGTCGAAATTGCCGCCCGCCTCGGAAAGTCGCCCGGTCAGCTCGGAGAATTCCGCGCCGCTCAGGGGACCCACGCGAGGGGCGTAGCGCCAGCCCAGTATGATCAGCAGGGGCAGAATCACAATCAGGGTGGGTCGGAGCCCGGGCCGGCGAAATTTACGCGCTTCCAGCCAGCCGGCCAGGGGGAAGCAGGCGAGCGTCACCAGCGTTGCCAGCACCAGCGACGTCTCGTGCTCGACCCGGGCGAAGAAGTGCAGCCAGCTGTTGGCCCAAAAGAGGCACAGGAACTGGCCGCAGTAAAAGGTCAGGGGATGGCGCCCGATGCGGGCCAGAGCCCCCCGAAAACCCACCAGCTCGGTGGTGGCCTGAGGCTGCATCCCAAAGAGGCGAGTGCACAGCCACAACCAGAACAGGGCGTTGGCCGTGGTCAGACCGACATAGGCCAGATGCGGCGGGTGCTTCCAGCCGTTGAGAACGATGTTCTGGTTCAGGTCGTGCAGGCTGAAACCGCCCTCGCCCAAGTAGCCCACGCCCATCACCAGCAAAAGTCCGTGGATCAGGCATTGGAGCGACCAGCGCCGCGGCTGGTCCCTCCAGCAGCGACCCAGGCTGGCGCCGATCAAGACCACCGGGATCCAGAACAAAAAAGGGAAAGGTCTCTGGCCGGGTGCCCCCGCCAGGAAAGCGTGAGCAATTCGGTTTTCGGCCGTGTAGGGCCAGCTCTGCACCACCATTCCGGCTTTCCAGGTCAGGCCCAGCAGTAGCCACTGGGCAGGCAGCGGCAGGCGCAGAAAGTAAGGCAGCAACAAGGGCACCGTGACCAGGGACAGGCAATAGAAGTCCAACACTTCGACCCAGTCGCTGGTGCTGCCGTAGGTCAGGGCCGGCCAGTAGGCGCCCGAGGGCGCTCCCAGACTGTAGAGTTCGAAGACGAAGAGCAGCTTGTACCAGCAACACAGCTCCAGGGCTCGACCCAGCAGGCGGCGGGTCAGGCGGGGCCGGTCCGACTCCCAGGCCATCATGCCCAGCGCGCACCCGAAACACAAAAAGAACAGAGGCGGGGCCGAAAGCACGGCCAGACTCCACCAGTCCACCGAAAAGGGCCAGCGTTGGATGGAGGCCGGCGAGGCCGACCAGCGGTGCACGTGAAACCAGATCATGTGGAGAATGGCCAGGGCCCGCGCCGCGTCCAGAGCGTGCAGGCGGGCGCGAGCCGGCGCTTCAGTCACCGTGCTGGCGCTCAAAAATCACTTCGTTTCCCCAGTTGGCCCGGATTTTCAGGAAATCTGGCGCCCAGCGGCGGCGCACTTCCTGGAAGTAGAAATCGTAAAGATAGGCTTCGCGGAGAATCTCGGGACGCTGGTTAAAAAGGCCCAGGTCAAACAGGGTGACCTCTCCATCGGTGATGGGCTCCAGGACCGAAACGGCCTGACGCTTGCCGGTGTAGCGCAGGATCTCCGTTCGGTAGTCGTTGGTGTCGTGCATGTTGACTCGGGGGTAGCGAATTCGCAGCACATGGCGCTGGTCCCCTTTGCGCATCTGGATCCAGGCGGTGACCGGCAGCCGGGCCGGGCTGAGAATGAAGAGCCCGTGTCCCAAGAGCAGGCCGCTCAATCCCAGCAGTGCGGCCAGCAAAAGACCGTTGGCCAGGTTGCGTTTGAGGGGAGTCGGGTGGTTTTCGCAACAAAGCAAAACCAGCGGCAACAGGACGACCGTGCGGTAACTGTGGTCCAACATTCCGTAGTAAAAGAGCAGCAAAGCCAGCACGGCGGCGCCCCAGTTGCCGGATTCCCGGCCGAACCACCAAACCAGCGGGGCGGCTACCTGGAGAACCGCCAGCAGGCTGATTCCCTGGTGATAAACGTCGTTGGCTCCAGAGGCCGCGAGCAGAACCACCAACACCAGGCGTAAGGAAGCCAGGCCTGATTGGGTCAGGAAGACCACCGAGCAGACCAGGTGAATGAGTTCGTTGGTGCTCCAGAAGCGCACGTCGGCCGAGAGCAAGAAGACCTTCCAGGCCAGGGCCACGGCTAGAACCACCCGACCGGCTCGAAGGAAGCGAGGGCTGTAGAGTTGCGCCAGGGCTGCCCCCAGCACCGGCAGGCCCAGGGCATAGAGCAATCCGTGGGTGACATAGTTGGACAGCAGCCAGTGCTCCCGTAGGGAACCCAGCCCGGGCAGTGGCAGCCAGTTGAAGTCTTCGACCGATTCTCGATAGAAGCCGTGGTCGCCGTAGATGGTCAGGGAGGTGAAAAAGCAGCCCAATAGCAGCAGGCACAGCAACGCGCGTTCTCGTTGTTCGGTCATCGAGTGTCGTCGAGAATCCAGGCATTGCCGCCCAGCGGATGGTAAACGGGGTTGAGTTTGGCAAAGTCTTCGATGTCCACCACTTGATGACGCTCTTCCTTGCCATCGAGCTGCTGATACATTCGTAGACTCAGTCGGTCGGGGTGATAATTGGCCAGTATGCGGCGCGCGCAGGCAAAATATAAGTAGGGGTCGCCGATCTGGCGCGCGTTGGCGAAGTCAAAGGGGCCCGGATTGAAGACGACCACTCCGTCCAGCTTCAAAACCCGGCTGCCTACGTTGCGCCGACTGGAGCTGACCAGGCGCTCCATGGTCAGCTGGTTGTTCTCGAAGACCTTCACCTGGCAGGCGCTGCGCCAGGCGAAGACCCCCCAGTTATGCGGCAGTTGCCACAGGCGTTCGCCGCGGATCTCGATGCGGCGGGGACCTTTGTAGAGGTCGTATTCGAAGGTGACTCGGCGTTCGGCATCATACATAAAACACCCGAAGTAGCGGCCCTCGCCGGTCAGGCGAGCATCGCCGGGGATCATCCAGGGGATGCAGCCGCCCACCAGACCGAGCAGCAGCGACATCCAGGCCGGCAGGTCGCGCAAACGGCAGCTGCAGCCCTTGTCGAAGGGCTCCGAGAGACCACCCAGAAAAAGCAGGCAGACGACGGGCAGCATCAAGGCCGGGTAACGAAAGCCCACCACCGCTCCCGAATAGAGGTGGAAGAGCAAAAAGCTGGCGAACGAAAAAAGTCGCAACCCCTTCCAACGCGAGTACCAGCACAGCGGCCCGACGAACTCGAGCAAAATCACCAGCTGGGAGGCGATCACCACGGCCTCGGTCCCCTGCGGCAGGAGAGGGAATTGCCCGGGCAGGCTGAGAAAATACTCTCCTTGCAGCCAGGACGGAGTCAGCTTCACCAACCCGGAGAGGATATAAAGCACTCCCAGAGCGGCTCGCATGAAGAACATTCGTCGGCGCGCCACCAGGAACACGAAGGCAAGGTAAAGGTGCATGTGGTCGTAGTTGGCCAGCAGCATAAAGTCGCTGGCGTAGTAGGTCAGCTTGACGCAAAAAAGTCCGGCCAGCAGCAATAAGGGCCCGGTGCATTCGAAGAAAACCCAGATGAGGCCGAGAACGGACAACATGTCGCAGGCCTGCAGCAGCATTTTGGAGCCCTCGGGGCTGAGCAACCAGATCGGTGGGCGCTCCCACAGGAAGGAGGGTATGGTAGAGAGGCTGGCTTCGCCGGCCGACGACAGCGAGGTGCGGACCGGGTGACTCCAGTTCGCAAAGGTTACGTGGAAATAGAGAAGCAAATGGCCCAGCAGGCAGCGCAGCCTGAGGTCGTTCTCGATCTCTTCGACCTGCAAAATGCTGCGTAGGCTCCGAGGCCCGTTTGCCATGGGATGGAAGTTGGCCGCCCGTGGTCGTTACCCTCTACCCTCCGTACGATGCTTCGCCGTGCCGCTGGACTTCTGCTGATCCTCCTGGTGGTGGGCCTGGGCTGGCGCGGGCGCGGCCCGGACACCCTGGTGGAAGTGCGCCTGCGGGGCCGGGTCACTTTGGGGCGCCTGGGTGGGCCGCCGGTGGTGGAACTCTGGCTGCCCGGTCCGCGCATCTTTGTCGATCGGCGCGGGCAGTTCTTTCATCGAGACCTCAATGGCACTCTGGAGGCCTGGCATGATCCTCAGAACTCCTGTCGGGTCCGCATGTGGCGCGGAGAATTGCGCATCCACCTGAAGATGCGCTGTTCCCCGCCTCCTGACGCCTGTACCTTGGCCGTGCATCAATCGGGCTTCGTCACTCGCTATGCCCGCCAGGTTCGGCTGATCGGCAACTGGGGTCAACTGAGCGGCGAGCTTCCCTCGCTGGGTCGGCCCTTGCGTCGTCTGGAGAGCAAGGAAGAGCTGTTTAACTTGGTGCGTAAGGCTCGGGGGAAATAGCGGTGGGGTCCCGAAAGTTTTCCCGGTTATGATCTCTTTGCAAAGTGTGCTGGAGGACCGCCGGCGCCTGGCCCTGATCCTGGTCGCCGTGTTGGTCGTGGCGGCTTTGGCCAGCAAATTGCTGGGCCGCGAACGTCTCTATTTCATCCACGTGGAGGGCGAACTGAAGCCGCCCCTGCGCTGGAAAGTGAAAGACGACTTTTACAGCAGCATGCACGTCAACCTGGGCCTTTCGGGGGTGCGCTGGATGGTGCGCCACGATGGCACCGTCTGGCAGCGCCGCGATGGGAAGTGGGTCCAGCTAAAGGATCATAGCGCCAAGAGTCGCTGGAAAGCCGGCGCGGATGGCAAGTACGCCCTGGACGTGGAGATTTCCCTTCCCTCGGCTCCCAAGGATTGCAATCTGCGCATGCACAAGCGCGGTTGTTCGCCGCTCCAGGTCAAAGCCGATCTGCGCGCTGGCGAGTCCAGCAGCCGGTTGGTGGGCAACGCCGGTTCGGCGCGCCTGCTTTCCCGGGTCAGCCGCGAATGGCTGGCCAAGCGTGCGAAAGCGAACAAGCCACAGACGGAGTTGCCCGTTGGAACGCCTACGCCCGTTGTTCAAGAAGAGGTTGAAGGTGGCGAGGGCGAGGACGTGCCTGGCGCGGAGCCTGCGGTCGAAGCCCCTAACTAGCCTTGCCAGCTCAACTGGGTGACGACATGCCAGGTGCGCCACTGGCCGGCTTCTTCCCAGGCGACCTCGACACGCACCGTCTTTAAGCCAGGGGCGGTAGGGGTGGCACCATCGGTCACATAGACGCGATACAGATACTCGCGGTCGATGGGGACGTCCGCCACGATGTGGGTGACGTGAAAGGTGTGCACTAAGGAGTCGTCTTCGGCCGTGTAGCCTTTGGCGAGTTCGCCTTCCATGATCTGCTCGGCCCAGGCGCTGGCCACCATCATGTCGCGGCTATGGGCGGTGGCCTTGGCGTGCATGGCCCACACTCCGAACAGACAAACGGCAATTCCCGAGATCAGCGTGCAGGCAATCAGCGCCTCCGCAATACTAAAGCCGCGTCGTTTCACAACCCCCTGAATTCCGCGGGCAAAAGCATTCTCCTGTGATACCGGCTCGAAATCGCAAGGATGAGGGCTGCCGGGGGAGAACCATCCAGGGTGCGATTTAGATTTACGGCCGTTACCCGCGATGGCGAAGAACGCGCGGGTTTCCTGACGGCCGAGGACCGGAACAGTGCCGCTACCCAGTTGGAGCGGCGCGGCCTCACCCTGAAAAATCTGGAGGAATTGTCCGAGGCCGCTCCAGTGGAGGAGGCCTCTCCCACCACCCGCCTTTCGCTCCCCCAGGTCACCTTGCCGCAAATTCCTCAGGTGGATTGGCGTCACCATCTGGCAGGTCTCGCAGGTCTGGACGGACGGCGTCTGGGCATGGCGGTTCTGGTGGTGGTGGTGGCTCTCTCCGGGCTGGCCTGGGGGGTCCATCGACTGTTCGGAGGCGACAAAGTCTATCGGCTCAAGCTGACCGGCGAGTGCAAGGTGCAGACGAGCCGAGCCATGGCCAAAGACTACTGGAAACGCGTTCGCCCTCGCGTGTGGCTGCCTAAGCCCCAGTGGTTCATCAGTTCTCGCGGCACCATTTTTGCCAAGGACAAAGCTGGCAAGTGGCAGGTGTTGGAGCAGCGAGCCAAGGTGAACTATCAGGGCAGCAACGAAGGCAACTACACGCTGGAAATCGAGTTGGCTCTGGCCCAACCGCCCGAGGGCGCCGCGGTGGAATTCTCCGCTCGGGGCTACAGCCGCGTTCGCAAGCAGGTCGTCTTTAAGCCCGAGGGAAAACTCTACACGGGTCAGGTCCCTTCGATTGTGTTGAATTCTCGCTGGCGTCGTCGCGCCAGCGGCAGCGGTACCCGGGGCGTCCGGCCACGCCAGGGGAGCTTTAAGCGATGAAAGGAGCGCGCAGAGGCCACTCTCTCATCGAGGTGATCATCGCCTGCGGCCTGGTAGGCATCTGCCTGCTGGGAGTGTTGGCGCTGGTTCAGGCCGGCAGCCGCTACCTGATGGTGACCCAGGCGAAAATGGACCTCCAGAGAGACGCACTGATTCTGGTGCGCCGTCTAAACGAAGAATTTGCCGAGTCCAACGACGCTGCCTTCAGTGTGTCGCGTAGAGATGAAGTGCCCGTCTGTGTTGCCTGTGGTCCCGGCACGAGCAACAACGTGGACGGGCTTCTCTTTGGCAGTCCGCGGAGCGCCAGCACCGGTGAGGTCGTTTACGACGCGGAGGGTCGCATGTATTGGGTCAAGTGGGTCTGCTATTACAAGCGGACCGATGCTCCTGGACCGAGGGTGGTGCGAGTGGTCACCAGCGTGGAGGAACCCAAGCCGTTTCCACCTTCGCCGATCCTGGTCGGCGCCTACCTGAGCACTCCCTTGCCCTACAAGGTGATGGCCAGGAACGTAAGCACCTTTCACTGCGTCAAGGGGGCCAGCACCATGGCTTTGCATTTGCGCATGGATCTGCCCTCAGGTTACGGCCGTAAGTACGGGTTCGAGATCCGCACCCAGGTATTCACCCGGAACTAGCGAATCTCCGGTTTATGCTTCGAGTACAGCGCACTGCGGGAATGGCCCTGGTTGCTTTAGTCCTCCTGATCGCTTCCGTGTTCGTCATGATGACGGCCGGGGCGGGCGACACCGTTTTGATGGGACAGAAACAGGCCTCTCGTGCTCAGTATGTGCGCCGCACTAACTATGCCGCTTATGGCGCGATGCAAATGGCCCTGGACAAGTTGACCAGCGATCTCACCTATTCGATCGACCCGTCCGAGGTGGGCGTGGTCCAGGGCGATCCGGAACTGAACTACGAACTTTCCATCTACAATAACTACCTGGGGACTTACGCCAACCCGGCTCCGGACGGCCGCTGGGTCCCCAAATACATGGTTTATATCAAGGCCAAATGCGATTTTCGCGCCTACCCGGGTAAATACACCTCCACGGTCTTCAGTAAGGGCTACGTGGGAGGACAGGCCAGCGACTACGCTGTGCTGGGCACGGAGTCGGTCACCCTGGTCAATTCCACGGTGGACTCCTGGTGGATCCGACAACTGGGGATGAGCGGCAACAGATTCTTGCTTCCTTCGGTGAGCGGACGAATCCTCACCAACAGCATCCACGCCAACGGCCTGTCTATCTCCGGAAATAGCGTGGTCAACGCCAGTCTCAAGTGGGGGCCCTCCGGAGACGAGGCGACCGTCTTGAACATTACCTCGCCGGCGGTCTGGAACCCCGGCAGTAGCACCTTTATCACCAAGACTGCCTCCACCTTTCCGGCCCGGGTTCCACGTTTTCATCCGCCTCGCGACCCCAAGAACGCGACCTCTGACATCGTGGCGACTGCTCCCATGGACATTGCGCCTGGTGATTACCGGTCGTTGTCTGTTCTTAACACCACGGTGAACTTCACCTTGCCGGCCAGTCTGCCCAGTCCACCCAATGAAAACAAATACTACGTCGCCAACAACGTCACCATCATCAATTCCGCCGTCAATCTGGTGGGTGCTAAAGGCGACGTCCCGTGCGACCTGTATATCGGTAAGGGTTTTAACGCAGTCAACAGCACCATCAACTGGGCCAACGCGCTCTCCCCCAATCTGCCCCCGAATAAGCCCAACGTACCGGCGGTTCCCAGCGCGGATTTGGACAGCCGGGAGTTGCTGGGTCCGCGTACGATGAGGATCTTTTTCGTAGGCAGCGGTGCTCCCAAGTTCAAAGATTGCAATTTTCACGCGAACAACTCGAAGATGTCGCTGCACGCTTCAGGCAAAGCAATGCAGGTTTTGCTGGAGAATGGCTCCATCGTGTGGGGGGGCTTTAAAGGATTCAAGCTGACCGCCACGGACTCCATCATTCACTATCACCGCGTCTTTACCGACTAGTAGACCCCCCCGAAAGGTGTTAACCATGAAATCCAGACTGTCCATAGGAACCGCCGTCGCCGCCCTGCTGATGGGCTGCTGGGGTGTGGAACTGTTTGCGGCTCCGGTCTTGGAGCCTGCCCAGCCTCAGGAAGTGCAGTTAAGCCTGCTCGACACGCATCGGCCCGAGGAGATCGGTCCAGAGCCTGAGCAGATGGCGGTCGCCCCTCGTCCGGCACCACTCGGAGAGTTGCCCGGCGCCTTGAGCTTGAACCCGGCCCGGCTGAAATTTGTGCTGGCGGGGCTTTGGATGCGCGGCATGTCGGTGGTGGCTTCCAGCGCTCCGCCTGCTGGCGTCAGGAGCTTTCCACCGCAACCGCGCCTGGATGTGTCCTGGAGTCTACAGGGCATGGCAGACGAGGAGTCACAGGGTGGCGAAGGAGATGTCGTCGACTACGACGGCTAAGTTTCCGGGTCCGTCAGCGGCAATGCCAGCGGCATCGTGCACAGTTGCACCGATAAATTGCGCCTGAGTCCCTGACAGGGCAGGCTGCGGGCGATGCGGGGGACCGTGCCCTCCGTGTAAAATCGGACCGTGCAGCGTCGTGGCGGCAGCCAGGTGGTGAGAATGACCGAGATATCCACCGAACCGGTTGGATGAAGCAGGGCCCGGAAGCGGCAGTTCGGATCGGCACGTTGGCGCATGCGGCCCCAGCGATCGCGCTGCCAGGGGCGTCCGATGGAATCGTAGAGAATTCCCTCCTCCGGGAACCAGACTTCCACCGTGGTGGTCTCCTGGGCGGCGGGGTAGGGGGGCAGAAAGCCCTGAATTCGCACTCGTCGCGAGAGGCCCAGCACGCGCTCGTCCTGGCTCAACCAGAGGGCTAAAATCCCCAGCACGCCCAGCGCGGCCAACCAGAAGCGTTTCACGGGGGGAAGATTCTCCGGACGGGAGTGGAATACATTTGCCAGCGCCCTCCGGTTGACTATGCACAAAAAGCACCTGCTCGTCTTGCTCTCTTGCCTGCTCCTGGCGGCCCTGGCCAGCTGGGCCCCGCGCGCCCCTGCCCTGACCGACAAGGTTTTTAACCAGTGGCTGGAGCAATGCAGCGAACCGGGCGCGGACTTCGTATCCGACAACTGGGTCTCCAATGAAATGGCCTATGCCGATCACCTCGACTTCCTGCGGCGCACGATTCCTTCAGGCTCGGTGTTCATCGGGGTCGGGCCGGAACAGAACTTCTCCTACCTGGCGGCGGTGCCGTTTCGCTACGCCTTCATCGTGGACATTCGCCGCGGCAACTTGCTGCAGCATCTCTACTACAAGGTGCTCTTTGAAGAGTGCCCCACCCCTCAGCAATGGCTGGCCGCCCTTTGTTCTCGGCGCTACGATCCGGTCTGGCAGCGACTGGCCTATGCGGACTGGCTGCAGGCGCTGGGGAAGGCCCCGGTCGATCCGGGCCAGGCTTCTCTTTTCCTGGAGCGCTTCAGGCGGAGGTTGGCTCGGCTTCACTTCGCCGCCCGGGATAGCGACTGGAAATTTCTGGCCCGGCTGCAGAGCGAGTTCGCCAGCAAAGCTTTGGATGTTCGCTTTGAGTATCGCACTCCCAAGCCGGGCGAGCCCACCTTTCCCAGCTTTCGCGAAGTGCTGCTGGCGCGCGACCCGGCCGGTGCCCACGGCTGCTTTCTGGCCAGCCCGTCCGGCTATGCCCGGGTGCGCTTGATGCAGCAAGAGAACCGGATTATCCCGGTCGTGGGCGACTTCGGGGGGCGGCGAACGTTTGGAGAGATCGCCAACATTTTGCGACGGCATCACCTCAAGGTAGGGCTTTTTTATGCTTCCAACGTGGAGTTCTATCTGATGCCCCGCCAGTTTCCCGGAGCCAAGATGGAGAACTTCGTGTGGAACCTGGAGTGTTTGCCCAGCACAGCGGCCACCTTATTGCTGCGCACTCACAAACTGGATCTGCCCGGCGCTCCCGCTTATCCCTGGGGGAAGCCGCTCTTTGAGCCGCGTCTGCAGTATCTGCAGCGCTTCGTCCAGCGCTACGAAAAGGGCGAGTTGCCCGACTACGCTCAGTGCCTGCTTCAAGACGATCTTTCACGCCTGTCGGCCACCAGCCCGGCCGCGCGCAGGTGACGAATGCGCGCCTGCGTGCGCGCCTGGCCAGCCAGGTTACGCAAGGCCTGGCGTTCCAGATCCAGCAATCGCTCCAGGCTAACCCGACTGCCCGCTTCTTGGCCAGCGCACATCACCCCGGCCAGGGTGCGGGCCAGCTGCCGGTCGTAGGCGCTCAGATCCCATTCCTCCAGGTGAGCGCAGAGCTCGCTCAAGCCGCACAGCACCTCCACCTCGGAGGTGACACAGGGCTGATGATGGGCGCGCAACTGACGTAACCTTTCGAGGGCCTGGGTAAAGAGCCGGGTAGGGTCCTCACAGATACGGTCCCGGTCCGGGTCGAGATAACCCAGCGCCAGGCCGTCGCTGGCATCGGTCGCCAGCCGGCCCCGGGTCAGCAGCGAGAAGAAGTGGAGCAATTGAGCCGGAGTCCGCGCCCGTCGGGTCATTTCCTGGGTGCCGCCGGCCGCCGGCAGCAGCCCGGCGCGCGTCTCCACCAGGCCCATGCGCGTATCGGCCGCCACCACCAGACTGTGACAGTGCAGAGCAATCTCGCAGCCAGCTCCCAGCACATAGCCGCGCAAAGCCGCCACCACCGGCACCGGCGAACGGCGCAGGCTGAGGTTGACCTGCTGATAGTAGCGCCCGCGCCGGTCCAGTTCGGCCCACTCGCCTCTCTCGATATTTCCCGCCAGCGTTCCCAGGCTGGCGCCCAGGGCAAAGTCGGGTCCGCTGCAGGTCAGCAGCACTCCCTGGCTAGCCTGCTGCAGGGCCAGGGCGAGGGCCTCGAAGTGGCTTTCCTCCATTTCCGGGCTGAGGAATTCGAGGTGAACCAGACCCTTTCCCAGGTCGGACAGCCGGCTGGAGCTCAAGGGCCCCAGCGGTTCCAGCTGCTGACGCGGGCCAGCGGCAGGCGTTGAGCCGGCTGGAAGTCTTCCCCTACGGTATAAGCGACGGGGAGCAAGCAGGTCTGGGTGACGTCGTCGGGGATGCCCAAAAGGGCGGCCGCTTCCTTTTCGTAGCTCAGGTGCAGAGTGGTCCAGGCGGCGCCGAGCCCGCGCGAGCGCAGCGCCAGCATAAATGACCAGGCGGCCGGCAGAATGGAGCCGTAGCCGGCCGCCTGGACGGCCACGGGAGCCCCTTCCAGGCGGCTGCGCAGGCATGGAATGACCAGCACGGGCACGCGGTGCAACACCTGGGCCAAATACATGGCCGAAGCGCCTACCAACAAGCGGCGTTGGGCTCGGGGATCGTCCTCAGAGTAGGCGGAAGAGGTGGCCGCTGCCTGGCCGGCGTAACTTTTGAAGGCCTTGCGGTAGAGTGCAGCCAGTTGCTTTTTGGGCTCCGCCTCGGTGAGGATCAGGAAGTGCCAGTTTTGCTGGTTGGACGCGGTGGGGGCCTGCAGCGCGATTTCCAGGCACTCCTCGATCACCTGGCGGGGCACGGCTCGCTCCAGATCCAGACGCCGGCGCACGGAGCGGGTGGTGGTCAGTAACCTGTCGCTATCCATGGGGCCGATTTCTGGGGCCAAAGATAGCGTCCTGCAGTCTCTGCGGAAGGAGCCAGATGGAGTCGAGAATTACCCAGGCCATGCGCGATAGTATCGGAGTCGAGGAGCCTCCCGTGCTTTACGAGGTGGACAAATCGAGCATACGCCTTTTCGCGCGGGCCGTGGGCCATACCGATCCGGTCTACTACGACGAGGCCTGCGCCCTGGCCCGAGGCTTTCGAAGTCTGCCTGCGCCTGAGGGCTTTCTGGGAACGGCGGTGGTGGCCGTGGAACAGGCCGGTCGCCTGCTGAATGGCGGCAATGAATACCACTACTACGGAATCCCCATCTGCGCCGGCGACGTGCTCTCCGCGGTGGCCCGGAATCTGGACTTTTGGGAGCAGTCCGGACCGCTCGGACCGACGGTGTGGTGCCGGCGCGAGACCGTCTTTACCAATCAGACCGGACAACGGGTGGCCCGGCTTTATGACACCCAGGTGTTTTATTAGCCAGCTCTATTTTGAGGACGTCGAGGTGGGCCAGCGGCTGCCCGGGCTGCTCAAGAAGTGCTCTTCTCGGCAGCTGGTCATGTGGGCCGGCGCCGCGCGCGATTTTTACCCCATTCACTACGATCCCGGTTGTGCCCGCGATCATGGGCTGAGTGACGTAATCGTGCCGGGAGCGCTGAAGGCCGCTTTTTTCGGGCAGTTGCTTCACGACTGGATCGCTCCGGCCGGTCAGGTTCGCCGTTTTTCCGCGTCTTATCAGAAGATGGACTTTCCCGGACAGGAACTGCTTTGCCTGGGGCGCGTCACCAAGGCCTATCGCCAGGAGGATGAGCATCTGGTGGAACTGACCCTCTGGATCGAAGCGGATGGGCAGAAGACCACCCTGGGCCGGGCGCTGGTGGCGCTACCTTCGCGTCAGGTGTAGAAGCCGCCGTTGACGCGGATGACTTCGCCGGTGATGTAGCTGGCCTCGTCAGAAGCCAGAAAGCGCACCACCGAGGCCACTTCTTGGGGGCGACCGGGACGGCCCAAGGGAATGCGCCGATTCAGCTCCTCCATGGGCAGTTTGGCGGTCATTTCGGTGTCGATCACTCCGGGACTGACCGCGTTGACGAGGACCTGTTTGACGGCCACTTCCTTGGCCAGCGACTTGCTGGCGGCCGTCAGGGCGGCCTTGGCGGCGGCGTAATTGGTCTGTCCCTGCACGCCGGTCTCCCCCGAGAGGCTGACCACCGAGATGATTCGCCCCCAGCGCTGGCGCAGCATATGGGGCAGCACGGCTTTGTTGATGTAATAAAACGAGTTCAGGCTGACCTGCAGCACCGAATTCCATTGCTCTTCGGTCATAAAGTAGAGGGGGGCGTCGTCGACGATGCCGGCGTTGTGGACCACCACGTCAAATCCCCCCTCGGCCAGAAAACCGGACAGGGCTTGTTGAATGGATTCCGGCTGGCGCAGATCCATGGGAGCGCAGACCACCTGGGGTCCCAATGCCGCGCACAGGGCTTCGGCTTCCTGGCTGCGGCTGTGGTAGGTAAAAGCCACCCGATGATTCGGACACAGCGACTCGACGATGGCCCGGCCGATGCCGCGATTCCCCCCGGTGACCAGTGCCCGTTTCAGCGTTCAGTCCTCAAATCGAGCAGCCTCTTCCTGGTGGACCTCGACTGGATCCTGCCCCGTGTCCTCGGCGCCGGACTCTTCCGCTTCATGTTCGTCGGGGTCGGTCCAGAGAAGCTTGAGTCCAACTTCGGGCCGCACCCAGGCCGCTTCGCCCGTGCGCAGAATTCCCAGCAGGGCCAGACGCCGCCCCAGAATGTCTCGCACCAGCGCTCCGATTCGCCGGGTTCGCGCGGGAGCATTGCGCGCGTAGACCGGGTGCTGCTCGAGGAATCGCAGCAGTTGATAGCGGGTCCGCAAGGCCACCGGCGAGAGCGTGTTAATGCGCTGTAAGGTGAGTTCGGCGCGCTGGCCAATCTCTTGGTCCTCGGCCATAGGCGTGCCGGTCTCGCTCATGTCTTGCTCGGGGGCTTCTTCGGCGCCTATCGCCTCGGGCGAGGGCTGTCCGGGCGAGGCTTCCGAGTGGGCGGTGCTGGGCAGGGCCGAAAGGACCTGGTCGGGACAGAGACCGACCCAGCGGTCGGTGCTGTTCTTTTTTCCGCGCAATCGAAATCGGGGACTCCTGAGCTCGACTGCCCCCAGACGATAGAGCAATCGGCAACGTCGCGGTTTGGTCGCGCACGCCAGCTTCAGGATGATCTCGAAGTCGCCGCTCGGTCCCCATTCGATAGAGTAGGAGCCGGTGTCCGGCCGGGCCGACCATTGCTCCCCCGCGCCCAGGGTGCGCAGGGCCACGAACTGCCGGCCTTTCGGGTCGATCTTGAGCTTGGTTTCCGGGAAAACCAGCACCACGTCTACTTCGGCGCCCTCCACCGGTTCGTCCGTGGCCAGCGTCAGACGCCCCTGGATGAAGATCTCGTGGCTCGGTCGCAGGTGAGTGAGGCGAAAGGCTGAGACGGCCGTCAGGACGAGGAACAGCACGGTCAGCAGGCGCATGCCCAGGGAATTCTGGGGGTAAACGGCCAGTCCCCCCTTACCGTTCCACGATTGGGTGAAGCGAATTGGACCAGAATGTCCCGCGTCTTCCCTCTCACTGCCGGGCTTCCGACAAAGAGGCCGATGCCCGTGCTCAGCTGGTCAAGCCGCGCTACTGAATTGTAGCCGCATACAGGTTACAGGTAGCGGTTCTTTCGCTGCTTCAGCTCTTGCAGAAAATCCCGCTGGGTGTGGAAGACCGACAGAATCAGCACGGAGTCGCCCGGTTCGACCCGATAGACCACGTGGTAGGTGCCAAACTTGAACTCGCGGATGTGTTCCTGGCCATACTGCTGGAAGACCGGAAAGCGCCGAGGAAACTGGGGCAGTGTCTCGATGTTCGAGTGAATGAATTCTAGCTGCAGGCCGGCTTCGCGTTCGTCGCCCAGCTCACAGATTCGATTCCAAATGCCTTCCAGGTCCTGCAGCGCTATGCTGGTCCAGCTTAGCTTTTGCGCCATTGACGGGAGATTTCAAGAACCTGTTCGTGACTGAATACCTCGCCACGGTCGGCGGCGTCGAGGCTCGCCTCGACTCGCTCCCGCAGGGCGATTCCCTGGAGGATGTCTTCCCAGCTACTGTCGTCGGGCAGTTTGCCGACCAGCTCTAAGGCGGCTTGCTTTGCGGTCATAATCTCTCCTATCCGGCCAGAGCGCGTCGCTTGCGCTTGGTCAGGAATACCACACGTCACTCATACACCGTGATCCTAGCGTTTTTTCTGGTGCATGTCGAGTCTTGTCAGGCGTTTACAGAGGCCCGCCGACCGCTCTGAGCTCGATGAGTCGAAGTTGCGCGTTGGGCTTGCTGGATTTTGTCCGTGCTGCCTCGAGTTTCTTCCAGCACTTATGCGTCTTCGGCAACTTGCCGGACAGTATCAATGCAACTGGGGTCCATTTCGACTCCAATCGACACTCAGCCCCTGTGGGATACATCCAGCGAAACCTAGGGGGGGCCTGGGGGGAGACGGCCAGTCCCCCCCAGAACCCAAGGAAGTGGACGATTTGCGGGGCGCCGTCGCGGTGGTCCTGGGGGCCGAGAACCCTCTGGGGGCCAGGCTGGCCGCGGCCTGCCTGGAGCGCGGCATGCAGGTGGTGGTCGACGCTCAACCCCCCGCACCTTGGAGCGGCCTGGTTCAGCTGGTGCCGACCGACCTCACTTGCGCCGAGCAGGTGGAAGCCCTGGCTCAAGTAGCGTCTGGCCTGGGTCCGGTCCGGCTAATACTTAACGCCACCCGGATGTGCCGGGGAGGCAACGCCTGGGACACCGAGTGGTCGGAGTGGAGGAGGGTTCTGGACCTGCATCTGGGCGGCTGCCTGAATCTCTGCCGCGCCTTTTCCCAGGTCCATAGGGTGACGGTTTGCTGGACCGACCCGGCCGAGGCTCCGTTTTGGGTGGCTCAGCGGGCCGTGCTGGCCCTGCAACAAAATCTGTTCGTGTCCACTCCGACCCTTCCCACGCACGTGCTCTTTGTGGATGGTCGAGCTCCCGAAGCCGGCCTCAAGGATCTTTTCACGGGACTGGCGCGCGGACAATTTTCCCTACGAGCGGAACCACACTTGCAAAGCCAGATGCGCAGTCGCCTGGCCAGCATCCTGGAGCCCGAATCCGACCAGGTTCTCCCGCCCTTAGAAGCAGGGCGGGTGGCTGTCATTACCGGGGCCGCCGGCGGCATTGGTCTGGCCCTGGCGCGCGCCTGTCTGAGCCGGGGCATGAAGGTGGTGCTCAGCGACCTTCACCATGGCGAGCTGGAGCGGGCGGCCCAAGATCTGCCTGCCGCCGACATCTTGTGCGTCCCGGCCGACGTGGCCCGGGCGGAGCAGGTCGAGGCCCTGGCGCAAGCGGCCGTGGAGCGCTTCGGAGCGGTGCATCTGCTGGTCAACAACGCCGGCGTAGGAGCGGGGGGGGCGCCGCTGGAGTGCACCCCCAACGACTGGGATTGGGTGCTGGGGGTGAACCTGTGGGGAGTGGTGGCGGCCGTTAAGGTGTTCGTGCCTTTGATGCTGAGCCAGGGGCAGCCGGCCCACATTCTCAATACCGCCTCGCTGGCCGGACTGCTGGCCTACCATCCCAGTGCCTGTTACCACGTTTCCAAGCAGGCGGTGGTGGCCTTGAGCGAATCCTTAGAGCAGAGTCTGCAGGGCACTTGCATCGGCGTCTCGGTGCTCTGTCCGGGCTATGTCAACACGCGCATCCTCAACTCGGCACGCAATCGGCCTTTGCATTTGCAGGATGGAGAGCGCCCGCCGCCACGGCATCTTCGGCTGTTGCAGGCCGCTCTGCGGCGAGGCATGGCCCCCGAGGAAGTGGCCGAGCGCGCTCTCGAGGAACTGGGCCGGGGACGGTTCTACCTTTTCACCCACCCGGAGATGCTGGGCGGCGTGGAGGAGAATCTGCGCGATTTGCTGGAGCAGCGCAATCCCCGCAATCCGAACCGCCTGGGAGGTTCGTAGGAGTCCCTGGTTCGGGCGTCGTAATCCCAATCTGTGCACGTCCAGGCCCCCGGCCTCCATCGCCTTTTTCTCACCGCCGAGGATTCGCCCGATCCGGAACGCAGGCAAGGCCACTGTCCCCGTCAGGGCGAGTATACCTTGTGCCGCTTCAGCGAAGCCTACCTGCACTCGCTCTACGAGGGCGCCCGCTCGGAGTTGCGCTTCAAGTCGCGTGGGGTCGTGCTGCTCACCTCGCTGATCCGGCAACTGCAACCGCTGGATCCGGCTACCGGCGTTTATCTCTACGGGGGATTCGGTCCCTACAGCCCTCGAGCCAGCTCCGCCGGCCTCAGCGCTGCCCCCGGGGCGCGCAGCGCGGCCATCGACCGCGCCCTGCCGCCGAAGGACTATTTTATCGCCACCCCGGCCATGAAAGCTGCCCAGCTGGCCATCGACTTCCAGCTGCACGGGCCGGTTATGGCTCTTTTTTCTCCCGAGCACGGGTTTGTCCAGGCCAGTCGGCTGGCCCGGGCCGATCTGGCCGACGGGGTGGTGCCGGCGGCCCTGGTGGCCGGCGTGTTCCCTCTGGAGGAAGTCAGTGAGTTTGCGCGCTTCTTGCCTGCTTCGCCCCAGTTGGTGGAGGCTGTCTGGGTTCAGGTTGTGACGCACCCGGATGAGATGGTGGCCTGTGAGGGACCCTCCGGTCGCTTCGGTCCGCTTACGTCCAGTATCGAAAGGAGCCCGGTCCATGAGTAGTTCCAACCCTGAGGAGGCCGTTTACACGGCCCTGGAAACCGTCAAAAACGTCCCCCGGAGCGCTGCCCCCGACTCGTCTTTAACGCGCGACCTGGGCCTGGAGTCGATCGACATCGTGGATCTTTTCTTCGAGCTCGAGCAAGCCACCGGGACCGTCATCGAAATCAACCAGCTGCTGAGTCAGGCCCAGGCCAAGAGCAGCGGGCGGCGCTTCGAGGACATCTCGATTCAGGACGTGGTAGACTTTCTCGCCAGCCATCCCTGATGTTTCAACAGGTTCTGTTAGACAGTTGCATTTGCAGCCCGCTCGGCCACAACCTGGCCGAGGTGAGGCAGAGCCTGAAGTCAGGCCGGTCGGGAATCGTCAGCCTGGCCGACCTCTTTCCTGAGGAAAGCGAGCCCTTTCTCCACACCGGCGCCATCATCCAGCCGGCTGCGGACTTTCCAGATGCCTCCGACCTCCATCCCCGGATTTCGGCTCGCTATGCCAGGGTGTTGGGAGGGTTTTGCCGAGAGCTCGAGCAGCTGGCGCAGCGCGCCGGCAAGGTGGACCAGCTCTACCTGATTCATCGCCAGCATTTTTTCTCGGAGTGGCCGGATGCCCAGGTGGAGTTTGACGAGTGGGATTTTGTGAGGCGCTTTCTGGCACGCAGCCGACTGGAGGTTCCGGCTTCCGAGGTAATCTGTCTGCACGCCGCCTGCAGTTCCGGCCTGGTGGCTCTCAATCTGGCCCTGCGTGAGTTGCGCCGCCACCCGGAGAAACGTATTCTGGTGGTGGGACTGGAAAGCGAACTCAATCATGAGCGCTTCGTCTCCATCAAGAAACTGGGAGCGCTCAGTGCCGAAAAAGATCCGGCCCGCTCTTGCATGCCTTTCAGCCGAGAGCGCAGCGGCCTGGTTCCCGGAGAGGTCATGGTAGCCGTTCTGGTGGGCTCGCGCCGCCAGGAGGAACTTGACTCGGGCGACATCGTCTTCACAGCCGGCGTTACCAACTCGGACGCCTCGCGACTGACGGACTGTCTCGAGAGTGGCGAATTCCTGACGCGCTGTCTGACACAGCCCCTCCGTCAGGCGGCCGGCCCGCTGGATTTTGTCTGTCCGCACGGCACTTCCACTCCCCTCAACGATGGGGTGGAGGGTGTCGTGCTCGACCGCGTGTTCGGTGACGCTTCCACTCCGATGCGAGTGGTGCCTTTGAAGCAATACCTGGGCCATACCTTGAACTCCTCGGGTCTTTGGGAAGCCCTGCTCAACGTGGATTTCTTGCGTCACAACTACCTGCCCCCGCTGCTGGCTACGGAGGCATTGGAGCCCTTTGAGCGGCTGGCCTTTCTTGAGACCTGCCAGCAACTGCCCTTGTCTCGGGCCCTGAAAGTCTCAGTGGGGTTCGGGGGAATCAACTCGTCGGTGCTTATCGAAAAGGTGACCTAGGCGATGTTCTATAGCGCGGCCGGGTTGTTGAGCCTGATCCTGCTGGGCTTCGTCTCCGGCTACGGCCGGGGAGAGATCGCCCTGGGGGTCTGTGCCTGCCGGATTCTGGGGATTCGTCGCCTGGAGTCGTTACTTTGGGTCAGCCTGGCCTATCTGTTTCTGGCCCGGCCCTTTCTGGGTTTTGTGCCCACCCACTGGCCCGACGCCGACATGGTGCTCACCGCTCGCTATGGGGAGTGCCATATCTCTGATCCATCCGTGAGATATTTCGGGTTGCTGGCGCGCTGTGGGCTGGCCTATCTGCTCTTCCTGGCGCTGCGCAAGCGGTCTATGGGACTTAAGCTGGTGATTTTGCATCTGGTCACTTTCGGGCTGATCTTGTTCTCCCAGCTCTTTTTCAACTCGGGTCCGGTCGGGGCCAGCGTCGCCATGTATTTCCTGATTTCTTTTTGCTGGTATCTGCCCATTCTGGCTTATTTGCTGGTGGACTACAGCCAGTGCAGCCCGCGCAGCTTCTTGACGCTCTATCTGATGCCGTTTTTTGAGACCTCGCCCAATCCCCAGCCGGTGCTGGATCTGCCCAGCCAACCGGATGAGGACCGGGCCCTGGTGCGGCGCAGCATCGTGCTGGCGCTGATTTTCTCGGTTGTGATCGCGCTCACCAATCTGGTCCAGGCCGCGCTCTTTCGAGGCCGATTTTATGGGCACATGCTGCACATCCCCTGGGCGCCCATTCCCGATCTGTCGGTGACCGGTCTGACCGACAGCTTGCTGGACCTCTACCCGCGCTGGCAGGTGCTGCTGGCGGTGCTCTGGGGCGGTCTACACCGCATCACCGG
>JALHOV010000064.1 GCA_022842865.1 Vulcanimicrobiota bacterium | reverse complement strand
ACGCTGGCCAACTCCAACGAAAATCGGGCCACATCTGCATTCTCGGCCACCATTCCGGCCCATGAAAGCGTTCTATCCACCAGCGCAACAGACAATGCAGGCAAGCCGATTGGCCCGGCTGATAAAGATAGCGCCAGGCGCCCCCTTCGCCATCGCCGGCCAATTCGTAAAGACCAGCGGCACGCCGCCGCAGCCACGTGAGGCTCCAAGGCCAATCCCAGCAGAGGGCGCGGGGGCTCCCAAGAAAGGGCGCCCTGTTCGCGAAGAAATTCCCCGAAGGGCAACTCCCCGGCCGTCAGAGTTCGCGGCTCGGCCAGCGAATCATATAGCTGGCGCAAAACCGGCACCAGCTGGGTATCCACTGCCAGCGGGAAAAACAAATTGCCCAGACGAGAGAAGTCCCGTCTGGGCAAAAGTAGACCGGCTCAAAGCCAGACTATACTACAGGTTTTGGATGTAGCTTAGTAACGGCTGGAACGGCTGTCGCCGCGGCCACCGCGGTCTCCGCCACGGTCTCCGCCACCACCGAATCCGCCGCCGCCACCGCCGCCGAATCCACCACCACCGCCACCGCCGCCACGACGTGGCGGGCTATGGGAGGAGAAACAATCCCGGCAATAGACGGGACGAGAACCGCTGGGCTGGAAGGGAACCTGGGTTTCCTTGCCACATTCGGCGCAAACCGCGTCGAACATCTCCCGGCGAGGGGCGCCGAAGCCGCCGCCACCTCCGCCACCGAATCCGCCACCGCCGCCGCCGAAGCCGCCGCGATCTCCACCGAATCCTCCGCCTCCACCAGCGGGACGACTCGCGCCGCGGTCGCTGCTGCTGAATCCACCACCGGCTCCACCGTCACGGGACGAACGACGGTTTTGACGACAGTTGCTGCAGCGCCTTGGCTCGTTGGTGAAACCTTTGGAGGAGTGGAACTCCTGCTCACCGGCCGTGAATGTGAACGGCGCCTTGCAATCTATACAGGTTAAAGTTTTGTCTACGAATGACACTCGACAGGCTCCTTGATGACTTTTGAGTTAGAGCTCGGCTGTCGAGGCACGACTGTCCCTAGGGTTTGGGTTGTGTCTGTGCTCCCACCCCAACTCGAGCACAGACAACAGGAAATCTCGAACGACCTTGCTACTGATGTGGGGCAATTCCCCCACCGAATCAGGTTAGCGCATGGAGTCCTGCTGTGTCAACTAAAATAAGGCTGGGAGAGGGCTCAGGGCACCCTTTGTTGCTCCAAAAGCGACCGGCCCGTCATCTCCGACGGCACATTCAGGCCCATCAAATGAAGGATTGTGGGAGCCACATCGCCTAGAACCCCTCCCTCGCGAAGATGCGCATCTTTCGGACCGCCGATCAGGATACAGGGCACGGGATTAGTGGTATGCGCGGTGTGCGGCCCCCCATTCTCGTCAATCATGACTTCTGCGTTTCCATGGTCAGCAAGCACCATGACCGCGCCGTTCTGGCGCAGAACCTCCTCCACCAGCAGACCCAATCCCTGATCGCTGGCTTCGCAGGCTTTAATGGCTGCAGCTAAAGAGCCGGTATGTCCGACCATATCCGGATTTGCGAAATTGATTAAAACGAAGTCGTCTTTCTTCGCTTGCAGCCTCACCAGAGTATCCAAAGCCAGCGCCGGTTCGCTCATCTCGGGCTGCAAATCGTAGGTAGCCACGTGAGGAGAGGCCACCATGTGGCGCTCTTCTCCCGTAAACGGCTGCTCCACCGTGGCATTGAAAAAGTAGGTGACGTGAGGATATTTCTCGGTTTCGGCGGTGTGATATTGACACTTTCCGGCCGCGGCGATCACCTCAGCCAGGCAGTTCGTCAGAGGAGGCAAAGCAAAGGCGAAAGGCCTCTTGACCTGCTCTCCATAACCCATCAAGGAAACGTAATGTAGGCTTTGAATTACTTTCGAGCGTTCGAATTCATTCCATTCCGGGCCGCCCAACAGCGCGGCGCTCAGCTGCCTGGCTCGGTCGGCGCGGAAATTGAAAAAGATCCAACCATCGCCTTCCTGAATCTCCTCGCTCTCCCCGACCACTGTGGGCAGGATGAACTCATCGGTTTCCCCGCGCTGGTAGGCAGCCTGAATAGCCTGGCGGGCGCTCTCGGCCCGGTACTCGCCCTGTCCGCTGACCACCGCCTTGTAAGCGCGGGTAACGCGCTCCCAGCGGTGGTCCCGGTCCATAGCATAGTAACGGCCCACCACCGTGGCGATCCGATAATCCCCACCGCCGCGATGAAGATAATCCTCCACCTCGCCGACGAACTCCAGAGCCGAATCCGGGGGGGTATCTCGGCCGTCGGTAAAACAGTGCAGGCGCAGCCTGGTCACCCCCTGGCGGCGGGCCAATTCGATCAAGGCCAGGATGTGCCCCAGTTCGCTGTGCACTCCCCCGCGACTGACCAGTCCGCCCAGGTGGAGAGTGCCGCCCGATTCTTTGACCTGACGGCAAACCTCGGTGAGAGCCTCGTTCTGGTAAAAAGTCCCGTCCTCAATAGCAGCATCCAGGAAAGTCAGGCTCTGCATCACCACCCGGCCGGCTCCCAGGTTGAGGTGGCCCACTTCCGAGTTGCCCATCTGTCCGCGCGGCAGCCCTACGGCCAGACCCGAGGCTTCCAACTGAGTGTGCGGCCAACCGGCCCAATACTTGTCGAAGTTGGGGGTATGGGCCAAATGCACGGCGTTGCCGGGGCCTGGCGGCGCCAGACCAAAACCATCGAGAATGACCAGCATAACGGGACGCATAAAAGAACCTCAGTCCGCTAGAATTTTACGAAGCTCGTGGCTGTCAAGCCACATTCCGCGACACTCCGGGCACACGTCCACGGGGGTGCCCCGCACATCGTAGACCCTCATCTTGACCTTACAACGTGGACACTGCAACTCACCTTCGGGCACCTCGCGCTTCTTCTCGAAGGCAATCGGTTCAAAGAAGAACTGCGGCTTGTCTACCGTGCACACCATCGTCTCGGGCACCTGATCGTCAAACCACAGGCCATCGCACAGCGGACACTCATCCACCGTGAAATTGCTCATGGTGCGACTGCGCAACGGCTCCACGCAGTTGGGACACAAGTGCATGCAGGAAAGCTTCCCACCCTAAACGTAGCCCACCTGCTGACCCCGCATGGAACACTACTTTTTTGCTTACTGCCCATTAAGCTATGACGGAGATTTCTTTCCCGAAGCCCCTCCCGGTTGTTCCCTGACGCCCCTTTTTCCCGCCAGCCCGGGATTGCTGCTGTGCATCTGCCACATCACCGACCAGCTGCAACTGGACGCCGAGTTCGAAGCCATCCGCCCTTACCTGGTCGGCGAACGCCTGCACCGGCTGCTCCACTCCGGCATGCGCTGGCCTCCCTCTCTTGCCCTGGCGCGGCTGCGCTCGTCCGAGTGGCAAGAAGAGCAGTTAGGGCTGGACGCTTTTGAGGAACGGATGGTGCCGCTGCTCCAGCAGTGCCTGGAGCGTCAGAACAAGATCCCCGCCCAGCTGCTGGTGGCTCGCGGCTTTGACGACGAACTCGAACGCGGCGAATACTACTGGGTGCTGCAAGGGACGGAGCAGAGCCGCTGGGTGCGCTGGGTCACGCCCGACTACCGCCTTTGCGAAGGCCCGCCCGACCTCTTCCACTGGCCCCGCCCTGCGCGTGCCCGGGAAACGGCAGTCCCCCTCAGTAACAATGAAGGGGAACCATCCTCGGGCACGTAGACAACGGCAGATGTTGCTGCAAAATGTATGCCTGGAAGGGGTGGCCTACGAGCTCCCCACGTATGTAATGACCACCGACGCCATCTTCGATGAACTGGCGCCCATGCTGGAAAGACTCAAGATCCCCCAGGAAGCCATCGCGGCCGCTTCGGGCGTGGAAGAACGGCGCTTCTTCCCTGCCGGCACGACCATCGTAGAGAGCAGCACCAAAGCCGCTCGTAAGGCCATCGAAAAAACCGGCATCGATCCGCAAGACATCGGTTGCATTGTCAGCACCTCGGTGTGTAAAGACTATATCGAGCCTTCCATGGCCAGCATCGTCCACGGCGAGCTCGGCCTCTCCCCCAGCTGTCTGAATTTTGACATCGGCAACGCCTGCCTGGCCTTCATGAATGGCGTCTCCATCGTGGGCGACATGATTGCCCAGGGACGCATCAAAGCCGCCCTCATCATCGACTCGGAGTCTTCCCGCGAAGTGGTCGAAGCCACCATTCGCCATCTGCTCCAGCCGCACATCAGCGTGGCCGATTTCCAACTGCACTTTGCCGCCCTTACCCTGGGCTCGGGGGCGGTGGCCGCTATCCTGACCCACAGCAGCGTCTCCAAAACCGGCCATCAGGTCATGGGTCACGTCAACGTGGCCGATACGCGCCACCGTAACCTGTGCCTGGGCAACCGCACCGAAATGACCGTTCAGGCTCGCCCCCTGATGGAGGCCGGCGTCTCGTTGGCCAACCGCACCTGGCAAAAGTGTCAGGAAGTCTTCGGTTGGAGCGACGACAAAATCGACCTCTACGTCGGTCACCAGGTAGGTCGACGCCACTACGAAGTGCTCTTCAGCTCGCTGGGCCTCAACCAGGCCAACTCCTTCGTGACCTATCCCTTCCTGGGCAACGTCGGTCCCGCCTCGGTGCCGCTTACCCTGGCGCTAGCCGAAGAAGCCGGCAAACTCAAGCCCGGCAGCCGCATCGCCCTCATGGGCATTGGCTCGGGACTCAACTGCTCCATGATGGAAGTGCGCTGGTGAGTGACGACCTCCATCCTTTGGTGGAGGTGGCCGATGAAACCTCCGCCCGCCCGGCGCCATCGCAAGCGATCGGGGTAGCCGCCACGGAGGAGGCAGAGGACGCCCCCGCCCTGGGGGAAGCTCTGGGCGGCCTGGCCCGCTCGGGGGCCGCTTACTGGCTGGTCAATCTGGTCAACTTCACGGACGGTATCGCTTATTTTGGCATCCTCAATCTGCTCGTGCTGTATTTCTCCCAGGACCTCCACATCCCTGACAAATACGCCTCCATTTATGTATCCATCATGACCGGATTGGTGGCCCTGCTCATGGTGCCGGGAGGAGCAGTTTCCGATCGCATCGGCACGCGCAATGCCATCTCGGTGTCCCTGGCGCTGGGGACTCTCGGACGCGGCGGATTATGGGCCTGCGCCAAAGTTCCCCCCTCGGCTTTGACCTTCTGCGTGCTCGCTTCGCTGGCCGTCATGGCCACATCCACCGGTATCTTGCAACCCGCCCTCTACGCCGGAGTGAAAGAAACCACTAAAAAGCGGCTGGCCAGCATGGGCTTCAGCTTGCTTTACGCCATCATGAACCTGGGAATCGTAGCCGAAAGCCTGGTTTCCCCGTTCGTACGCACGGAATCCGGCCTCAACTGGGGCATCCGCGGCGTGCTCGGCTGTATGGCGGCCATCACGCTGATGCAGCTGCTGGTGCATCTGGCCACTTATCCTCAAGACTTGAAGCAGGAAGGCAAAAAGGAAGCCAAGACCCGGGTTAACTACGGGGAACTGTTGGCCGGCCGCTTTCTATTCTTCATTTTCATCCTGCTGCCGGTGCGCACGCTTTTTGCCCACCAGTGGCTGACCATCCCGGACTATATCTTCCGATGCTTTCCCAAAGAAGTTGCCGACCGCTATGAATGGTTCACCGCCCTCAATCCCTTCGTTGTCATGATCGGGGTGCCCGTCCTGTGTCACCTGACCGCGCGCGTGCACGTGCTGCGCATGATGATCGCAGGGACGGCGGTCAGCGCGGCCGCCACTTTCTTACTGGCGATGCCTCCCAACCCCAACAATCTGATCGCCTACGTGGTCATCTTCTCCTTGGGGGAAGCCCTTTGGGCCAGCCGTTTTTTGGAGTACATTGCCGACCTGGCCCCGCCCGGACAGGTCGGAGCCTACATGGGAGTGGCCAATCTACCATGGTTTGTGGCCAAAGTTACCACCGGCTTCTATTCCGGCGCCATGTTGGCCCACTACCTGCCCAAAGGGGGCACGATGCATCCGGAAACCATGTGGACCTTTTACGGCCTCATCGCTTGCATCAGTCCAATCGGTTTACTCTTAGCCTACCCGTGGCTGCGCGCTGCGGACAAAGAAAAAACGCAATGAGATCGAATACACCTTCAGGAGGTGCTGAATGAGTCTGTCCAAGCAAGAGGCCCAGCGGCTGCTGGAGCGCGTCGGTAAGTTGGAGAATCAGGTTGCCAGTCTGAAATTTAAGCTGGAGGCCTTCGAAAAGATCCTGCGACCCGAGGAGCTGATGCGCCGCGTCAAAGAGGGCATCGCCGAAGAAAAGCGCAAAGCCGAAATCGCCAAAGTAGATATGGCCGCGGCAGCCGAACTTATGGGCCGCAAGCCGGGAATGTAGAGGTCGAGTTTGTTCCTAGAGGTCTTCTTTGTAGCCGCGGCGGGGTGGCTCCTATTTGGAAACCTGGAGACGCAGTCGCGTGTCCAGCGGATCAACCGCGCCCTGGAAGAGGGCCGTCCCTACGACTTTCTCCAGGATATCGACCAGGAAATCGCAAGGCGGCCGAGCGGCCCGCTTTATGAATTGCTCAAGCTGAATCGCTCGGCCGGCCTGGTCTACATCGGCCAGTTCGACGAAGCCCTGGTCGCCTTGCGCAGCGTCGACCGCAAAAAATTAAGCTCGGGCTGGTGGGGTCGCCAGAAGAAATTCACCGACGCTCTCTACTACAACAACCTGCTCTACACGCTGCTATGCGCCAAACGCTACCAGGAAGCGGTCGAGGTCTGGAGCGAGTCGGCCGAGAAAATCGTGCCTCGCACCGGCCATCCGCTGCTCGACCACTGCCTCAAAGGCACGGCTGCTACCTACCAGTACCACTGCGGCGACCTGCCCATCGCCCGCGAGACCCTCGAGCGCCTGCTCCAGGAAGCCAATATCCCCCGCCTCTACAAAGCCCATCGCCTCTACTACCTTGGACGCATCGATCTCTTCGAAGGCCGCTTCGAGCAGGCCATGGAACGCATCGAAGAAGCCGCCCGACTCGCCCCCAACGGCTTCCTGGCCGAAGAACCCAAACGCCTCACTCTGGGCGAAGAACGCATCCCCAACCCCGGAGCCGGCCGAGCCATCCCGCTTTAATTCAGGCCGATCGGCGACCGTCGGATTCTGTCGTCGAGCCACTGCGAGCACTTTAACTCTCGGCGCCCTCTAGAACTTCTCGGCCAGCCGGAAAGCGCTTGCTAGTCCCTCTAATTCTTGTCTGGGCAATGCCAGATCGTGGGCTACTGCATGCCACTCCCCGACCGCATCCATAACCTCTGCCATAACAACCTTCGCCCGCCCACCCTTGAGCCGAAAATAGGGCGCCACCTCCATCACCAGCTCGAGATCCTGGGAGTTGTCCGCCTCCGAAATGTTCAGCTTCAACCCGTCCCCCAAAGGCTCAGGGTTCATATCGTAGGCCGGCGACAGCTCCCATCCCGCCGGCGTCAACAGAAAGCCATGGTTGCGCATATGGTCATCCACATTGGACACGCAGACATTGAAAACAATGCGGCGCCACAGCTGCTCCAGGTCGCGATCGGTCTGCGCCCCGTGTCGAACCAGCATCTCAGCCAGCTCTAAGTAACTCACCCCCTGACTGGCATCGTAACCGTCCCGCTGTCCAGTTAGTGTCAATGCGGACGCAAAATGCACCCGCCCTCCCGCCGTCCGATCAAACCGCTTGCTTAAGAACGTGTGGTGCTCGCTGTTAAAGCGCTGTCGCTGATGGGGGGCCACCCAAATGCCCGCCCGCTCCGCCAGCAGGTGCAACAGGAATTCCCAGCTCCCGATATCGCGTTCATCGGCTCGACTCGGGAATTTTGCGATCCACAGGTGCCCCTTGAGATCCACCACTCCCGCTTTCGGACGAGCCCCTCCCAAAGAACCACCGGGCGCCATCAGCATATTCAGCCAGCGCTTATAGTCCGGCTGTTCGGTTGCGTCGCCCCGCTCCAGCTGCAAACTGGCTTCCTCCAGTTCGCGCAGGCGTGTCCAAGGCGGGGAAGCGAGGTCCCGCTGATTGTCCAGGAACTCGTCATTGCCGGCCAGGCGAAAACGCAATCCACCCATCCGATGCTCGTCAAATACGCCCAATAGGTAGTCGGACTCACGCAATTTTCGCGCGGGCCGCGCCTCCTCACGCGCTCTTTGGGCTTCTCGCCGGCCCATCAGGAACCGCCCCCAACGGTCAGGCGAAGAATCCAAGAAGAATCCAAAATTGGGATTTTCTTGGGACGGATACTGAGCCCCGCCATAAAACCGCAGCTCTGGGTCCAGATCCTGCGCCAGGCCTCGGGCAAGCCACCCCTCATCGTAATGGAATTCGTAGGTCTCCTGGGCTCTCACCGTGGTTGCATAGAGTGTTCCCATTTGAGTGGGCCCGCCCAGCTCAACCCAGTCGCCAAAGACTTCAATCTCTCTCCGGGCACCCTCGGCTTGCTGGCCGGGCCTAGCCACGAGGCCTTGGCATCCGTGGCGCTCGTTTGCGCAAAGACAGGTCCGCATCCATCAAGCGCCGCCCCAGCGCATCATCCAGCGCCACCGCCTCCAGGTCAGAATCCAGACCCAGACAGAACATCACGTTCGCAAACGCCGCCAAAGAAACGCCCGGATCTCCATTCTCGAGCTTGCTGAGAGTCGGCCGGCTGATTCCAGCTCTCTGAGCGAGCTGTAGGGATGAGATACGCCTGCGCAAACGGGCCAATCTCAAGTTTTCACCTAGAATCTTAAGCCGGGCCGCCACCTTGGGAAACAAAACAACATGGGTTCTGGCCATAACGTTTAGTATTTTTACCGATAAGCCTCTTTATGTCAATCTTGCTTTACATTAACACAGAGCGGACCTCTCGCCGCGTTGCTCTCATAGTCGAAACTTATCACCTGTGCTTGCCAGGGCCTACCTTCCTCCAGGGGGAGAGGCTTTCCGGTGATGTTCGTCCCGTCTGGCAAAGCTTCGCAGAACACTACCGATGGGTGCCCAAATCCTCAATGTCGATTCGAGGGCCTTGCTGATTGCGAATAGCTCATCCAGTGGGTGAGGTCGTGGATCGCAACGGGCGCTCGAGTGCGTAAGCTTTCCAGAGTCTTCACGAACTGTGACCAGGGCAATCGGGCAAAGCTAATGCGGTCACCCGAACTGACTGGCCCCGGCTTAACGCTCCAGCACAGACCCGAACGGGTCGAGGGACCCAGCCAGAACTGGCCTTCGCTATAGACCACTTCGCCCGTTTGTGGGCTTCCAGAATGGGGCTTCCCTTCGAAGCGAAAGGACTTTTCGTCGGGCAAGGGGACGGTTTCCAGGCTCAGCCACACGGGTTTGCCGAGCTCGCCAGCCCAGGTCAGGCTGCGGGCAGCGCATTGCCACACCAGATCGGCTTCGGTGCGATAGGACATAATAGCCATTTCGTCGGCACGCTGCAGCACGTGACGGGTCACCGATTGATCCACACCGGCCACCTCCACGGTTTGCCCGTCAAACCAAAAGGGCAGGTCGAAACCGACCTTCAGACCCATGGCGTGCCCGCGCTGCACCAGTTCCTCCACCAGGCTCAGGTATTCTCTCAGGCGCGTCACCCGACGGGCCGCAAAGCCTGGCAGTAAGTAGGGCTCCACATCAAAGTGGAGGCCGTCAAAACGGCCGGCTGGAGCGACTCGTTCCTGAAATTCTTGCAAGCTGGCCAGTCGCTTGAGGACGGCGGGCCGCGCTTCGGGAAGAATGTCGTGGCGGTCGCCGTTGAGGGCCAGCACCGAAAAACCGGCCTCATGGAGCCGGCTTATTAAGACTTCTAGAGGCGGTCCCAAGGTTTCCGGCTGCTGTAAAAAGACCACCTTCACCTGGTGTTCTTGGAGGAACTGGATCCAGGGGGCGGGATCTTGCTCCAGGCGCTGTTGGGTATCCCAAACCCAGCTGGCTCCCCCCAGCCGCGCGGACGCATCCGTCCGTTCCGCAGGTGGGGGCCCGACCGCCTGGCCGGGCTGGCTCAAGCAGGCGCCGGCCCAATGGATCTCTCCCTGACCCAGTCCCAACACCGAAAAGGAAGTGAAGGCCTCCGATCGGAACGGCGGCCCGGGCACGATCACTCGCCATAAACGCCAATCGGAGGTCAACTTTCGCCGTTCGATCCTCAGACTGTCCTGGCGGCTCAACCAATCGGGGTCGGCCATTCCCAACTCCACCTCGCCCTGGCCCCGCACCCACAGGCACAACTCCAGCCCCTGAGCGTCACAGGGGGTGAATTGCGAGTAAGCGCCGGCAAAACCGGAACCCGTCTGGCTCCAACGCAGGCCGCCCCCCGGCAAGGACTCGGCAGTTCCCGACTCAGACGCAAAAGTTCCCTGTCGAATCGGGACGAGCTGCAAGAACCGCAGGGGCACAGGAGCGGGGCGGGCCTGGGCCTGCAGGTCGGAAACATAGCCTTCGCCCGAGGGCATCTCAAAAGTCAATTCCCCCTGGCGAATCTCCTGTGCCGAATCGATCAACCAATCGGAAAGTCGCACCGAGACGCCTTTCTCCGGCTCACTAAAAGCCATTCCCGCCAGCAAAACCCAACAAACGAAAGCGCGTCTCAAAAGCGTAACAACATTCGCAGAGTCTGCAACGAGTAGGAGAAGCCGGCGTTGGTTCCCAAGGAAGAATTGCTGCTCAAAGACGAGGCCTCGATTTCAAAATGATCGTTAAAGCGGTAGCCCAGGCTACCCGACAACGAAGTAATCGTCTGGCCTCCGGTTTGCTTGCCGATGCCCGCCTCCAAGGAGTACATCCAGGGGTCGTCCGGCACATGATTGTCGAGGCGAAAGAGAATTTGGGCGGTGTGAAATTGAGCGGGACTGAAATAGCCCAAATTGGTGGGGTTGGCATAGGCCAGGCTGCGGCCGGCAACCCCCAGGGAGAGCAGCGGACCCGTGCGCTGAAAAGTGTGGAAATACCCAAGATTGTAGGCGTTCCTCTGATTGTTGTCGGAGAAAAAGCCGCGGCCGTAGCCGATTTCCAACTGGTCTTCGGGGGTGAATTGATGGCGATAGTAAATCCCCAAATCTTGAAAACGCACCGAATTCTGGGACAACTGCAGCGTATCCACCAGCACCTGACTTTGAGCGTGGAAGGTCAAGCGATCCTGGGAAGTGGGAGTGTAGTGTAGGTCCAGCCCCCCCGTGGCCAGGCCCTGGGTGGAGCCCACGCGGGCCTGGACGAAAAGATCTTCACTCACGCGGCCGTTCCAACCGGCCTCCAAGAATTGCAGCGAGCGGCTGCCCAAGGAGGCCTGCGAGAGGGTGCGGCGTTCGTTCAGCACCCAAACGCGGTTGAGACGGTCCAGGTCAAAGCTGAAGCGGGCTCCCACCGAGTCCATGTGATTGCCGCTGCTGTCGCGGTAGCGACGAGCGATGGGCTCTAGAGCCGGCGCATGCTCGCGTTGCAGGTCGGCCAGTCCTTTGTTGAGCTGACGTTGTTGAGGGGCCCAGCGCAGCCCGTCCCGATAGGCTTGCTCGGAGCGGTCGTCCCAGCCCTGGCGCTGCCAGAACTGGGCCTGGTTGAGGTGGGCCGCGCTGTTCTCGGGATGGGTGGTGAGCACGGCGGAGATCTGTTCCTGGGCTTCCTTCCAGCGCTCCTCGTCCATATACAGGCTGGCCTTGGCCAGGCGCGCCTCGGCGTTGGAAGAATCGCCGGCCAGATAGTCGTCCAGCGTCTGCTCGGCCTGGACGGGATTGCTTTCCCCCTGCACTCGGGCGCGACCGACCAGGGCCGGCACATTGTCGGGCTGGCGGCCTAAAATCAAGTCATAGAGTTCCAGCGCCGACGCCGGTTGATCCAAATCTCGATAGGTCTGCGCCAGCGTCAGCAGCACTTCCAGGTTCTCCGGCTTTTGCTGGCGCAGCTGCTGGAGGGCCTGCAGCGCTTCTTCAAAACGGTCTTGTAGCCGCAAGAGGTGGGCTAACTCGAGCTCTACCGAGAAACGGTCGGGTGTTGTTTGCAAAGCCTGCTGGTAGCACTCTCGGGAGCGATCGTAGCGGCCTTCATCGCGGTAGAGGTCGCCTAACTGCAACCAGGGCTCCAACAACTCCGGATGGGTGGCCGTGACCTGCTCAAAAAGGTCGATGGCCTGTTGAAACTGGTTGGCTTCCACGCACTTGGTCGCTTGGCGCACCAGTTCGCCCACCTCCGTCTGGGCCCAGGCGGGTTGGATGCAAAGGCCCAGCAGCAGCAATGCCTGCCTGAGTTTCATTGAGGACGACCTCCTAACTTCTCAAACTCCTTGCGCATCTCCTCAAAGCTGGGCTTGCGTTCCATATGGAAGTTCGGTTTCTCCCAGGTGGGCCAAAGGTAGTTGGGAGTCGAGCGCGAGGCCTTTTCGCCGGCTTGCCACAGTACAAATCGAAATCCCTCGGTGGTCACCGTATCGATCGAGGCGGCCTCCCAGGGTTCGCAGAGAACCCGGCGCGAGGACGGGTCGGTTACGCCCAGCAGGCCCCAGGGCAAGCGCACCTCCAGGCGTTTTTTGGCCGGCGTATACTGCCAGTCGGCGCGCGTGTCGTAGTCGTCGGCCCCCTGCTGCAGACTGCCGCGCAGCAGTTTTCCCCAGGTTTGGCGCTGGGCGTGGTAGTTGTGGCCGTCGCGGCCCACTCGGGCGCGATTGCTTTCCACCTCGATGGGCACAAAATCGCCCTGCCAGCCATCTCTAGGCAGCATCTGGGGGTTGGGTACCAGTGCGCTGCCCAGGCTGGGAGGCCCGGCCACCTCCAGATAGGGACGATAATTGCGAGCAATTTTCAGTTCGGCTTGCTGTTGATGAAAGGTGAGTACAAACTCCAGTCCCAGCTCCAGCTTTTCGTCCAATCCAGGCAGTCGATGCTCGCCAATCTGCGGCCAGATGGTATTGATCCCGATTTCGCAGTCCTCCAGCGGTTTGTCCAGATCCCAGCGCAGGTAGACAAAGCCTTCGTCGCTTTCCACCCAGAAGTTCGGGATCAAGGGTTGCGATTTCCATTGCTGCTCTTTGCCTTGCAAGGTGATTCCCGGCACCGCTCCGGGTCGGGCTGCCAGCATCCCGTAGTTTTGCTCGGCGTCCAGGTAATTGAGCCAGAGTCGGTTGCGCTCCAGCGGAATCTCGCGGTCGATGACCAGCCAGTTCTTCTTGAACCACTCATCGATCCAGGCGAAAACGATGGCGCCGGCACAGCCAGTGTCCCAAATTTCCTGAGTAAGCTGGGCGTCCATCTGGCCCTGCTCCACTTCCGAATGGCCTCCGTGATGAAAGCCTTGCGGTTGCAGATGGCAATTTCCGCGACTGGAGGGCACTCCATACTCGGCAATGAGCAGCGGCTTGTCGCGATAGTAAGCTTTTAACTCCTGCAGATAGCCGGCATAGCTGCTGCTGGCGCGGCGATATTCCGGCTGGTTCACCATAAAGTCGGGATAGTAAGGGTAGGCGTGATAGGAAGCATAAAGTCCCGCCCCAAACGAATTTTCCGCCACCAGGTGGTTGCTGGTGATGCCTTCCACGTCGTTATCGTATTCGCGAGAGCGCACCGGATTGTACTCGCCGCGTTGGGCCAGTATGCCGCTGACCTCGGCCTTACTGGCTTCCGAACTGTGGTGCAAGGGATCCAGGGTGGGCCAATTGGTAAACGAGATGGGTCGTTGTGCGTGGTAACGACGCATTTCATAGTCGATGGTACGGTCGCACAAACGAGCCATCCACCCTTCCATAGGCGAAGAGTCGGCCCCTGAGCTCACGTAGGTTCCCTGGTAGCGGTAGCCCGGATAAAGGCGGTTGAAGCCCTCCACGGTGTAGGGCTCCCATTCCCGCCCCAGCAAAATGGCCATCACCCAGGGAGAGACATCGGCCGTGTAGCTGCCCCAGGCGTGGCCGGGGCGCGCGTCCAGGTCTAACTGCCCGTGCAAGAGGTCGGTGACATTCTCAATTTCCTGACAGAACTCCCGATCGTATTCCGGGTCCTGATAGTTGTTGGCGGGCGGCTCCTCGGCCCAGACTCCGTGCACCAACCAGAGGGGCCGATGTCCCGGCTGTTGGTGATACTCCCAGAAGGCCTGATAAAATCCCGGAGGCAAAACGGTGTAGACGCGCACCACATTGCAGCCCATTTCGCTCATTTGGTGCAGCCAATCCAGATAAAGGGCGCGCGATTGCGGAAATTGGGAGGGGAATCGCCCGGGCAGGGCCGGACCCAGGTTCATTCCCTGCACAAAAAAGGGCTTCCAATCGGGTGCCTGCTCAAAATACTTGGTGCCGGCCCGAAAGGGCATCTGCAGTTTGCTCGGGCGCACCAGAGCTACTCGCGGAGGATAGGCTGCCTCCGGCTGTTCCACCTCAGCCAGTTTTTCCATCAGGTCCAGGATGGTGGCGTTTTTAGGATCCAGCTGCAGCACTTTCTCCGCGTAGGAGCGCGCTGGTGCCAGCTGGTTGCGCCGAAAGGAGGCCAGCGCCAGACCAGTCAAGGCGTCTTTGTTGTTGGGCTGACCGGCCAGAGCGGCCGTGAAGGCCTGTTCGGCAGCGTCCAGCTCTTCGCGACGCAGTCGCAGATAGCCAAGACCCGTCAAAGCTTCCGGTTGACCGGGTATTTGGGCCAGTACCCTGTCAAAGGCCAGCTGGGATGCTTCGAGCTGGCCCAAGCGCAACTGACACCAGCCGATCCAGATGGAATACTCAGCCAGGTCCTTCTGCTGGCGGGCTTTTTCAAAAAGCTCCAGAGCTGGAGCATGTTGGCCCTTCAAGTAC
This sequence comes from Vulcanimicrobiota bacterium, assembly GCA_022842865.1. Taxonomy (GTDB): domain Bacteria; phylum Vulcanimicrobiota; class Xenobia; order Xenobiales; family JADMJV01; genus JADMJV01. The sequence goes on along the minus strand of JALHOV010000064.1, from coordinate 7,348 downwards.
AGGTCCATGGCCTGGTCGTAGAACGACCCCTGAGCCCAGGCCAGCAGGCCCAGCAGGCTCCACAAAATCAGGGTTTGCTTGCGCACGGCGCCTCCTTCGGTTTGCGGAATCCGACGCGTTCCATGCGACCCCAGTCGGACTTGCCCAGCAGCCAGCGGAACATCCCCTGCAGGCGAGCGTAGAGCACGTACTGGCGATAGCCCAGGCTTTCGGCCACAGCCCAGATCATCAGCCAGGCCTGTTCGCGGGGAGTGCGTCGTACGTCAAAGCAACGCTGTTCCAGCAGCAAAGCCAGGGCGCTCAAGACCAGCCCGTAACCGTAGGCCGCTACCCAGAACCCGATGGCGAAAGCCGTATTCACCTGGCCGAAAAGCAGACTGAGAAGCAAGAGCAGCAAGCCCAGGCCTTCCACCAGAGGGCTGATCAGCTCGACCAGCAACTGGTAGGGAAAGGCCACCAGCCCCATGCGCCCATAGGCCGGGTTGAGGCACAAATTGCGATGTCTCCACAGGCTATCTAAGAGGCCGCGCTGCCAGCGATCGCGTTGGCCCTTGAGGATCTTGAAGTTGGGGGGCGCCTCGGTCCAGGCCACCGGGTCGGGAACGAAGGCCACCCAGCTGGGTCCACCCTGTTCCATTCCCAAGCGCCGGGCTCGTACCACCAATTCCATGTCTTCGCCCACGGTGCTGGTGGAATAGCCTTCGGCCTGGAGAATGGCGGAGCGACGAAACAACCCAAAAGCCCCGGAGATGATCAGGTTGCCGCCCAATCGGTTCAGGCCCAGGCGACCCAAGAAAAAAGCCCGGATATATTCAATGGTTTGAAATCCAGCCAGGGGACTTCGCGGGGTGCGCACCTCGACCACGCGCGAGCGCTCCACCACCGAGCCATTCACGACTCGCAAGCTGCCTCCGGCCGCGACCACGTCAGCTCGAGCCAGAAAAGGCCGAACCAGCTTCTGCAAGGCGTCCACTTCAAGCAGGGTGTCGGCGTCGACCACGCAGACCAGTTCGCCCGAGGCGATTTGCACCGCCAGATTGAGTGCGTCCGACTTGCCTCCGTTTTTTTGCTGGCCACCCTCAGGTTGGGAAAACGCCGGGAGTAAAAAAGTCCGACCAGGGGCTGATTGACCAGTTGCTGGTGATACACCGGCTCGACTTCAAAAAGTTCGAAGGCTTCGCGCAAAACTTCCAGCGTTCGGTCTTTGGAGCCATCGTCCACTACCACCACCTCAATCTGGGGGTAATGATGGTTGAGCAGCGCCCTCACCGAATCGCTGATAGTAGCTTCCTCGTTGTGGGCCGGTGACAGGATGGAGATTTTGGGATAAATCTTGGCTCCCAGCAAACGCGACGGCTGCAGTCGAAAGATCTCTCGGCGGAAGTTGCGCATTTCCGCTCCTGCGGCCAGCAGCACCAGCCCATAAAAGCTGTTGACCAGTAAGAAATAGAGCAAGATCAGCTGCTCCAACAGGTCGTTGAGTTCGGCTAACATTGCGACAACACCAGTCGGGCGATAGGCGCCCCCTGGCCGGAGTGCTGACTGGCCTGACGCAGAAAGAGCATTCCGGGAGGGCCCAGACGGCGTAAGGCCAGGGCCGCTTGATAGCGTACCTGATAGTCTTCGTCTTCCAGCAAAGCCGCCAAGCGGGGGCCGGCCTGCCAATGAACCAGGTTGCCTAAGGCCTGAGCGGCGGCGGCCCGGCCTGGCTCTTGCAACATCTCCAGCAGACGCTCCACGCTGGCGGCTCCGCCGATGCTTCCCAGCAACTGGGCCGCCGCCTGGTGCACGGCCGGACGCGAGTCCCGCGAATAAAGCAGGGCGGCTGGCAGCATGGCGGGGGAAGCCACACTGCAGGAGGCGCGCAAGGCGACCTCCAGGCCGTCTGCCTGCGGAGGCTGCGCCAGATAGCTCACCAGCAAGGGGGAAGCAAGCTGGGCCAGCTCCAGCAAAACGCATTGACTGGCAAAACGGGCCGGGCTGGCGGGAGCAAAAAGTTCGCGCACAACTCGGTCTACTCGGGCCGCAGTGGGTTCACCGGATACCAGGTAGATGGCCTCGGCCCGCACCAGCGGATGAGAATCGAACAGGCAGCGCTCCAGGTCCTGGGGAACCTGTCCTAAGGCGCTGAAGAAGCGCAGCCCTCCCAAACGGATCCACCAGAACCGCGAGCGCAGTTGACGCTCAGCCCGCTGGCTATGACCCAGAGTGCGGGCCAGTTCTTGCAGCTTGAGGCGCGAGTCGCCCTGCAAGCTGGTGCTCAACTGCATCAACAGCTCGATTTGGGTTCGCCTCCTCAACCGGCTCAGATCGGGCGGCGCTCCCCCGACACTGAGAAATGGGGTAAGGGCCTGGCGGGCTTGCGCTAAGGCTGCCTGTTCGGTACGAAGGGACCGGAGCAGGCGATAGCATTGCACGATGCTCAGCAGACCCGTGCTGGCAAAGAGCAGACATTCTACGGCGGCAGTGAGCCAGAGGTCGATCATCTACGGTGCATGGAGCGCCAGATTGACCCGCTGCATAAGGATCTGCAGACTGCAGGGCTTGGCCAGATGGTCATAGGCTCCCAAAGTCAGCGTCTCCAAGGTTTCTGATTCATTGGAACGCACCGTCAGCATGATCACCCGGGTGCGTCTCAAGGCCCCATCCTGACGCAATTGACGCAGAATTTCCAGGCCACTGGCACCGGGCAGGTCCACATCCAGCACCAGCACCCGAGGGCGCAGCGCCGGCAACTGGCCGGTCAGTCCCTGCAGCGCTTCGTCGCCGTCTTGAATCCACTGACACTTGAGGTTGCGACTGTTGAGCGAGTGCAGCACGATCTCTCCCAACAACGGATCGTCCTCGACCAGCAGCACGTCCAGTAACTCCGAAGTGCTGCCGGTTCTTAGCTCGGCGTAGCCCAAAATTCCCGAAACGTCGCGGGCGCTGAGAATCTCCACGCAGGCCCGAGCTCTTTCCACCAAGAGTTCGAAGCTATTGCCTTGAACGGGGAATTCGGCCAGGCCCACCCAACTTTTTACTCCGAAGTCGCTTTCCAGTTCGCCGAAGATTCCCCGCAGTCGGGCCAGGGAGTCGGCTGCCGATGATCCGTACAGTCCCAACAGCAGGTGCTCTTCGCGCCAGCGGCACACCAGGTCTTCGCCGCGCAAAGAGCGGGACAGTCGGAAGATGGTAGCCTGGGACGGCTCCGAGAGTTTCACCACGGCCAACGTCAGCGGGGTTTGCGCGCGTTCGGCCAGCCGGAGCATGCGCAAGGCCAGCGGCTTCCCATGCTCTAAACTCCAGGCTCCGGTTTCGGCCTCCTGCAAACTATGGCGACGAATTGCCTGCACGCGATCGAGGCGATTGCGGATGCGCAGCATGAGCTCGCGACTGCGAATTGGTTTGTGCAGGCAGTCATCTACTCCATAAGCATAAAGGTTCTCCAGGGTGACCGGATCTTCGTTGGCGGTGATCACCATCACCGGGATGTCCTCGGTGATCGGATTGGAGCGTAACAACTGGCAAATTTCCTGGCCGGAAAAGTCGGGCATTTCCAGGTCCAACAGCACAATATCCGGTCGGCGCCGATTTAAACTCTGCCAGAAAGCCGGGGCCTGTCTGACGGCTTCTAGTTTCACCCCCTGGCCGAGCAGTAAGCGCTCCAAGACTTTTAGGGCCAGCGGGTCATCATCGAGTGCCAGCACCCAGGCCTGAGCCCGGTCCAGGTGGGCCAGACGCCAGGCTTCCTCGGCCAGGGCTTCCGCTTCGGTCTGTTGGGGGATCAGCCGTAATACCCCAGCCTGCAGGGCCTGCAAGCGAAGCTCATCGCTCAACTCTCCCACGGTCAGGGCCAGAATGGGAGCATTTGGGTAGCGCACACGAATTTCTGCGACGGCGCTCACGTCCAGCGGGTCCATTACGATCAGATCCGGAGGTTCAGGCTCCGACCACTGCTCCCGCACCTCCATCTCCAGGTGAGCTTGCAAGGCCGCCAAGGCCAGGCCTCCCTTGCCGAGGAGCCAAACCCTGGAGCGCTGGGAGGGCATTTCGGTGCTGGGGAGTTCAGGCGCCTCCTGCAGATGGTCTCGCAACGATTGCAGCAGCATGGAAAGCGCATAGGCTTGCTCGGGTTGGTTGACGTCCTGCAGGCCGGATTCGATCTGGCTGGCCAGACGGGACCCCTTTGGATAGCCAAAGCTGCCCAGCGTTCCGTGCAGTTTGTGGGCCTCGCCGGTGGCAGAGCGCAACTGCTCCTGGCTGGCGCTGGCGCTAAAACCGCAGGTCACCACCTCTTCGATGGCCTCAATGCGTTGCAACACCAGCGGTCGAATCTTTTGCCAGACCGCCTGTACATCGCTTTGTGACTGGGGGGGTTGGTTCACGGATTGGTTCCGTAAGCTTTACGCCGAGCCAGAAGAAAGAGGTCCCCTTGCGGCTCGCGCAGGTCCAGGAATTTCAGCAAGACCTGGCGGGCTCGGGCGGGCTGCGTGGCGCGCACACTTTCGGCTAACGTGAGAGCCGCATAAGGATGAAAAGGATCGATTCGCATGGATATCTCGGCTTCTCTCTCGGCCTTGGTGTAGAGGGCCTGGGCCCGGTAGACTTCGGCCAGTCCCCAATGCTGGTCGGCGTCAGCGGGCTGGTTGGCAATCAATTGCAGGTAGAGCGCCTCCGACTCTGGATAGCGCTTCAGCCAGAAGAGCACCCGGGCCAACTTGGAGCGGGTTTCCCAATCGTTGGGACTTTCCGCCAGTGAGGCCTGCAGCAGTTTGGCGGCCAGGGGGTGATCTCCTTGCAGATAGCGAGCCCAACCCTCGTCCCGCAACAGGCGAGAGTCCTTGGGAAAGAAGTCTCTGCTCTTTTGCAGCTGCTCAAGTGCCTGGACCGGCTGACCGCGGCGCAACCATTGAACGGCTTGCTGATGATGGAGCCGATAGTCAAAGTGGGCGCTAAAGGAGGGTAAGCTTTCCAGTCCCTCCGGGGTCAGCGAAAACAGGCGCACCCACAGCGGCGTATCCTGGGGCAGAGCGGGAATCGCGGCTTGATTGGCGTGCAAGACGGCAGACCAGAGAATTTCTTGAAACTGAGAGTCGCGGGCCAACTCCAGGCGATAGCCCCAGGCCTTGCCGCGCCAGACGATCCAGCTCGGTTCGCGAATTTCCTGCTCGCTGGCGGGGCCTAGTAAGAACGGGGAACTGGGCAGGCTTTGGATCTGGCCCGGCTGCGAACTGAGCCGACCCTGGCCCACCTTCAGGGGAACCCCTCCCTCGGTCACCTGGCCTTCGTGAACGGAGTGAGCTGAGCCATCTGGTTGCACGGAAAGCGCCAGGGATGTGCCGCGAACCCCTGCCGCTGAATAGGGTGTTTCCAGGCGAAGAAAGGCGTCCCGGTCGCCTTGACCGCTGAGATAGACCCGGCCCTTTTCCACCCGCAGAGTCTGCTCCCGGCGCCGGCCGAAGAGAGCTCGTCGGTGACTTTTGAGAACGATCTTGCTGCCCGGAGACAGGGTCAGAAAATGGCCGTCCTTCAAGCGAAGAGTGGTTTCCTGCTGTGCCTCCAGGGTTTGGCCGGGCACTAGTTGGCCGGCTGTAGGGAAAATCACCTCGTCCTGGTCGGGCAGCCAGGGCAACCACCAGAACATTCCGGCCAGAAAGGCCAGGATCAGCAAGTTGCGAAGGTGGTAGCGCTTCATCTGGAGGACCTTTGCGCTAATCGCTCCTAAGCCCTTGATAGATCTGGCTTAGTGAGTCTGGCAGGAACGTGCTAGCGGGCTATTCCAGAACTGGGCTTATGATTGACCGGTTCAATATAGATGACTATTATGGTCACATGTATAGTGCATCGATCGCAGAACTGAAAGCCCAGGCCAGTGCCATTCTACGTCGTGTTAAAGCAGGGGAAGACGTAGTCGTTACCGACCGCGGACGACCCATCGCCCGACTCACGCCCTATCAGGGTGAAATCACCGAAGGACGCCTGACCGAACTGGCTGGGCAAGGCCTGATTGCGCTGCCCACGATGCCATTTCCCCTGGATCTCTTGAATCGAGTTTTGCCTACCACCCACAATTCGGTGGTAGGGGCCCTCCTCGAGGAACGCGAGGAAGACGATTGAGGTTCTGGGATAGCTCAGCCATTCTTCCCTTGCTGATCCAAGAAGCTTTCACCGATCCGGTCCAGAACGTGCTTCGGTCAGATTCAGGCGTCGTTTATTGGTGGGGGACTCCGGTCGAGTGCTACTCTGCCCTCTGGAGACGTCAGCGAGATGGTTCGATCTCTCACACCACTCTTTTAACTTCGGCCCAGTGGTTACAGAGGTTGTTGGCCTCTGCGGTGGAGATTCAGCCGAAACAGGCCCTGCGTGCAGCCGCTCAACATTTGGTCGCCTCCCACGCTTTGAAGGCGGCGGATGCACTTCAGTTGGCCGCTGCCCTCAGTTGGGTTGAGTTGAGCGGAGAGCGTTTGACCGTAGTGACACTGGACCAGCGCCTGCGAGATGCAGCTCAGCGGGAGGGCCTCGCCACTTTGCCGTAGGCTGGAGGACGGTGGACCCGAATGCCGGTGGACCTCGTCCCGGTCGGGCAGCCAGGGATTCTAACCAGGACCGGATCGGAGGAAGTCCATGGAAGAAGCGCGCTACATTCTGGGCGAGCACCTCGGGTCTGGGCAAATGGGTGCCGTCTATCACGCGGTCGAAGAGGCCACTCGCCAGGAAGTGGCCATCAAGGTGCTTTTGCCCTCGGGTGACCCGCAGCGGTTCGAGAACGAAATCGCCCTCATGCGGCGAGTCGACCACCCCAATTTGGTGGGCTACCGCGACGACGGAGTGTTGCCGGACGGACGCCGCTTTCTGGCCCTGGAGTATCTCCCCGATCTGATGGACCTGGAAGAAGCGCAGCAGGGTAAGCCGGCCGAGTGGGTGTTGGCTCGACTGGGCGAGGTTCTGCAGGGACTGGCTTACCTGCATGGACTGAGTCCACCTATCGTCCACCGCGACTTGAAGCCCGCCAATATTGCCGTCGACGCCGAAGGCAAGGCCCGTATCCTGGATTTGGGCCTGGCCCGAGGGGAAGGCGACCAGCGTCTTACGCAAACCGGTCAAACGTTGGGCAGCCTGGCTTACATGGCTCCTGAACAGCTGCGCGATGCCCGCGATGCCGGGCCGCGTGCCGATCTGTGGGCGGTGGGAATGATGGCTCGAGAGTTCTTGGAAGGCGCTCATCCACTGGAAGGCATGGCCTGGGCCCAGGCGGTGTCCAGTATCTTGACGGGAACTTTGCCGGCACCGGCTCAGCCTTTCGGGGCGGAGCGCCAGGCCTGGGTTCAACGACTGCTCAGCCTGCGAGTGGAGGATCGCTTTGGCA
>JALHOV010000063.1:18142-22213 GCA_022842865.1 Vulcanimicrobiota bacterium | reverse complement strand
AAAGCCGCCGAAAACCACCTCACCCAATACTTCGAGATTTTCGGCAACCTGGCCATCTATCACGACGGCTGGCTGGCCGGGACCCTCCATCGGGCCCCCTGGGAGATGAAGCCTCGCAGGCCCCTGGACCAGGACATTTGGGAACTCTACGACACCCGCCACGACTTCAGCCTGACCAACGACCTGGCCGCCAAGAACCCCGCCAAACTCAAGGAGATGCAGGAGATATTCATGGTGGAAGCGGCCAAATACTCGGTGCTTCCCATCGACGACCGACTCCTAGAACGCGTCAACGCCGCCACCGCCGGCCGCCCGGATTTGATGGCCGGGCGCACATCGCTTACGGTGTATGAGGGAATGACTGGCATGTCCGAGAACGTCTTCCTGAACACCAAAAACCGCTCCTACACCATCACGGCCGAATTGAAGCTCCCTCAAGGCGGCGGCAATGGTGTGATTCTGGCCCAAGCCGGGCGTTTTGGCGGCTGGAGCCTCTATCTAAGAAAGGGCGTGCCGACGTTTACCTACAACTTCTTGGGATTGCAATGGTTTAACATCGCCGCCAAGGCTCCCTTGCAAGCCGGCCGTGTCTCCTTGCGTTACGAGTTCGCCTACGACGGAGGCGGCCCCGGGAAGGGAGGGGTGGGGACCCTCCTGGTCAATGGCAAACAGGTCGCCCGGGGACGGATCGAACGTACGCAGTTTAATGGGTTCTCGGCTGACGAAGGGGCCGATGTGGGGCAAGACGGTGAAACCGCCGTCACAGAGAACTATGGGACTGCCGCCCCCTATCGCTTCAACGGTAAGATCGACAAGGTCACAATTCAAATCAAGGTCCCCAACACGGCGGAAAAGGCCAGCGAGGACAAAGCTAGGGCCCAGGCTCATCTGAAGAAAGCTCTGTCCGACTGAGGCAGCCTTTCCCATAGGCGCTCGCCGAATCCCAGAAAGCGCCAATTCTATATGGAGGTTTTGCCTTTGAGGACCCTTTTTCTGGTCTCCGGTATGTTGTCGGTGTTAACCACCCTGGCCCAAGCAAAACCGCCCGGCATGGTCTGGATTCCCGGCGGCCAATTCGCCATGGGCTGTGAGCAGGCGGGCGAGTCTTTTTGTTCCCTGAGCGGCGCCAATCTAACCCGAGATGCGCAGCCAGTTCATCAGGTCAAGGTGGACGGTTTTTGGATGGATCGAACCGAGGTCACCAACCAACAATTCGCCCAATTCGTCAAAGCCACCGGGTACAAAACCGTAGCGGAAATCCCCCCCACGGCGGCCGAGTTCCCCGGGGTGGCGGCCGAAATGTTGGTGGCGGGCGCGGCCGTTTTCACGCCCACCTCGGGCCGCGTGGATCTAAAGGATAACTATCAGTGGTGGAGCTACGTCAAAGGCGCCAACTGGCGTCACCCGAACGGTCCCGCCAGCAACCTGAACGGCAAACAAAACTACCCCGTGGTTCAGGTCACCTACGTCGATGCCCGTGCTTATGCCAAATGGGCAGGCAAACGCCTACCCACGGAGGCCGAATGGGAGTTTGCCGCGCGCGGTGGACTGAAACAAAAGTTCTTCCCCTGGGGCAACGAATTGCAGCCGGGCGGCAAATGGATGGCCAACATTTATCAGGGCGATTTTCCCGCTCACGACGTTGGCCGCGACGGCTTCACGGGACTGGCCCCGGTGGCTCAATTCCCCCCCAACGGCTACGGGCTTTACGATCTCGCCGGCAACGCCTGGGAATGGTGCAACGACTGGTATCGGCCCGATTACTACCAGCATTCCCCCGCCAAGAACCCGCCCGGACCCAAAGATTCTTATGACCCGGACGAGCCCGGCTCGCAAAAGCGCGTGCAGCGCGGTGGTTCGTTTTTGTGCAGTGACCAATACTGCTCGCGCTATATGGTGGGAACACGCGGCAAGGGCGAGTTTAAGACGGCCACCTGCCACGCCGGCTTTCGCTGCGTTCAAAGTCCATAGCGCAGCATAAACTCTAGCCGGCCCCCGTCCAAAGTCGTCCCGTCACGACTCACGCGCAAGCCGTGCTGGTATTCGAGTCCGGCCCGCAGATTATCGCTCAAGTCTCGCATCACGTTCAGCGAAATCTTGTAGCTGCGCTGCAGACTATCGGCCGGCTGGCCGCCCAACAGGTTCACCTGCACCGTGCTCAGGTAAGTATTCAAGCGCGTCTCTTCATCTAACCAGTGCTGATAGGCCAGGTAGCCGCCCCAAGCAACCTGCGTTCCCACCTGGCCGCTGGCGGCGACGCCGAGCTCCGAGCGCGTGGCAGCGAGGTCGTTCAGGTAGCGTCCGATACCCGGGCCGCCGGCCACCTCGAACTGGAAATTGTCGCGATCGTCCACAAATACCTGGCCGCTGAGCCCCACTCCCCAGCCAGCAAAACTCTGAGTAGAGGAGCCATCCAACAGACTCAGATCGCGCCGCACCAGCGCGAGTTGCAGGTGCCCCCACTCCATATTCTTCCGGTAATGGGCCGTCAGGTCCACTTTGCGCACCAGGCCGTCGTCGCTCAGGTCGGTGCCCACCGGCGAGAGGCCCGGCCCCGGATCCTCGACTCCCAAGGAAAATACGTCCTCACCCACCGGCAGGACCAGGCGCACACCCTGCTGTCGCAAACCCAATTTGGCATTGGGTCCCCCCGGGTCCACCGATTCCGGCTCCGCGTTCGGGTCCTTAAAGGCCGAGTTGGTGCGCCCGATCACGAAATAAGGTAGTGTCAGGTAAAGATGGCGAACATTGAGCTGCCCATTTTTCCCCGAGAAGTCGACCTCGGCATAACCACGAAGTCCGCCGCGCCAGCCAGGATAGGGGGAGTAGGCGTCCAGGTAAAGACGAGTGCGCCGAAACCTGAGGCGGGCATCCTCACCCAGGGGCACAAAGCCAGCACTATCCGAGCCGGGCGAACCCAACTGGGAGGGGGTCAGGGCAAAAGGTCTGCCACGCGTGCCAAAATCGCCCAAGGCTTCCAGTTGCACAAATCCGCCCGCTTTCAGCCACAACCGCTCGTCAAAAAACGACTGATACTCTGTTTGCAGAGTCGACGGGATTTGCGTATAGCTGGCATTTACTTCGCCGCTACCGTCCAGAGTGCGCTCGTCCCTCGAGGGCTGGGCCCGGACGGGAGTGTGCCAGACCAGGGCCAGACACAGCAAAGCCACCAACCTTAGCAGGGCTTTTGGCGTTGGACTCTTAATCACTTGGGGGTTCATGCTGTATGAATACACCGACATCCAGGCGGCCGCGGCCAGCCTGCCACATCTCCAGTTGAACTACAGACAACTGGCCAGCGGGCCGCTGCGGGCCACCATTGAAATGCATCCCATCGGCGTGTTCTCCAGCGCCAGTGTTACCGTGAGCACCCTGGTGGAAGGGTTCGGCGAGGTAGCCCCGGGTCGGATACATGTTACGCTGTGCACCGGTGGGGAGCCCGAAAACCGCTACGATCATAACTCTTTGGCGCCCGGCCAGATTTTTATTAAGGGCGGATCCACCCCCACCTCGCACCAGTTTTTGAAGCCCGGATTCAGCGCCGTGATGCTTAATTTTCCGGCCCAGTTGCTGGAAAGCCACCTCGGTCACTCCCTGCCAAACGCCCTGGCCCAGGGCGCCGTTTTGGGTTTCCCCTCCCAGGCCGCCCAGTCTCTGCTCGAGTTGGTTCGCCAGGCCCCGTCCAGCAGTCGGCATTTGAGTGATCTGATCTGCACGGCCCTGTGTCTCGGACTTAAGCCAGCTTCGCCAGCCGGCCCGGTCCTGTGCCACGAAAAAGCCTACCTGGCCGGAGCCATCCGCGAGCGCCTGCAAGACTGCCCGGAAATGACTCTGGGCGACATCTGTGCCGCCCTGTTCATTTCCGAGCGCACGTTGCGGCGGGTGTTTAGCGAACACTACGCCTTGAGCCCCTGCCACTACCAACTGATGCTGCGTCTGAACCGGGCGCGCAATCAACTGAAAGTCAGCATGCCTGGCCTCGACACGGTCTCTGAAATCGCTGCCCGGCAAGGTTTTTGGCACATGGGCCGTTTTTGCGCGCAATATCGGCGCCTCTTCGGGGAGCCCCCC
>JALHOV010000063.1:0-18132 GCA_022842865.1 Vulcanimicrobiota bacterium | reverse complement strand
CCCCTCAGTCCTTTTCTACCTTGCGAGCCTGAGCCTGTTTGATAGGCTCAACCTTGAGGGTGACGCTCTTAATCGTACCCGTGAAACGTCCCTCAGCGTCCTTATAATCTTTGGTGACCTGGGTTCCCTCGTCCAGACCCACGTCGGCTCCCTCATCGGCAGAAAACATGCGGGCCTGAGTGGCCTCGATGCGGCCTTCCCCGATCTTCTTGCCATTGAGCCACAAACTGCCCATTCCCCCGGCCCCGAGCTTGCCTTCATCATAGGCCAGGTCGAAGCGTAGTTGAGCCGGACCCGCCGGTATGGGCTGGGCGGCGCTAAGGCTAAATTCTTTGAGGCCCAGGTAGTTGTAGACAAATTTAGGCCGGCCGTCGCGCATATAGAAGCTCCAGCCTCCGAACTGACCGGCCTGACAAAGGATCACTCCGTTGGCCGCAGCCGGCACTTCCACGTCCGCGCTGATCGAGAACGAGCGGTTCTTCATGTCGATGAAGGTGTTTTCCATCATCCCCGTCATGCCCGCGTAAACCGTCTGGCTGGTGCGCCCTGCCAGCAGGTCCGGGCGGCCGGCCAGGGTGGGGTTCATGCGCTCCAGTACGCGGTCGTCCAGGGGGAGCACGTTGTAGGCAGTCGCCTCCCGCAAAAAGAGCGCCTGCATCTCCTTCAGTTTTTCAGGATTCTTGGCCGCCAGATCGGTGGTCAAACTCCAGTCCGAGCGGGTATCGTAGAGCTCCCATTGGTCTTCTTCCAGAGCCCGGCGCGGGGTCATCTCCCAGGGCGCGCGGTGGACGGTGCCCGCCAGCCAGCCGTCGTGATAAATGCCGCGATTGCCCAAAATTTCGAAATACTGAGTGGTATGTGTGCTGGGGGCCTGAGCCTGGTTCAGGGTGTAGAGCATGCTCACCCCTTCAATGGGGTCCTGCACCACGCCGTTGACCGACTTGGGCTGAGGCAGGCCGGCCGCCTCCAGAATGGTGGGAGCCAGGTCGATGACGTGGTGAAATTGGGAACGGAGGCCTTTGCTCTTTATCCTTGCGGGCCAGGACATTACCAGCGGATTGCGCGTGCCCCCAAAGCTGGAAGCGACCTGCTTCGTCCACTGGAAGGGAGTGTCACCGGCCACCGCCCAACCGGCCGCATAATGCGGGTAGGAGTCTTTGCCGCCCAACTGGTCGTAGTGGCCCAGCACGTCCTTGACCGTCTCCTGAACGCCGTTAAAGTAGGTCATTTCATTGTACAGGCCATTCATGCCACCCTCGGCGCTGGCCCCATTGTCACCCGCCTCATAGATCAGCAGGGTGTTGTCAAATTGCCCCGTGTCTTTGAGGGACTGAATGAAGCGTCCTATTTCGTGGTCGGTATACTCAGCAAAGCCAGAAAAAACTTCCATCTGACGAGCAAATAGTCGCTTTTCGTCGGCGCTAAAAGTGTCCCAGTCTTTGTTTTCTTTGGGCTTGGGCGCCTTTTTGGTGCCGGCCGGCACCACCCCCAGTTCAATTTGGCGCGCCAGTGTTTCTTGACGCATTTTGTCCCAGCCGCCGTCGAACTTGCCTTTGTACTTGTCGATCCACTCCTGGGGAGCGTGATGAGGCGCGTGTGTGGCCCCGGGGGCAAAGTAGACAAAGAAACGACGATCGGGATCCATGGCGTGAACCGAGCGCGTCCAGGCGATAGCCTTGTCGGTCATGTCGGTCATAAAGTGGTATTTGGGATCTTTAGGCATCTCTACCCGGGCCATGCCGTCAAACAGCAACGGGGCCCACTGATTGGTTTCGCCGCCGATAAAGCCATAGAATTTGTCAAATCCGGAGCGGGTGGGCCAGCGGTCGGTGGGCCCGGCCGCGCTGGTTTCCCAGGCGGCCGTCTCGTGCGACTTACCAAAGGCAGCCGTGGCGTATCCGTTCAAACGCAACATCTCGGCCAGGGGGGCCACCGAGTCGGGCCGCATGCCGGTGTTGCCTGGGTAGCCAGTAGCCGTCTCGGTGATCGAGCCCATGTTGCAGGTGTGATGGTTGCGCCCCGTCAGCAAAGCGATACGCGTTGGCGAGCAAAGGGCGGTGGTGTGGAACTGGTTGAAGCTCAGTCCTTTGCTGGCCAGACCTTCGAGCGTGGGCATACGCACCGGACCGCCAAAAGCGCTGGGTTGCCCAAAACCCATATCGTCAATGAGAATCACCACCACGTTGGGGGCTCCTTGTGGGGCTTTCACCTGAAAAACCGGGGGAGGCGTGCTATTGCGCGCGTTGAGCACGGTGCTGTGGGCGCGCTTGGGCCAGGCGATGGGCAAGCTGGTGCGGTCTATGGATTCTTGCGCAAACACCTGTTGACACAAAACTCCCACCAATAAACTACGTTTCCAGGTCTGTTTCATGGCTAAAGTCCCCTTCGGAGCGTCAGGTTTAGTCCTTGAGCCGAGGTCTCCCTATCCGTTTTTGGCCAACTTTGGGGTGCCACCGAAACCAGTCGGCACGCCCGCAAGCACTCCGGTGAACATCAGAGTAATGCAGCCGGCGCCGAGTCCTATCGGAGTCCGGCGCACCGACCATGCTCAGCCAACAGGGAAAGCCCGGCTCTTACGGTAAGGAGCAAGCGTGTTTATCTTCCCGGTCAACGTTCGCTATGCGTGCATTCAATGTGGCAAGAGCTGCCAGCACTGGCGAGTCTGGGTCGATCCTGAGGAAGCGGCGGGCAAATCCTGGCAACTGGACCAGGACGGGCCCCGGCTGCGACTGATGCAGGATGATCAGGGCCGATGCCTCGAGCTCAGTCCACAGAACCTGTGCAAAATCCATCCGGACAAGCCGAGCGTATGCCGTCAGTTCCCGTTCCTGCTGGCGCAAAGCCCGGACGGGGTTCACGTGGGAGTGTCCTTTCGCTGCACGGCCGTTTTTCAGGCGCAGGGGGTCGAGTGGACCGATCATGTTCCGCTGCTCGAGGACCTGCTCGCTCGGGGGGTTCCGCGTATCGGTTTTGAGCCCGCTCCGATTGGCCACTACCGGCTGGACTGGGAGACCTATAAAGACTGGGAGGCTCACTGGCTGAGTCGCCTCCCCCACGATTTATGTGATGCAGTGGCCAGCACGTTGGGAGTGGCCCTGGGGCTGCACCCTCAGTCTCTGGAACGCCTGGTGCTGCTTTTGAGCGCCTCGGCCGTCGGATTCCTGGAAAGCGAAGACAACTACGGCGCGGCCGAGGTGGCGGCGGCGGTGCGGGCCGAAAAAGAATACTTGAGCACCCGCCGCGGCTGGACCGCGCCCATCCGAAATGCCTTCGAGGGCGAAATGAGCGAGCCGGCGATCCGTTACTTGAGCCACGTCATCGAGCGCAAAACCGTCTGGCTGGGCAGCAGCTTTCTGGGCCGCCTGTTGATGCTCTTGACGGCGCAACGCATGCTCTTTTACTACACCCGCCTGGAAGGCTTCGCGCTGGCCGTCGACCGGCTGGAGGGCGAATGGCTGCTCCACCGCCAGGGCCTGGATGACCTGGAAACCACCTTCGAGGAAACCCTGCTGCAACTGGTCTAGCGGAAGCGCCCTGCCTCAAAACGGCTCATCCGGGCGGTTTCACCGTCTGTCTGGTGGATGACCAGCCAGCCGTTGGCGGGGGGATTCTCGATGAGCGTCTGGCTGGCCGCCTGATTCGGCCAGACCACACGGATTCGCTTGGGAATGGCGGCACCCAGGCCAAAGTGCGCTTCGCCAGGCTGAGTCTGCTGGCCCCAGTGGCCATAGGAGCCCTGCAACTCGCGCATCTGGGTGCCCTGGTCGGTCTCCAGGTAGAGGCGGGCGCCGATGGCATCGCGGTTGGCAGTTTTGCCGTCTCCCACCAGACGTAGATGGAGCGAGGGGTTGCTGCTGCGGTTGCGCCACAGCACCAGTTCCGGCTTGGGGCGAGCCTCCGGCCAGCGGGTTCGGGTGCCCAACGTAATCAAATCCGGGTCACCGTCGCGATCGACGTCACCCACGGCCACTCCCGGGCAATTGTTAAAGTCGATGCCCAGCTCTTTTTCGGCCTCGCGAAACGAATGGTCGGCCTTCTGCAGGAAAACACGCAACCGATTGCCGGGGTAGTCCGACTCGCACACGATCAAGTCCAGTCTCCCATCACAATCCAGGTCGGCCCAATGGGCCTGCAGGTCTCCCTGGTTCCAATTGGTAGCTGCTTGGGGCCTGTGGTCGCGGGCCAGGCCCCGGGTAGGACGGGCCTGAAAACCGGTGTCCGGGTCCGGGCTGGCCAGCACCTCGAGGCAGCGCTCGAAAAACGGCTCCTGAAAAGTCTCCATTCGGTTGACCAGCAGGGCGCTTAAATCACTGGAGTCGCCGGCCCACGAGTGGGTGATATCGGCCGAGAAGACGTCCAGGTCGCCGTCGTTGTCGAAATCGGCGGGCGCCAGGCAAAAGGTGTTGCCGTTGGAGCGAAAGGGCAATTCGTCGGGCCGGGGCTGGTTGCGCTGACGAAACTTTTCGCGAGTGGCCTCGGTGTATTTGCCGTGTCGGATGGAGTCGCCGTCGAGGCCGTATTTGGCTGCGCACTCACTGTAAAACTGGCCGGTGCGTTTCCAAAGCGTGTTCCACTGGCGCCCGTAAGCCGCGCCCAAGAGCTCGGGAAAGCCGTCGTTGTCCAGGTCGGCCGCGCTCAGTCCATAGAGAGGCCTGCCGCCATTGGCCGCGCCGGCAGGACCCGGGGTCAGGAACCCCCATTCTTGGGTTTTCTCACTGAACTGTCCGTCGCCCCGTCCCGCGTAGACGCGCATCTGCTGGGCTTCGTAGCCTTTGGATTCATCGACATAAGCCTGACCCAGAGCCACGTCCAGTTTGCCGTCGCGATCCAGGTCGGAAAGCGCCACTCCCAGCGTGTTCCAAGGGTCGGGACGGGCAAATTCCCGGCTTTCAAGCCACTGACGCGAAAGAAATACGCGATGGTGCCGGGGTGCCTGAGCAAATTCGGCCGGATTCTGCCGGGTAATGGCCAGAGCATCCAGGTCTCCATCATTATTAAAATCGCCCCACACCGAGAAACTGCACCCGGACAAGTCAGCCCCTGCGGCGCGCGCAAACCCTTGACCCTGGCGGTTTGCAAAGACCTGGGAGGCGGTGACCAGATCGAGCCAGCCGTCTCCGTCCACGTCGATCAAGTTGCAACGCTCGGGAGGGATCTGGTCTAAAGGCACCCTATCGAAAGACAGAACGGTCAGCAGCAAGAGAAGAAGCATCGCCGCTACTTAGTGACGCCAGTACCGTCCCCTGGTAACAAACGTCCCCCATCGCAACCGGGATCGCCTGCTAAGATTTCTGAGAACAGGGTGGTCACGCCACCCACTTATCGTCCGGGAGGAAGTTATGAATAATCGTTTACTCACAGGAGTTCTAGCGCTAGGACTGGCCGTAGCCGGCTGGTCGCTGGGAATGAAGTCCAACCGCATGGCCAACGGCGGCCTGCTGGAATCCCCCAATCCCTCGACCATGTCGGATGCCGAGGAGTTTGACTACGTTTGGAAAGCCCCCTTGAAGGTTGGGGCGGACGTTCCCGGCTTCAAGGTCACCCGCGAGCCGATCTCGCTGGTCTGGAGCAAGAGAACCAACCGGCGCTGGTTGGAGTTGAACGACGGCGGCGGAGTCAGCCAGAACGTGCCGGTCCAGGCGGGCCAGAAGTACGTTCTCAAATTCGTGGTCGAGGGCAACCCCCAGGGCGAAGACCGTCAGTCCGTTAACATCGTGGCCCCAGGGGTCAACCGCAGTGAGACAGTTCAGAGCAAAGAGACCCGCCATTTGGAGACTCGCTTCACCGCCAACAGCGACCGGGCGCCCGTCGAAATCTACGCGACCGAGGGTGGCCGTGGACCTCGCATTTATACCTTCGTCGTCGAATCGATTTAATCGCCGCCGCGGCGCTCGACGGGAGGCCGGCGTTTGTCGCCGGCCTCTTTCTTGTTCTTGGAGGCACGCACGGGACGGGCGCCTTCGAACAGGCAAACCTGATTGCGGCCGCGGTGCTTGGCCTCATAGAGCGCTTTGTCGGCCAGATCAATGAGTTCATCCGGATCGTCACTATCTTCAGGAAAGCTGGCCACTCCCAGGCTGATGGTCACCTTGATGCGTTGACCGCGAAAGCGAATTTCGATGTCCTCGACCGCCTGACGCAGACGCTCGGCGGTGGAAGCCCCGCGACCGCGCGGGGTGGACAGCAAAATGACGGCAAATTCTTCGCCGCCGTAGCGGGCCACCACATCGTAGTCACGCAAGGCGGCCGTCAAGGTGTCGCTCACCTGGCGCAAGGCCTCGTCGCCGGCCTGGTGCCCGTAGGTATCGTTGAGCCGTTTGAAAAAATCGACATCCGTCATGACGATGGTCAGGGGCTTACGAAAGCGCCGGGCATAAGAGATCTCTTTGGCCAGGCGCTGCTCGAGATAGCGCCGATTGTAAAGGTTGGTCAGGCCGTCCGACACGGAAATCTCGTAGAGCCGATTGTTCTCCAGCGCCAGCGAAATGTGGGCCGAAAGCAGCACCGCCAGTTCCAGTTCTTGCTCGCTAAAAACGTGGTCGTGCACGCGGGTGGTCAAGGAAACGGTGCCGATGACCCTTTTCTTGATCAGCATAGGCACGCAAATCATAGAGATCATCGGGCGCTTCTGATTGGGAATGGCCACAAAGCGCTCGTCGGCGGCACAGTCGGGAATGAGCAGCGGCTTTTTATGCCGGGCCACCCATCCGGCCACCCCCTCGCCTATACGGAAGCGAATGTTCTGCAACTCCCAACGCGTCAATCCGCTCGATTCTGAAAAGGCGAGCTCCTTGCGACCGTCGTCGAGAATCATGATCGAGCACTCGTCGGCTCGTAGCAGTTGCCTCAATCGTAAACTCAGGCGTCGGACCACCGTACGAATGGGAATCTGCGATGAGATCTCTCGACTCATTTCCAACAGAATCTTCAGTACTTCCGCTTCTCGCGACATGGGCGGTGGTATTCCAGGCGTGGGAAAGGAACCCTTGGTGGGTTGTTGAAGGCCGGCCATCGACAGGCGCAGCGAAAGAGTGTGCGCTAAGAGGAGGTAAGAATGAAGTCTTGGATTCTTGGCAAGATGCGCAATGTGTGCTTAGGATTGGCAGCATTGTCCGCGGCCGGAGTTCTGTGTGCCCAGGCCGACGCCGCCGTGGTCCACGGTGTGAGTGTAACCAAGGGTAAGGGCTGGGTCCGCGTTAATGTGCACGCTCCCGGAGGCTCCTTTCGTGTTCACGAGCTCCCCGTTGGAACGTCCGCTTATCGTTCCATCGCTATCGATATTCCGAACAGCTCCATCCGGGGCGGCATGGAGCCCAAACCGCGGCTCCCGGTCAACGAAGGCCTGGTCGCTCAGGTTCGCGTCAAGCAGATGGGCGGATACGTCCGGGTGCTGGTCGACGTGGTGTCCTTCCCGAAGTATCAGACCGGCTATCAAGACGGCAGTTTCGTGCTGGGTATGGATCCCTACCACATGCGCAATGGCAACCCCATCGCGCCCCAGCTCCGCTAAGCACAATCTGCTATCCAAAAGCCTCCCGACTTCGGGGGGCTTTTTTTATGTTTCAGGCGGCTTCCCGAGTGGTCAGTTCCGAGAGGTAGTTGGTAACGGTCACACATTGGCCGAAATGCATGCCTTCAAAAGTAACTCCCACGAGACGTTTGCCGTCAGGCAGGCGCTCGGCCCAGACGGTGCGAGCCAGCAGAGTGACTTTGCCCTCCAGCTCGAGCGTGATCTGGGTAGGCGAGGAAGCCGCTTCGTCCAGCACCAGGCAGGCGCCTGTCTCGCTAATGTCTACGGTATAACCGCTGCACACCCGCTGCCCTCCTCGGCTGTAGCGCAAGGGCAGTTTGCATTTGAGGCGATAACTCTGGCGACGGTCAGTGCTCATAAATTGCTTATCACCACAAATTGGTAACAAGTCAAGGGACACATTTACGAAGTTCAGCCCCTGGTTACGCCGGTGTTGTGGCCAGTGGCACGAGCGTGGTCGTCGGCAGCGCGGCGAGCGTCGTTCATGTTGTTGAAACGCACGTTGAGATCGTTGCGCGAGCAGACGGCGATGAACCACTGCTGCTGGCCAACCAGGATGACTTCTACGCGATGGTCGTGATCTGCGTGCTCTGCGTGATTGTGGCCCGGAACTTCAAGCGCGGCTTGCCGGGCACGCTCGTCCGCCGGCACAGACTGTGCCAGTACGACCAGGGCCAACAATGCAACCAGCTTTTTCATGAAATTCCACACCTTCCCAAATCCTCTGAAAACAATATACCGGGTATTCCGCTTCCAACCATGACAACCTCTGACAGATCTGCCGTTCGCTCGTCGCCGAAGGCACGTGGCTAGGGCATGGGGACGACCAGGCCGTAGGGGCCGAAGCCGGCTTTGAGGCGGCGGCTGATGCTGAGGGAGAGGTGCTGGTCGCTTTCACTGGCCGGCACCTGCACGTTCCACGAGAGACCGTCGGCGATCAGCCAGTAGCCGTCTGCCGAAAACTCCAACTTCTCGACTTCCTTTTCGGCGCCGTAGAGCGGCGGAGAGATGGGCGTCCCGCCCGACACCTCCCAGCAGCGCACCGTGGTGGAATTCCAGGCGGTCGAAGAGGTGGCCACCCAGTCCCCGCTGCGGTTAAAGCTGACAGCGCTCACCGCTCCTTCGTGCGGCAGCGGGTTGCCCATCGGGTCGCCGTTAGGCAAACGCCAAAGCCGGGCGGTGCGATCCTCGGCCCCCGTGACCAGGCTCTGCCCGTCCTGACTGAAGGCCCAGGCATTGATAGCAATTCCCTCACCGTGGCTGACCTGGCACAGGTTGCGGCCTTTGGAATTCTTGACTTGCAGACCACCTCCGCTCAGCCTTTCGGCCTGCCAGGCGGTCGGCTCGGGCAGGGCAGAACGGCTCCCCTTGCCGGGCAAACGCAGTTCCCAGCAGCGAGCAGAACCCGGGTAAAGTGAAGAGACGCGCAGTCCCGAGCCACAACTGGAGACCAGCTGGTCGGCGCGGGGGTGGAAATCTAACTCGGTCACCGGACCTTCGTGGGGAAGGGTGTCGCTAACGGCTTTGCGGTTGGCCAGATTCCACACGCGCACGGCTCCATTGGCCTCGACCAGAGACCAGAGCTCCTCCTTCTCGCCCATTCCCACCGCCAGCAGCGGCGCTTTCGGATAAAAGGCAAGGTTCCGAACCGGCTTCTGGTGCACCAGGTCAAACGACTTCCAAGGTCGGCTACGCAGATCCCAGGCCCTGACCACGCCGTCTTCACCACCAGCCGCGAGAAAATCCCCGCCACGACTGAAACGAATGGAATTCACCCGGCTGCTGTGGTTCAGTCGCTGCACCAACTTCCCATCCTGCGTGTTCCACAGGGTGACGGTCCCATCTTCGCAAGCAACGGCCAGATAGGGCCGGCTTGGATGGAAATGCAGGTCGTTGATATCGGAGGTTTCCTCAAACCGCCAGGGCAAGACCTGGCCAGTGCTGGTATCCCAGAGGCGCACACTACGGCTGGCGGAAAGCCCGGCCAGCCGGGTTCCGTCGGAAGTGAAGACGACGGGTTGGGCCAACAAATATTGACCTTCGGGGCCCTCCGTGGGATTCTCCAGCTTCTGAGCCACACCAGAAGGCACGCTCCAGAGCCGAATGGAGCCATCCTGAGCGGTGCTGGCCAGCCATTTTCCATCAGAACTGAAGGCCACGTCGGTCAAACTCGGACTTTCCCGACCCTGCCCGTGCTTGATCTGGAAGAGCGCTCGTTTCCGATCCACATCCACCACCACGCCGGTTTTGTCCCAGGAAGCGGTGGCCATCAGATTTGGCAAGGTTTGTGTAAAGGCTACTTTTTGGATGCCGTCGCGATGCAGCACTTCCAAGATCTGGCGTCCATCGGTGCTGTCCCAGACGCGGGCGCTGGCGGCTGGATTGGTGCTGGAGGCTTTGGCGCCGGTCGCCAGCAAGCTGCCGTCCCCGTTGTAGGCGACCGAGCTGATTTCGGCCCGGCCGGGAAAGGTCATGAGCACGGGCAGGAAAGAGAGGCGGGCCCGAGTGCTGGGGTCCCCCGGAGCAAAATTCAGCGCCGACACCCACTGCAAATAGGCTTCCTCGGTGCGTCCTGACTCCAAATCGTGCAAACCGCTCTGCGTGAGCAGGGCAAACTGACGTTGGCGGTAGCTGGCAACGGAGTAATAAAGGGATAAAATCAGCAGTAGCACTAACAGGATACCGAGCTGCACCGAAGTCCGCCGCATCGCCACCTGCATTCGGTAGCGGGGCGTCCAGGGACGCCGCGCCAGCAGGCGATCTCCGCGACGCCAACGGCCAAAATCTTCCAGCACATCCTCCATCGACTGGGTACGGCGCGCCGGATCTAGCTCCAGGCAGCGCTCGATGATGGCGGCCATATTCTTATTGACCTCGGGGTTCAGCTTGCGGATCGGGACCAATCCATTGTTGCGCAGGCAGTCGACGTAGTAGCTGGCCAGTTGCCCGGCCCCGGTAGCGCCGGCCAGACGGCGTTGATCGCTGTCGAAAATGCGCGCGCGTTTCCTGGTCAACAGCCAGTAGGCGGTGGCTCCGAAGCCGTAAACATCCCAGAGGACCGAGGGCGTGCTCCGTTTCCCCAACGGCTGATCGCATTGTTCAGGAGCCATGTAGCCAATGGTTCCCCAGGACACTTCTCCGTCTACCACCCGCCGCGATTGGCCCAGATCGCCTACGCGGATGGTTTCGCTGTTGGTAACGAAGATGTTGGAGGGCTTGAGATCGCAGTGGATGACGCCCTTGCTATGGATGTAGTGGAGAGCTTCGGCAATTTGCTCAATCCAACGATAGCAGATGGGCAGAGCTGCATCCTGGTGGTTATGCAGCGAGCCCCCTTCCACCAGTGGAGTGACGATGAAGGGGGGGCTGTGCGATAAATCGGCGTCCAGGACGGTGAGAGTATAGGGATGGTCTTCCAAATCGACCAGCAGGGCCAGCTCGCGACGAAAATACTCCCAGTGCAGACGCTGCTCATGGATCACCAGTTTGAGAGCCACACGCTGCCCCGTTTGGATGCGGATGGCTTCCCAGACCACACCGAAAGTGCCGCGACCCAGTTCCCCACGCAGCTCGTAGCCCGGGATGTTGGCAGCCTGGGAAGCTTCTTTGGAACTCTCCAGACTGCTCAGGGTCATATTGAGCGTTTCGTCTTCGCTCACGCGGCGGGTCCGGTCAGGGGAAACTCCGTTTTGTGAACTTGCCGGGCCCAGTCGCGCACCACTCGGTGCAATTCCCACTGGCCAGGCAACGGCCAGATGCCGGTGCTCCATCCCTCATCCAGCAGATCCACCACCTTACCCCAGGGCAGGTCGAGCAGCGGCTTAAAGTAGCGATTGAGCTGTTTATCCGAAAGACCGATGCCTAGAATCAGGTTGGAGCTGCTCTCACTGCCGCCGGCCCGGCGATCCTCGTACCAGGCGACCAACCCCGCACAGGCGTGAAAAAATCGAGTCAGGCGTTGACCGTGAGCATCCTGGCCGCGCGGAACCGGCAGGCTTTCCGGGTCTTTGCCGTCGAGCAGCCCTTGCACCCAGGCGCGCGCTTCGCCCAGATAGTCTCCCAAAACCAACAGCGACTCCAACCACTCCACGGCCAGGTTTACGGCCGCCGGCGTCCACTGGTCGTGGGCCAGGCCGTCAGCGAACAAGGACTCCAGACGAACGCAATCCTCCTTGCCGTCAAAGCGTCTCCAGGCCAGGGCCAGATCCGGGGTGCGGCCGCTGCGCAGCCCATCCAGGCATTTCAGCCAGCTGTCTTTTTCGATGACGATGGCCTGCAAATCGACCACCTCGCGCAGGCGTTGGCGATACATTTGCAGGGCCGGGCCCCAGGCCGTGGCCGGGTTCTGACTGACCGTCCGGCCCAATTCCTGAGCGCAAGTGGCTACCAGTTCGCGGTCCTTGCGCCCGCGCACGAATCCGGTTTTGCCTTCGGCCAGGGTGGAGTCGCGCATAGCCAGCAGGAAGCCCATAAAAGTCTGGGCGTAAGCGTCGTTCTGGAAAGTCGAGGCATCCATGCTGTAAACGCTGAATCCAAAGGGATGAAAGCGATCTCGGCCAAACATTCGGGCGATAAAAATGGCGCCGTGCAGGAGACCGCGCGGATCGTGACCACGCAGAGCTTCCGAGGTCGGCACATACTGGTAATCGTCCTCAAATCGGCAATCGATCAGCACCAGGTCGGGCTCCTGACGCCACTGGTGGTCGCTCCACAGGCGTAAATGCTGTGCCCAGGTGCCCAGCGACGGATCTTCATCGGCACCATTAGGCACCCGTTGCAGGTCTAGAAATTCGGTTTCGATTTCCGTGACCGGACGGTCATCGATCAGTAAGAGTCTCAGGTTTCTCATCGGCATAACCTTCCCCAGTGATAAACCCAGCGCTGGCGGATGCGCACGATATGCTGCTGGCTGGTGGTCGAAACTTTGGCTGGGCGTCCGGTTTCCACCAAAGCCCCCAGCAAGCGCGACTCCAGCGCGCGGATACGGTCCAGGCTACGCGACTGGGGGATGGATCCGTCGCCGGCGGTGACCACCGGTTGCTCCAGTTCTACCACGGCCGTCTCCTCTTCCAAAAAGCACCGAAAGTAGACGCGCCGCTCTTCTTCGGGCAATTCGGCCAGTTCCCGCCGATCTTCGCGCCCGGACCCGCGCGGCTCGGGGTATTTGCGCAGATTGTTGAGCATCTCCACCAACCCGATGGTCAAAGCCAGTGTTTTGTCGAGCACCACCGGGTTGTCGTTCAGTGGCGGCAAGCTGAGCAGCGGGCTTTCCTCCAGTGCCAGCGGCTGCCCCTCCAACCACCAGGGAAGAAAAGGCGCGTCACTGGAGATGCTGCTATGCAGGTAACCCACCAGCGAACGCAGGCTGTCCAGCACCGCCGGGGGATCGTTCCAGCCCTGCCTGACCCAGTCGGCCGGCAAGATCCCCTGTTCTCCCTGCTTTTTGTGCAGCGAGATGGCCTGAGAGACTCCCCAAATCGGCAACAAATGATGGATGACGCCACGAACCTCCGGGCTCTGGGTGCGGTCGTTCCACAAGCGCAGAGCTCCTGAAGTCTTGAACAAGGTGCCCACGTGGTGCCCAAAAACGCCCAGAAGGTTGCTGTATTCCGAGGCCTGTTGCACCACCAGATGGTGGCCCACCAGCTCGGCCACCAGGTCGATGATGGCGGCCACCTCCTCCAGGTCCTCCGCTTCGAGATAACCGCTACCCGAGGCGCTAAGGGCGTAGGAGCTGGACTCCAGGCCGTGCAACGGCGAGAGCACCCGCCAGCGCGATAGAGCGGCCACGGTCTGGTCGCCCTCCTGAAGGGGGGCCCGGGTGACCAGGGTGACGGTGGAATTTTGCTCTAGAGCCTGGCTGACCAATTCGGAGGGAATCGATTCTTCGCCGCTCCCCTGGCGGTCCAGCACGCGCTGCTTGGAGCCGAACATTTCCACAAAGAGCAACTGCTCCACCCGAGGGAGCAGGTTGTGAATGACTTCGAAGGCCGGGCGCCAGGGGGTGGCGCTGGTCGGATCTCTGCGCAGGCGCTCCAGCAACTGAATGACGGCATCAAAACAATCCTGGAGACGGCGCAGGCGCGCTTTCTCTTTGGAGAGGCCAAAGAGGGTCAGTTCTCCGGGCGCTTGCTGACGGCGCAAACCGAACTGAGTTTTACCGGTGGTAAAAAACTGGCCGACCTTGATCTCAAAAGAATCATTCTCCCGCCCGTTCCAAAACAAGGGGTTGCGCGCCCCGGGATGGCGCCGCACCAGCAGGCGTCCATTGTGGACGCGTACGAAAAAGTGCTGGCGCGACAGATGCGGATCCCCTTCGACGGGCAGATGGTAGGGCCGGGTTTGACCGTCGGCACGACCCACCTGATACTCCTCGTCCTCTAGAGTCCACTCGTGACGCTTGCCGTCGGGTCTGACGGCCACAAAGACCATTTGCTCCATTGCATACGGCGTTCACCCGCCGCCAAGGAGGTCCCTGCGCAGGAACAATCAGGGAGGCTTAGTATGCTTTTTCTATTGAAGATTTTTACACGAATTTTGCTGGCCTGGATGTTGAGCGGCGCCGCCCTGGCGCAGCAACCCTTTGTGCTGGCCTGGCTGGGCGACGGCGCGCAAATCTCAGAATTCACTATCGGAGAGACGCTCTATAACGTTCACCGCATTCAGGATCAGCCCGACCACATCGTTGTGCTGGTGCACGGCTACAACGTCCCTCGTGAGGACGGAGCCATCAGTTCCAGGAGGTCGCTGACCGCTGTTACGCAGCCCTGACCAAACTGGGCAGAACTTCGGTGGTGGTGGGACTGGAGTGGGACTCGGCCGCCCCCGGGGCCCAGACCCCGTGGCGCGCAACAAACGTCTATTTGGCCAAAGTAGAACGGGCCCGCCTGGTCGGCCACCAGGCCGCTCGCCAGGTGTTGTTGCGCCTGCAGAAAGAGTTTCCGCGCGCCAAGATCAACGTGTTAGCTCACAGCCTGGGCTGCGAAGTCTCGGCCGGAGCCTTGTTTCCGAACATGGTCTATGAAGATGAAATTCCCAAAACCGCTTCCTATGACCCCGGTCAGGCCCTGCATTGGAACAGTTGGGCTTTAACCGGTTCCGACCTGGACTATAATGTGTGGTCCAACGGCCAGATTGAGTTTGACAGCCCCCAGTCGCGGGTGGACCTGATGTGGATGACGATTTCTCCCTACGTGGGCAACGGTTTTCGTGACCAGGTGCTGCAAGTACGCCAGATGGCGCGAGGTATGGCCGGCGGTTCGGCTCTTCCGCATATGACCGAGCACCAATACGATACTGTCTTTTCACGTCGAGCCGTTTTCTTTGACCAGCGCGACATCCCCCAGGGCCACGAGTTCGTGCGCTATTTCAACGAAGCGCGGCTGGCCCGCATTCTGTCAGCAGCCGTGTGGATAGGCGACAATCCCGCTCAAGCTAGCCTGCCAGCACCCGGCACACCCGCCAGTGTTCCCCTGGTGCGAGCCGACCCGCCGCGCGGTTTTGTTGGACCGGTTTTGGAGACGGGACCCGCTCCAAGCGCACCGACCGGCACCGAGATGACGGAACCGGAGGAGCTGTCTGACCTGGATAAGGTGCTGGCCGCCCCCAATCGCATCGAGGAACTGCTGCCATGGCTGGAAGCTCCCAATTCGTCGGCCCAGCTCTATGCTCTGTGGCGTCTGGAGAGACTGCTCTGCGGCAGCAGCAAGCATTTTGCCGATGAGACGCTGGATCAGGTCACCCGGCTCCTGCGCAGCAAACCACGAACGGTCTGGGCGCAAAGAGAAAGCAGCCCGTGTGAATCGGTGCGGCGCGGCTACTGGCCGACGGAGGCCCTGATGATCAAAGCCGGCGCCCCCGCCTGGTCCCGCTGACCGCGCCGTCAAGATAAGACTTTCGTCCCGCTAAGGAACTGGACCGAGGGGCGTCGCGTTGGCTCCTGTCGTGTTCTATACTCAGCAGATGAACAAATCTTTCCTCCTGGCCGCTCTCCTGGCTATGCTCCCCGGGATGGCGGGCGCCAATGAATTCGATCGCCTTTCTCAGTTTGTCGGCTCCAACCCCACCACTGCTGCCGCCGCGATGCCGATGACGCTGGGCCAGTTGCTGGCCACGGCCCGCACCAGCTACCCGGACGCCATCGTGACCGGCCGATTTAGCGATACGCGCACGGTCTCAATCTATCGAAGTCATCCGGGCCTCCACTATGGCTACGATGTGGCCATGCCGGCTGGAACGGTCGTCCCGGCCGCCTGGGACGGTGAGGTGGTGGCCATCACTCCCTGGTATGGGCAGGAAGAAGGCATCTCGGTGGTGACCGGATCGCGGGAAGCCACCTATGGCCACCTGATCCCGCTGGTCAAAGTGGGTCAGAGACTGAAAGTCGGCGACCCGGTCGGCATCGTGGCAAGGGACCACGTGGACGTCAAAATGCGCGGTCCGGCCGGGGAGTTCATCGACTATGGGGCCGGAGATGCCGAATATGCGGTCACTCCGGTCACACCCGAGGAGCGAAATCGCTCCTACCTTTACGCTCGTTACCAGTTTCTACGCGCGCAGCAACAACTGAAATCTGCCCAGGCAGAGCGGCAGCGCGTACTCAGAAGCGGAGACGAGTCTGCCGAACTGAAAAACAAAGACGCAGAATATGCTCGTCTTTACGAAGAAGGGGCGATTGCCCGCATCGAATTCGAGAATATGCATAAGAAGCTGACGGCTTCGCTCAAGCAGGCGAAGGCCAAACCCGCGCGTCTGAAGGAACTGGCGGCTCGAATCGAGAGCCTTACTTCCCAGTTGAGCCACTCGCGAGAGCAACTGAGAGAGGCGCAAAGGCAGGTCAATGTCAAGGCGGCCTTAACCTATCTGAACGCTTACCTGGCCAACCACAAAGTCGCCCAGTCATCCCTGATGGCCAGCGCCAAGCCCATGAGATTGGCGCCACTGCGCCCGGATCTGGATGAACTGCTGGAAGAGGGCGTGATCTCGCTGCAAGAATATCGCCAGATGGGCGGCCGTGCGAAGGCTCCCTCAGCGAGCCGGACTCGCCGGAACCAGGGAGCAGTGGGCGGAGTCGGCACGGGCCAGTAGTTCGTTGGCAAAGCGTCCTTCTTCGTGCCAGAGGACCTGGAGATGAATCGCGGAGACCACACCGGTAGCGGCCAGGGCGAACAGGGAAGCGCTGACGCCGGCCGTTTTAAAGAGCAGCGAGCTGGAAAGCAAGGCGATGGCCAGCCAGAGCAGTTGATAGATGGGGCGGCGTTCCGCCTGGGAACGCGACCAGTTGTGGCATATGTCGCCGACCGTCTGGCCCGGCACCGCTCGCAAGCGAGCCAGAAAGCTCTTGAGGTGGCGTCCGTCCTGGCCATCTTGACGAAGTTCCCAGAGACGATTCTGGAGCTGGCGCTGGAACTGGGAGCGGGAGAGTTGTTCGGCGATCATAAACCAAGTATAGGCAGCCAGGCCTCCGATGTGGTTAGCAACTTTGTTACAGATTCCGTCATTCTGTAAACAAATGGTTAGCAGATTATGACCGTCCGGGAGTCAGGACATGCTGACGGCAAATCCACGGATTCGTGCGATGTCGCGTTGGGGTGGGTAGCCGAAGAGTCGGCTATACTCGCGGCTGAACTGGGAGGGGCTGTTGTAGCCGACTTGATAGCTGACCGAGGCAGCGTCGGCTACTTCCGAGAGCAGCAAACGGCGGGCTTCCTGCAGACGGAGCTGCTTTTGATACTGCAGGGGGCTCATGGCAGTCACGGCTTTGAACTGGTGATGCAGTCCCGAGGAGCTCATGTTGAACTGGCGAGCGATGTGCTCGATGCGCAAAGGCTCGGTGAAGTTGTCCTTGAGCCAGCGGATGGCGCCGATGACTCCGGTGGAGCCCGGGCGGGCCATGCGGCGCAGCCGGTCCCCCTGCGGGCCGGTGAGCAGGTGGTAGACGATCTCGTGCTGGATCAGCGGAGCCAGCACAGGGATATCCGCCGGGGTTTCCAGCAAGCGCAGTAAGCGCACCAGGGCCCCGAGCAGGGCCGGGGTCAGGGGACTGACGCCCAGCCCGGGCTGGTCGGTCACTCCGATTTCCGGGTCGCTTTGGGTTCGCAACATCACTTCGTTGATCAGACCGGGGGGGAGATCCAGTCGAACACCCAGATAGGGTCCCTCAATCACCTTGCCTACGGTGGGCAGATCCACGGAAACCAGCAAGTAGTGGTTGGGATCATAGGTGTAGGTTTGGTCAGCCAGGGTCACGATCTTGCGACCCTGAGCTACAACGCACAGGGCTGGTTGCTGCAGCCCATGCGCCGGCTCCGTTTGGCCTTGCCAGCGATGCAAAAAAAGGTTATCGATTGCGGTCTGCAGGGTCCCTTGCTCGGGATGCAGACTTTCCGCCAGCTTTGCCAATTCGTCAACCATGTTCGATCTGTCCTCCATACTACTCGTGATTTAGGGGGGGCTGACGCGCCTCCCCCTAAGACCCCCCACTTGTTAGTTTTAGGGGGGGCTGACGCGCCTCCCCCTAAGACCCCCCACTTGTTAGTTTTAGGGGGGGCTGACGCGCCTCCCCCTAAGACCCCCCGCTTAGTCGCCGCCGGGGGGGCGGT